>NZ_JBFAWU010000029.1:0-91678 GCF_040680455.1 Streptomyces sp. NPDC052052 | reverse complement strand
CGCAACGGCGTCGTCGAACAGACCCGACGCCACGCCGCCGTCGCCGCACTCCTGCGGGTGCCGCACGTGGTGCTGGCCGTCAACAAGATGGACCTGGTCGACTACGCGGAGCCGGTCTTCGCCGCCATCGCCGAGGAGTTCACCGCGTACGCCACCTCGCTCGGCGTTCCGGAGATCACCACGATCCCGATCTCCGCGCTGGCCGGCGACAATGTCGTGGAACCGTCCGCGCACATGGACTGGTACGGCGGCCCGACCGTCCTGGAACACCTGGAGACGGTTCCGGTCAGCCATGACCTCACCGCCTGCCACGCCCGGTTCCCCGTCCAGTACGTCATCCGGCCGCAGACCGCCGAGCATCCCGACTACCGCGGCTACGCGGGCCAGATCGCCGCGGGCGCCTTCCGCGTCGGCGAGTCCGTCACCGTCCTGCCGTCGGGGCGTACGACGACGATCGACGCGATCGACGCGCTCGGTGAGAGCGTCGCCATCGCCTGGGCCCCCCAGTCGGTGACGATCCGGCTGGCCGACGACATCGACATCTCGCGCGGCGACCTCCTCGCACCGGCCGACGACGCGCCCGCGGTGACCCAGGACGTCGAGGCGACCGTCTGCCACGTCGCCGACCAGCCGCTCGCGGTGGGCCAGCGGGTGCTGCTCAAGCACACCACGCGGACGGTCAAGGCGATCGTCAAGGACATCCCGTCCCGGCTCACGCTGGACGACCTCTCGCAGCACCCGGCGCCGGGCCGGCTCGTCGCCAACGACATCGGCCGGGTCGTCGTCCGTACCGCGGAACCGCTCGCCCTGGACGCCTACGCGGACTCCCGGCGCACCGGCTCCTTCCTCCTGATCGACCCGGCGGACGGCACCACGCTGACGGCCGGCATGGCCGGTGCCTCGTTCGCCGCCGCGGCCGACCCCGGGGCCACGGCCGCCGCCGACGACGAATGGGACTTCTGATGGGTATCGACGTCTACTCCACGTTCGCGAAGGAGGGCGGCCGCATCGGCAGCGGCGCCCTCGGCAGCGGCCAGGGCGGGGTTGCGCGATGTGCGCGATGACGTACGCGCACTGCCTGCGCGCCCACTCGCTCCCACCGCACGCCCCGCACCACCGGTTCAGACGAAGACCTGCCGACGTCCCGGCCGTGTCCCCGTGATCTCTTTTTGAGGGACATGAGCACCGGGCCAACGAGAGGAACACCTCCCGTGCCTGCCCCCCGTACCACGCTTCGCCGCAGCCTCGCCGCCGCGACCGCACTGCCGTTGCTCGCCGTCGCCCTCACCGCGTGCGGTTACGGTTCCGAGGCGAACGACGACTCCAAGACCGCGGATGTCGCCGCCGACGCCAAGAAGCTCTCCACGGACACCGTCCGGATCGGCTACTTCCCCAACCTCACGCACGCCACCGCACTGGTCGGCGACCAGGAGGGGATCTTCCAGAAGGAACTGGGCGGCACCCAGCTGAAGACCTCTCAGTTCAACGCCGGCCCCTCCGAGATCGAGGCGCTCAACGCCAACTCGATCGACATCGGATTCATCGGTCCGTCCCCGTCCATCAACGGCTTCACCAAGTCCAAGGGCAAGAGCCTGCGGATCATCGGCGGTTCGGCCTCCGGCGGGGTGAAGCTGGTCGTCAACCCGAAGAAGATCAAGACCCTGGACGACCTCAAGGGCAAGAAGATCGCCACCCCGCAGCTCGGCAACACCCAGGACGTGGCCTTCCTCAACTGGATCTCGGAGAAGGGCTGGAAGGTCGACGCCCAGAGCGGCAAGGGCGACGTCTCCGTGGTCCGCACGGACAACAAGGTGACCCCGGACGCCTACAAGTCCGGTTCCATCGACGGCGCCTGGGTCCCGGAGCCCACCGCGTCCAAGCTGGTCGCCGAGGGCGCCAAGGAACTGCTCGACGAGCGAACGCTGTGGCCGGACAACCAGTTCGTGATCACGAACATCATCGTGTCGCAGAAGTTCCTCAGCGAGCACCCGGACGTCGTCGAGGCGGTGCTGCGCGGTTCGGTGAAGACCAACGCCTGGATCAATGCCAATCCGGAGAAGGCGAAGGCCTCCGCCAACACCGCCCTGGAGAAGCTGACCGGCAAGGCGCTGCCCGCCGAGGTCATCGACCCGGCATGGAAGTCGATCCAGATCACCAATGACCCGCTGGCCGCCACGCTCGACGCCGAGGCCGAGCACGCGGTCAAGGCCGGTCTGCTGGAGAAGCCGGACCTCACCGGCATCTACGACCTGAAGCCGCTGAACAAGGTCCTGAAGGCCGCGGGCGAGCCCGAGGTCGCCGACGCCGGTCTCGGCGTCAAGTAAGCCACCCGCACCCGACTCCAGGATTCCCAGGAGGTGACGACCATGGCGACCACCCTCACCAAGGCCGAGGACCGTGCAGTTGTCGGGCACGCCGCCCGTATCACGCACGTCTCCAAGTCCTTCGGCGGACCACAGGGACAGCAGCTCGTCCTCGACGACATCACGCTCGATGTCGCACCGGGCGAGTTCGTCACCCTCCTGGGAGCCTCCGGATGCGGAAAGTCGACGCTGCTCAATCTGGTGGCCGGACTCGACCGCCCGACCGCGGGGTCCATCGAGACCCCCGGCGGGCGGCCGGCCCTGATGTTCCAGGAGCACGCCCTGTTCCCGTGGCTCACCGCGGGCAAGAACATCGAACTCGCCCTGCGGCTGCGTGGCGTGGCCACGTCCCGGCGCCGCGAGGAGGCCGAGCGGCTGCTCGAACTCGTGCGGCTTGGCGGGGCGTACAAGAAACGTGTGCATGAACTCTCGGGCGGTATGCGGCAGCGGGTGGCAATGGCCCGCGCCCTCGCCCAGGACAGTCAACTACTCCTGATGGACGAGCCGTTCGCCGCGCTCGACGCCATCACCCGGGACGTGCTGCACGACGAGCTGACCCGGATCTGGCGCGAGACAGGCGTCTCGGTCCTCTTCGTCACCCACAATGTGCGCGAGGCCGTACGGCTCGCCCAGCGGGTCGTCCTGCTGTCGTCCCGCCCCGGCCGGATCGCCCGTGAGTGGACGGTCGACATCGAGCAGCCGCGCCGTATCGAGGACAACGCGGTCGCGGAGCTGTCCGTCGAGATCACCGAACAACTGCGTGGGGAGATCCGCCGTCATGGCCAGCACTGACACGAAGCCCGACGATCTGGCCGGTCTGGAGGCCGGGCTCGACGCGCTGGACGCCGTGCAGGTGCGCCGCACCCCGGTGCGCCAGGTGCTGCTGAACAAGGTGCTGCCGCCGGTGCTGGCGGTGGCGCTGGTGATCGTCGTCTGGCAGCTGCTCGTCGAGGCCCAGGTCACCGACGACTACAAGCTGCCGTCACCGGCCGCGGTGTGGGACAGCGCGTCCGACATGTGGCTGAAGGGGACGCTGCTGGAAGTCGTCTGGACCAGCATCTCGCGCGGACTGCTCGGCTTCCTGCTGGCCGTGGCCATCGGCACCCCGCTGGGTCTGCTCGTCGCCCGGGTGAAGCCGGTACGGGCCGCGATCGGCCCGATCCTGTCCGGGCTGCAGTCCCTGCCGTCGGTCGCCTGGGTGGCCCCGGCCGTGATCTGGCTCGGGCTGAACGACCGGATGATGTACGCCGTGATCCTGCTGGGCGCCGTCCCCTCGGTCGCCAACGGGCTGGTCTCCGGCGTCGACCAGGTGCCGCCGCTGTTCCTCAGGGCGGGCCGTACGCTCGGCGCGACCGGGCTGCGCGGCACCTGGCACATCGTGCTCCCGGCGGCGCTGCCCGGCTACCTGGCCGGACTCAAGCAGGGCTGGGCGTTCTCCTGGCGCTCGCTGATGGCCGCCGAGATCATCGCGTCCTCCCCCGATCTGGGCCTCGGCCTCGGGCAGTTGCTGGAGAACGGCCGCAACAACGCGGACATGCCCGGCATCTTCCTCGCCATCATCCTGATCCTGTTCGTCGGCATCGCGATCGATCTGCTGATCTTCAGCCCGCTGGAGCGGTGGGTGCTGCGCAGCCGCGGCCTCCTCGTCAAGAACTGAGCCACACCATGCCCCGTCCGGTCCTCCTCGTCATCGCCCACGGCAGCCGCGACCCGCGGCACGCGGCGACCGTGCACGCGCTCACCGCGCGGGTCCGGTCGCTGCGGCCGGGGCTGCGCGTGGAGACCGGTTTCCTGGACTTCAACGCACCCTCGGTACCGCGCGTACTGGAACGGCTGGCGGCCCAGGGCGCCGAGGACGTCATCGCGCTCCCGCTCCTGCTCACCCGGGCCTTCCACGCCAAGTCCGACATCCCCACAGTGCTGCACGAAGCCCGGGTCGGACTGCCGCGGCTGCGCATCCGGCAGGCCGAGGTGCTCGGCCCCTCACCCCTGCTGAACGCGGCACTGGAACGCCGGCTGCACGAGGCCGGAGTCCGTCCCGAAGACCGAAGCTCGACCGGGCTCGTCCTGGCCTCGGCGGGCTCCACAGACCCGGAGGCGATCGCAGTGATCGCTGAAATCGCGCGGGAGCTGCGGCACACCGGTTGGTGCGCCGTGCGGCCTGCGTTCGCCTCCGCCGCATCCCCCACGGGGTTCCCCCGCACCGAGGAAGCGGTGCGGGCCCTGCGGGCCGAGGGGGTACGGCAGGTGGCGGTGGCCCCGTACGTCATCGCACCGGGCCGGCTCCCGGACCGGATCGCCGCCGGGGCCGCAGGGGCGGACGTACTGGCCGATGTCCTCGGTCCCTCGAAGGAGTTGGCGCGGCTGCTGCTGACCCGGTACGACGAGGCCCGTGTCCCGCTCGCGCGGCCGGTGGCGCTCAGCGCGTAGCGCCCGACCTGTCCCCGAGGGTTTCAGCCCGCGGCATCGGGGCCGGAGTGGTCTGCGTGGTCGAAGGGCGTGGCCTGGTGGAAGTAGAGCACCCAGCCCCCGTCGGTCAGCCGCCAGAGCGAACTGCGGTGGGTGAACCGCCCCTTCCGCTCGGTGTCGTAGGTGAGGTGGACGACCTCGTCGCCCAGTTGCGCGCCGCGCATCCCGGACACGGTGATCGGGCCGGGACGTGGGGCGTTGTCCGCGGTCAGCAGGGCGATCATCGCGTCGCGGTCCCAGACCCGGCCGGTGGAGTCGATCTCGCGGTAGTCGGGGTGCAGCAGCTGGGCGAGGAGGTCGGCACGGGCGCGCACCAGCGGATCCAGGAGGCGCAGCTCGCCCTCCATCGCCTCGACCACACCGGCGGACGGCTCCCTCATGCGCGGGCTCCGTGGTCTCCGGTCTCTGCGTCCGCTGTCATCTCCACCAGCTTGACCACGGTGTTCCAGTTGCGTGAGGTGGCGGTGATGCCTTTGGTGCGGGAGGGCCGGGCCAGCGCCTCGGCGAGCTTGGACCGGCCCAGGCCGTCGGGGGCGTAGAGGTAGAGCGCGCGGTCGCCGAGCCGGAACTCCTCGGGAAGGTGGGCCGCCGCGTCGATCCCCTCGAAGCGGGCCGCGTCGACAGGCTGCCCGTAGTAGGTGACGTGCAGCTGTCTGCCCTCGAGCTCGGCGGCCGGGAACGGACAGGCGTCGGCGACCGCCGCGAGGTAGCCGCCGCTGCGTACCAGGCAGGGGACCGGGAACCCGAACCGCTTCTCGATGGCCTGTTCCAGCTCGGCGGCGATCGCCTCCTCGTCGTCCGACGTGGTGCTGAAGACCGCGTTGCCGCTCTGCAGGTGAGTACGGACGTCCGTGTGGCCGATTTCCGTGAGCAGGGCGCGCAGTTCAGCCATCGGGACCTTCTTGTGGCCGCTGACATTGATCCCGCGCAACAGCGCCGCGTACGTCGTCATGGTCACACCCTAGCCAGGGGGTTGCCTCCTCACCGCTGATACCGGGCCAGCACCCGTTTCCCGTCGTCGACCAGACGTTTCCTGAGCTCCTCGGCGCCGATCGCCCCGCTGTAGTACTCCTGGAGGGCCGGGGTGGCGACCTTGTCCTTCCATTCCGGGTAGCCGCGCACCGACTGGGCGGGTGCCGGGCGCAACGCCCGGGCCACGGCGACACCGGTCGACCAGCCGTATCTGTCGGTGTGCAGGGCCGGGTCCGCGAGGGCGGCGGTGCCGGTCGGGAGCATCCAGTCCCCCTGGGCCAGGCGCACCATGTTCTGCGGGCGGAGCAGGAAGTCGATGAACTGCGCGGCCTCCTTCTTGTGCGGGCTGGCCTCCGAGACGGAGAGGGTCTGTGGGCTCACCCCCTGGGCGAGGCCCCCGCTGCCGGCCGGGGCGGGCAGGACCGTCCACTCGAACCCTTCGGGGGCCTGCTCGACGACCTGCTGGCGGTACGAGAAGCCCAGCGGAACCATCGCGTACCTGCCGCCGAAGAATCCGGGGAGGGTGTCCGAGCCGCCCATGCCGAGCGCGGTGCGGGCGGCGCTGTGGTCGATGTTGACCTGGTCGTGGATGGTGCCGGGGACGGTCTGGTCCCCCTCCTCCGCACGGATGTCCACCGTGCCGTCGGCGCCCGGGTGGAAGAGACGGCCACCGGCGGAGAGGCCGAGGTTGAGGGTGACGGAGACCGGCTCCTTGAGCGGCCAGGCGACGCCGTATCTCCCCCTTCCGGTCAGTTCCTTGGTGATCTGCCGGAACTCGGTCCAGCTCCAGGGCCTGTCGGGGGTCGGGATACGGACCCCCGACTCCTTGAGGATCCTGGAGTTGGCGATCAGGACGCGGGGCTCCTGGAGGAACGGCACCCCGTACACGCCGTCGCCGAAGGTGGTCGTCCGCCAGCTCTGCTGCGGGATGTCGGCAGTCAGCCGGTCCGGGAGGAGCGTCCGCAGATCGGCGAGGTAGCCGCCGTACGCGAAGTCGGCGAGGTCGTCGGAGGCGTCGTGGATGACGTCCGGCGCCTCGTCGCCCTCGAAGGAGGTGAGCAGCTGGTCGTGGACGGTGTCCCAGCTGCCCTGGACGTAGCTGACGTGGATGTCGGGGTGGGTCTCGTTCCACTCCTTCACCAGCTGCTTGTTGGCTTCGACGGACTCCTTCTGCCAGGCCAGTGACTGGAAGCTGAGCTCGGTCCGGCCGCTGTCGTCCCCGCCGTCGTCCGTCCCGGCGCAGCCGGTGAGCAGCAGGGCCAGCGCGGTGGTCAGGGCGGCAACCGCCGTCCGCACAGGTGCGCGCATCAGCTCTTCACCGCCCCGGCCAGCAGCGAGCCGGTGATCCGGCGCTGGATGACGGCGAACACGACCAGCGAAGGCAGGGTCGCGAGGAACGCTGCGGCGGCGAGCGGCCCGAGGTCGGCCGCGCCCTCGGCGCCGATGAAGTGGGTCAGGACGACCGGCAAGGTCTGCTTCTCCGGTGTCTTGAGCAGGACCAGCGCGAAGAAGAACTCGTTCCATGCGGTGATGAACGCGAAGAGCGCCGTGGCGACGATGCCGGGGGCCAGCAGCGGGACGGTGACCGAGACGAGGGTCCGCAACCGGCCCGCGCCGTCGACCGCGGCGGCCTCCTCCAGTTCGACGGGCACGGCCCGGACGTATCCCACCAGCATCCACAGCGCGAAGGGCAGCGCCCAGACGACGTACACCATGATCAGTCCTGACAGGGTGTTGATCAGATGGAGCTTCTTCAGGACCAGGAAGAGCGGAATGATCAGCAGGACGAACGGGAACGCCTGGCTGACCACGACCCATCCGGCGGCGGCCGTCGAGAGCCTGGAGCGGTGGCGGGCCATCGCATAGGCCATGGGCGTGGCGATGAGGACCGCGACGACGGCGGCGCAGAGCGCGACGGTCAGCGAATGGGCGGCGGCCCGCAGCAGCGGCTGCTCGTCGAACGCGGTGCGGAAGTTGTCCAGCGTCGGATGGTCCGGGATCCAGGTCGGGTGCAGGGAGCCCAGTTCGCGCGCCGGTTTGAAGGCGGTGGAGATCAGCCACAGGAACGGGAACGCCAGGAAGACGAGGTAGCCGAGCAGTGCCACGTACTGTCCGGCGCGTGCGGATCTGCTGGTGCGCAGGCTCACCGGTCCTCGCCTCCTTCGAGTCGGCCGACAAGACGCACCGCGAGGATCACCGCCACCACCGCGACCATCACACAGCCCATCGCCGCGGCATAGCCGAACTGTCCGTAGCGGAAAGCCTCTTCGTAGGCGAAGAGCATCGGCAACCGGGTGCGGCCGCCGGGTCCGCCGTTCGTCAGTACGTAGACCAGGGCGAAGGAGTTGAAGTTCCAGATGAAGTTCAGCGCGGTGATGGAGAGCGCGACCGGCCGGAGCACGGGCCAGGTCACGGTCCGGAAGCGGCGCCAGGCACCCGCCCCGTCCAGCGCTGCGGCCTCGTGGAGTTCCTGCGGGGTGTTCTGCAGTCCGGCCAGCAGAGCGACGGTGGTCTGCGGCATGCCGGCCCAGACGCCCACCACGATCACGGCGGGCAGCGCGGTGGCGAGTCCGGTGAGCCAGTCCCGGCCGTCACCGAGGCCGAGATCGCGGACGGTCTCGTTGAGCACGCCCGCGTCGGGGTGGTACACGAGCCGCCACATGATGCCGACGACCACCTCGGGCATCGCCCACGGAACGATCGCCAGGGCCCGTGCCAGCCAGCGCATCCGCAGGTTCTGGTTGAGCAGCAGGGCGAGGCCGAGCCCCAGGACGAACTGCGGGACGGTGACGCCGACCGCCCACAGCAGACCGATTCGGAACGAGTCCCAGAAGAGGGTGTCATGGAGCAGGTCCTGGAAATTCAGGCCGCCGGTCCACTGGGTGGCGCGGGTGCGGCCGGACTGGGCATCGGTGAAGGCCAGCGCGATGCCGTAGAGGAGCGGGCCGACGCTGAGGATCAGGATCGGGATCAGCGCGGGCAGTACCAGGAACCAGCTGCCGGCGCCGCGGTCGATCGGCCCGGAGCCCCGGCCGATCGGGCCGTCGGGCGGACCATGCCTCCCGGAATGTGCGACCGTACTGGATAAAGTCACGACTTCGCCCCCTTGCGTCACTTCACCGGCTTCGTACCGTTCTGGCCGCTCGGGTTGCCCTCGTCATCGTGCTGACGGTCCATCGGTTCGTCAAGGTGGCCTGCACTGTCCGCACCGTGGCCTGCACTGCCTGCACTGATGCGAAAATCGGACCATGAACGAGATGCGTGCGCGCGAGGTACTGACCGCTGCCGGACTCTCTGGCAGTGCGGAGCTGATCGCGCTGGGCGAGAACGCGGTGTTCGCCGTGGACGACCTGGTGGTCAAGGTCGGCCGGAACGCCGTACGGAACCCGGAGCTCCGGGACCGGGCCGAGCGCGAGGTGGCCGTCGCCCAGTGGCTGGCCGCCTCCGGTGTCCCCGCCGTGCGGGCGGCCGAGCCCTCGGCGCGGCTGGTGGAGGGCCACCCCGTGACCCTCTGGCACCGGCTGCCGGACGCCGTACGCCCGGCCGAGCCGCAGGATCTGGCGCGGCTGCTCACCCTGGTCCACGCCCTGCCCGCACCGGAGGGTTTCACCCTGCCGCGCCGTGAGCTGCTGGGCGGGGTCGAACGCTGGCTGCGGCTCGCGGGCGAGGCGATCGACCCGGCCGACGCCGACTACCTGCGTGAGCGCCGCGACGGCTTCGCGTCGGCAGCCGCCGCGCTGGTGCCCCACCTCCCGCCGGGACCGATCCATGGCGATGCCCTCCCCCGCAATGTCCATGTCGGCCCGGACGGACCGGTGCTGGTCGACCTGGAGACCTTCTCCGCGGATCTGCGCGAACACGACCTGGTGGTCCTCGCGTTGTCCCGGGACCGCTACGGCCTCCCGGCCGAGGCCTACGACGCCTTCACCGCCGCGTACGGCTGGGACGTGCGCGAGTGGGACGGCTGCGCGGTGCTGCGCGGGGCGCGCGAGACGGCCAGCTGTGCGTGGGTGTCCCAGCATGCGCCGACCAACCCGAAGGCGCTCGCGGAGTTCCGCCGCCGGGTGGCATCACTGCGCGAGGGGGATGCCGCGGTGCGGTGGTATCCGTTCTAGAGCCGGTCACGGCTGAGGCTTCCGGCTTCACCCATCGGCATCGCACCAGCCGCAGGCCTGCCGCCCGTTCGGAGCGGATCGGCAGTCACGGACACCGCTTGGTGAAGACCGCCCGCGCAACGTCATCGGGGGCGTCGCCCGCCTCGGCGACCAGTCCCCCGTCCGCGGACCAGATGCCCGAGTGGCCGGACGTGCGGGCGAAGCCGCCACCGGTCGGCCCCGCGAAGGCCGCCGTGGCGACCCACACACCGTGGTCGGCGGCGACCCGGCGGGCGCGCTCTCCGTGGAGCCCGGTCTCGTGGTCGGCGTGGACGACCCCGGCCACATAGCCGTCGATGCCCATCGCGGCCGTCTGCGCGGCATGCTCGGGGACACCCGTGTCCCGGCAGACCGCGAGCCCCAGCCGCCACCCGTCCACGTCGATCACGGCGGGCTCGCCGGGCAGGAAACGGACGGCCTCGCTGCTGCCGTGCAGATGGACCTTGCCATAGGCCATGCGCACGGCGCCTCCGTCCACGGCCAGGATGCCGATGTGCGGACCCGGCACAGGCGCGCCGACCAGCGCGAGCGTCCCGGTCTCGGCGCACGCGGCCACGATCGGAGCCAGCCGATCGTCGTCGGGGGCGACCGGCGCCGCGTCCAGTTCGTATCCCGTCAGCGACATCTCGGGGAACACCACCACCCGCGCATCCGCGGCCCGAACCGCTTCCGCGTGCGCCTTTGCGTTGGCCGCGACGTCGTGAGCCACGCACCTCGGCTGCGCCACCGCGATGCTCAACGACTGCTCCACTCGATCCACCCCTCAGCCGGCGTAGGGGATGACGGGCCAGGCCGACTCGACCGTGGCCTTCGGGTCGGAGGTACGCCGCAGGTACTTCTGCAGCGACGCGGCCTGCTCCGCTGCCGCCCGTACCTGGAGGTCGTACAGATCCGCCGGCGCCAACGTGCCTATGACCGCGTGCTTGTCCCCCATGGACCGCGCCGCGCGTGCCGCGGCCACCGCGTCCGCGACGGCGTTGTGCGCGTGATCGAGCGGCACGCCGTAGTGTGCGCAGAGAGCCTGAAGATTCCGCGGCCCCTTCCGGTACCGGTCCACGTGCTTGTCCAGGACCAAGGGGTCGATGACCGGCGATGCCGTTCCGTGCAACCGGTCGCTCAGTGGCCTTATCCCGTGCCGCCGGCACTCACGGTCGAGGAGCGACAGGTCGTACCGCGCGTTCATCACCACCAGCGGAGACCCCGAGTTCAGCACCTCGGCCACGGTGGAGGTGATCTCCTCGATCGCGGGGGCCGCCGGTGTTCCGTGCGCGCGGGCGTGCTCGGTGGTGATGCCGTGGATGGCCGAAGCCTGCTGCGGGATCTTCACCCCCGGGTCGAGCAGCCATGTACGCGGGGCCGGAAGCCGCCCGTCCGGGTCCACCGCCACCACCGCCGCGGTGACGATCCGGTCGGTCTCGATGTCCGTGCCCGTGGTCTCCAGGTCGAAGCCGACCAGCGCCTCCCGGTGCCAGCTCATCCCATACCTCCTTCGTGGTGCTCTCCCCCAGGTGCTGACCACCTTCGCACGCACCACTGACAACGAACGGTCAGCATCCCGGGAAGCGCCCTGCGTACAGGCCCCCGCGGACGGTCCCTCAGGAGACGGGCCGTGAGTCCGTCCACACGGACTCGAACTCCTCGCGGTACGTCGCGAAGAGCCCGTGCTCGTTCTCCTGCCCCGCCCGGACCACCGCGCGCCCGCCGCCCCGGAGCACCAGAACGGGGGCCTCCATCCCGCGTGCACGCCGCAGATACGGCTGGACGACCCCGACCGCGTCCGTCCCGTCGCCGTCCACCAGATAGGCCGTGAAGCGCGGCGTCTCGTCGAAGACATGGATCTCGAAGGCACCCGGGTCGCGGAGCCTGGAGCGGACCCGGCGCATATGGAGGATGTTCATCTCCACCGACCGGCTCAGTTCACCCTTCTTGAGGCCCAGCTCCCGCTCCCGGCGCTTGACCGCGCTGCTCGCGGGGTTGATGAACAGCAGCCGGACCCGGCAGCCGGACTCGGCGAGCCGGATGAGTCTGCGGCCGGAGTAGTTCTGCACCAGCAGGTTGAGCCCTATGCCGATGGCGTCGAGACGGCGCGCACCGCCGAAGAGGTCCTCGGCGGGCAGCTGGCGCTGGAGCCGTACCCGGTCGGCGTGGATGGAGACCACGTCCGCGTACCGGTCGCCGACCAGCTCCTCGACGGCGTCGACCGGAAGCCGGTCGGCCGACGGGACCGCGGCACCGCTGCCCAGGATCTCCAGCAGCCGGGCCGAGGCACGCTCCGCCTGAGCGAGGACCGCCTTGTTCAGGGCGCGGTTGCGGGAGACCACATTGCGGGAGACCTCGAGTTCGTCGAGCGCCAGCTCGACCTCGCGCCGGTCGTCGAAGTACGGCTCGAAGCACGGCCAGTGCTGGACCATCAGCTCGCGCAGCTGTGGAAGCGTGAGGAAACTGAGAACGTTGTCGTCGGCCGGGTCCAGCAGATAGCCCTTGCGGCGGGAGACCTCGCGCACCGCGACGGCGCGCTGCACCCACTCCTGCCCCGCCGGTCCGGCGGCGGCCACCACCCAGTCCTCGCCGTGGACCGGCCCGTAGATGGGCCGGAGCACCGCGGCGACCACGGCACGCAGACGCTGCTCCACGAGATTCAGCCAGATATAGGCACGGCCGGCCCGCTGGGCGCGCGTGCGCACCTCGCTCCAGGCGTCCGCTCCCCAGTCCAGTTCCGCGCCGATCTCCATGGGCTGCGCAAGCGAGACCGCCCCGGGCGGGGGATCGGTTGAGTCCCCCTCGTGACCTGTGTCACCCGGAGGCAGCTCGAACCCTCCCGAGCTCACCCACGCACCGCCTTCCACTCCCCCACCAATGATCAAGGAAGCGTACTCCGCAAGCGGGATCCGGTGCAGCCGCTTGCACAGGCTGCTCCCTCAACTCCGTTATGAGGTAGGCGCGTTCCAGGCGACAAGATTTCCCTCGTGAGTGGATTCATAGGGATTAAGCACCCCATTCAGGACCCTGCTCCGGGCCCGTGACCGGCCCCCGCCCGGTCCGGGCCCCCCGATCCCGGCTCCGGCGACACGGAGGGGCCCGATGTTGACCCGGTGACCCGAGCCGGAGATGCGCCGGGGGTCAGCGAGGACATCCGCGCTGCCGCAGGCGACGTGGCCCGAGATCGACTGCCGCGCGGTCTCCGGCAAGAACGCCGGCCCGACCGGCGGGCCGGCCCCAGTACGCGCCTACATCGAACAGGCCATCCCCGATGCACTGGAAGGCCGCATCGCCCCGGTCAGGGTCTTCGACGCCGAGGTCGTCCTCGACCGGGTGGCCGACGCCTACCGGGCGATGGACGAGCGCCGCCGGCTGAAGGTGCTGCTGCGCCCCTGACCGCCCGCAGGCCCGGCAAGCCCGCACGCACCCACGGTGTCGCATGCGGGTTCCGCGCCGTCCAGGGACAGAGTTTCGCGAACCCGCACATTTCGGACCGCCCGACGTCCTAGGTAGCCGCACTTCTTTCGGGGAAGATCTGGCACAAGCAGCCCGCAAGCCCCAGGCACCCGGATCAGAAGTGGAAAGGTCAACCCATGCAGGTCTGGCCGGGACAGGCGTATCCGCTCGGCGCCACGTACGACGGCGCCGGAACCAATTTCGCGGTCTTCTCGGAGGCCGCCCACCGAATCGAGTTGTGCCTGCTGCACGACGACGGTTCCGAGACGGCGGTGGAGCTGAGAGAGACCGATGCCTTCGTCCGTCACGCCTATCTGCCCGGGGTGATGCCCGGCCAGCGGTACGGATTCCGGGTGCACGGGCCGTACGAACCGGAGCGCGGGGTCCGCTGCAATTCGGCGAAACTGCTCCTCGATCCGTACGCCAGGGCCGTGTCCGGGCAGGTCCGGTGGGGCGAGGCGGTGTACGGCTACCCGTTCGGACGGCCCGACGCGCGCAACGATCTCGACTCGGCGCCGCACACCATGTCCTCGGTTGTGGTCAACCCGTACTTCGACTGGGGCGACGACCGGCGCCCCCGTACGGACTACCACCGCACGGTGATCTACGAGGCCCATGTGAAGGGTCTGACGATGCTCCATCCGGGGCTCCCGAAGGAGATGCGCGGCACCTACGCGGGGCTGGCCCATCCGGAGGTGATCGCCCATCTGACCGAACTGGGTGTCACGGCCATCGAACTGATGCCGGTTCACCAGTTCGTCCAGGACCACCGTCTGGTGGACGCCGGGCTCGCCAACTACTGGGGTTACAACACCATCGGGTTCTTCGCCCCGCACAACGCCTACGCCTCCTGGGGGGACCGCGGCGAGCAGGTGCTGGAGTTCAAGCAGGTGGTGCGTGCGCTGCACCAGGCGGGGATCGAGGTGATCCTCGACGTGGTCTACAACCACACCGCGGAAGGCAGTCACCTGGGTCCGACGCTCTCCTTCCGGGGGCTGGACAACGCCTCGTACTACCGGCTCGCCGACGACCAGCGCTACTACATGGACACCACGGGCACCGGCAACTCCCTGCTCATGCGGTCGCCGCACGTACTCCAGCTGATCATGGACTCGCTGCGGTACTGGGTCACGGAGATGCATGTGGACGGCTTCCGCTTCGATCTGGCGGCCACCCTGGCCCGGCAGTTCCACGAGGTGGACCGGCTGTCGTCGTTCTTCGACCTGGTGCAGCAGGACCCGGTCGTCAGCCAGGTGAAGCTGATCGCCGAGCCGTGGGACGTGGGCGAGGGCGGTTACCAGGTGGGGAACTTCCCGCCGCTGTGGACCGAGTGGAACGGAAAGTACCGGGACACCGTGCGGGACCTGTGGCGGGGCGAGCCACGGACCCTCGCCGAGTTCGCGGGGCGGCTCACCGGTTCGTCGGACCTCTACCAGGACGACGGACGGCGGCCGCTCGCCTCCATCAACTTCACCACCTGCCACGACGGTTTCACCCTGCACGACCTGGTCTCATACAACGACAAGCACAACGAGGCGAACGGCGAGGGCAACCGGGACGGCGAGAGCCACAACCGGTCCTGGAACTGCGGCGCGGAGGGCGAGACCGGCCAGCCGGACATCCTGGAACTGCGCGAACGCCAGATGCGGAACTTCATCGCCACCCTGATGGTGTCGCAGGGCGTGCCGATACTGAGTCACGGCGACGAGTTCGCACGCACGCAACGGGGCAACAACAACGGGTACTGCCAGGACAACGAGCTGTCGTGGGTGCACTGGCCCGACCCCGCCGCCAAGGGCAGGGCGGACGCCGCGGACGAGGTGGATCCGGCGGACGAAGGCGGTCGCCGGAGCAGTCTGCTGGAGTTCACCCGGGCCATGGTGTGGCTGCGCCGCGACCATCCGGTCTTCCGGCGCCGCCGGTTCTTCCACGGCCGCCCGGTCCAGGGCACGCACGACGAGCTCTCGGACATCGCGTGGTTCACGCCCGACGGCGACGAGATGAGACAACGGGACTGGCAGGCGGCGCATGCCAAGGCGCTCACGGTCTTCCTCAACGGCCATGCGATCTCGGAACCGGGGCCACGCGGGGAACGCATCTTCGACGACTCGTTCCTGCTGATGTTCAACGCGAGCGAGGACACGCTGAACTTCTCCGTCCCGGTGAACCACGGCCGGCAGTGGATGGTGGTGGTCGACACGGCACGCCCGGCCGGGGTCCTGCCCGGTTCGGGGCCGAAGGTGTCGGCGGGCGAACGGGTGAAGCTGGTCGGCCGGAGCATGGCGGTGCTGCAGCGGCCCGGGTAGCGTCCGGCGCGGGCCGCTGCAGGGAGCCGCCGCGGTCCGTCGCTCCCCCGGCCCGGGCAGAGTCCTCGAGCGGGGCCCCTCGGCCCGGCTCGGTGCAGGGCGACCGACGACGACACCGCCGGTCGAGCCGTTTGCTTCGTCCGATGACACAGCAGCTCGCGGGATGGGTACGTAACGGCGCATGACGCCCACCGCCACCTACCGGCTCCAGCTCCAGCCGGACTTCCCGTTCTCGGCCGCCGCGCACGCCGTGCCGTATCTCGCCGCGCTCGGCGTCTCCCATCTGCACCTGTCCCCGGTGCTGGAGGCGGTGCCCGGCTCTCGGCACGGCTACGACGTCGTCGACCCCGGCCGGGTGCGTGCGGAGCTCGGCGGTGAGGAGGGACTGCGGGACCTGGCCCGCACGGCGCGTGAGCACGGTCTCGGGCTGATCGTGGACATCGTGCCGAACCACATGGCCGCCGACCCCCGCCACAACCCCGCGCTGCGGGAGGTGCTGCGCGAGGGCCCCGGGTCCCCCCGTGCCCGCTGGTTCGACATCGACTGGGCGGCGGGCGACGGCAAGGTCCTGCTGCCGGTGCTGGCCGGGCCGATCGGCGAGGAGATCGCGCGCCTCCGGGTCGACGGCGAGGTGCTGCGCTACGGCGAGCAGGAGTTCCCGCTCCGGACGGGCACCGCCCGTCTGCCGCTGCCCGAACTGCTGGACGCCCAGCACTACCGGCTCGCCTGGTGGCGGCTGGCCCGCACCGAACTGAACTACCGGCGGTTCTTCACCATCTCGGACCTCATCGGGGTGCGGACGGAGGACCCCGAGGTGTTCACCGCCACCCACGGCAAGATCCTCGAACTGGTCCGGGACGGGGTCGTCGACGGGCTGCGCATCGACCACCCCGACGGACTCGCCGATCCGACGGCCTATCTGGATCGGCTCTCGGCGGCGACCAGGGGGCGGTGGACCGTCGTGGAGAAGATCCTCGGCCGTGACGAACCGCTGCCCGCCGACTGGCCGGTCGCGGGGACGACGGGATACGACGCACTGCACCGGATCGACGGCCTCTTCGTCGATCCGATGGGCGCGGCGGAACTGGTCGGCCACTACCGGGAGTACGCGGAGCCGGCCGGGGACCTCGGGGGTGACTGGAAGTCGACCGTCCGCCGGGCCGCGTACCGGGTGGTGACACACGAGCTGGCCGCCGAGACCGCGCTGCTGACCCGGCTCGCCGACCGCATCTGCGCCCAGGACCCTGCCCTGCGCGACCACGCGCCGTGGGCCCTGCACACCGCCGTACGCGAACTGCTCGTACGCGTCCCCGTCTACCGCCCCTACACGACGGCCGGCGGGCCCTGCACGCAGGCGGCCCGGGCGGCGTTGTCGGATGCCGCGGTCCGGGACGCAAAGGCGGTGTACTCCGTCGCGCAGGAGGCGTCGGCCGTCGATGTGGTGCGGGACCTGGCGCTGGGCCTGCTCGGCGCGGGGCCGGACCGGGCGGCGTTCTGTGCCCGGTTCGCCCAGACCGCATCGGCGCTGCGCGCCAAGTCGGTCGAGGACACGGCGTTCTACCGATACGTGCCGCTGATCTCGGCGAACGAGGTGGGCGGCGTTCCCGGACGGCCGGGGGTGACACCGGAGGAGTTCCATGCGTTCGCCGACCGGCTGGCGTGCGACTGGCCGGCCACCGGCACGGTGCTGACGACGCACGACACCAAGCGGAGTGCCGATGTGCGGGCCCGGATCGCGGTGCTGACCGAGTGTCCGGAGCAGTGGTCCGGACTGCTGGCCGAACTGGGGCGGGCGACGCCGGCCGCGGCGCCCGATCCGCAGCTCGCCTGGCAGGCCTGGCAGACGGCGGTGGGCTGCGCGACGCTGCCGGTCCGGGAGGCGGCGGGACGGCTGGAGCCCGCACTGCTGAAAGCGGTCCGCGAGTCGGGGCTCCGCACCACCTGGACCGAGCCCGATCCGGCGTACGAACGGGCGGTGACGGGCTTCGTGGCCGCGGGACCGGCCGCCGACAACGGCCCGGTGCGCGAGGCGCTGGAACGGTTCGCGGCCGGCATCGACCCGTACGTACGGGCCAATGTGCTCGGCGCGGCGCTGGTGCAGCTGACGATGCCGGGCGTACCGGATCTGTACCAGGGCACGGAGCGGGAGTACGTGGCGCTGGTGGACCCGGACAACCGGCGGCCGTTCCGTGTCCCGTCCGAGGACCTGCCCCCGGGCGAGAAAGCGCGGCTCACCGCGGCGGCGCTACGGGTGCGGCGCGAGCGGCCGGAGGTGTTCGGCGCGCCGGGGACGTACGCCCCGCTGAGCGCCCGCGGCCCGGCGGCCGCGCACTGCCTGGCGTTCTGCCGCGCGGGCGAGGTGGTCACCGTGGTGACCAGGCTGTCGCTGCGGCTGGCCGACTCGGGCGGCTGGCGCGGGACGGAGCTGACACTTCCGGACGACGGGCCATGGGCCGATCTGCTGTCGCCCGGCCGGACGTTCACCGGTCCCGGGGTCGCGCTCGCAGATCTCTTCGCCGAGCGTCCGGTGGCGCTGCTCAGCCGGGCCGGACGATCAGGGTCCGCGGACCGCGCGTGAGCAGCCCGGTGCCGACCGGGCGGAATCCGTCCGCCCAGCGGAGCTTGGGCATCGCGTCCAGCAGGGCGCGCACGCCCTGCTGGGCCTCCAGACAGCCGAGCACGACGGCCGGGCAGCCCACCGGTCCGGTGAGGGACTGGTCCTGGTCGCGGCGGAAGGGGTCGAAGTGGTCGGGGGCGGAGAACCGTTCCGGGTCGCGGCCCGCCGAGCCGATCAGACAGGCGACGCTCGCCCCGGCGGGCAGCGTGCCCCCGCTGAGGGCGACCTCGGTGACGGTACGGCGCAGCACGACCTGGACGGGCGGGTCGCGGCGCAGCGACTCCGTCCAGGCCGAGGCGACCAGGGCGGGTTCGCTGCGCAGAGCGACGAGGAGGTCGGGGGCGTCCAGCAGGTTGGCGAGGAAGGAGGCGAGCGCGGTCTCGCGCAGGCCCGTGTGCCGGGTGCAGGGCGAGGCGAGGTCCGCGACGGTACGAGGTGGCCGGGTCGGGGACGCATCGGTGGCCGGGTAGGGGCCGGCGGTCGCGTCGGCTGTGGAGCCCGCGGGCAGCCAGCGGCAGAACTCCGCCACCAGGTCCGCCTGTTGACGGCCCGCGATACGGCGCGCGAGTACATAGGCGGCCCGCTCGACCCGCTCGGCGGTGTGACGCGGCACCACTCCGTAGAGGTTCCGGCGTCGCTTGCCGGACGGCGCGCGGTGGATGCTGCCGTGGCAGAGCCCGAGGGGCGCGGGCGCTCCGCGGGGCGCGTTGTCGTGCGGGAACCCGGTGAAGCGGGGGTCACTCAGGGCCATGGTCACGTCGGCGTACCGGCTGACCAGCCAGGCGCCCAGCGGGGCGTCGTAGCTCAGCGGGTACTCCTCGCGCAGGATGCGGTAGAGCCGGTACGGGTCGCGCGCGGCGCCGGGGGCGAGGAGGCTGGGACCGGTGCCGGGGCGCGCTCCGCGCACCGCCCGTCGGCCGAGGTCCGGTCCGGGTATGTCCTCCGACGCTTCGATCTGCATCGCTACCCCCCGGGGCCTCAGGGCGCCGGTGCCCGGCGCGGTCCAGACCAGCTGATCACCGATGGCGGCGTCACGCAGTCGGAGTACGGCCATCCGGGTGATGTTGCGCGGCGCGCCGGGCGGGTTCCCGGTCCGTGGGCGAGCCCGGGTGGAGCGGTCGGGAGTCTGCGAGCAGCTCCGTGAACGCGGCGGCGGCCCCGGTGAGCTCGACGCGGGAGAAGACGGCCAGTTGCCGCCGCCACGGCGGATCGACGGTGAGCACCGCGCAGTCCTCCCCCACCGCTCCCCGTACGACGTGCGCGGGGGCCGTGGCGACTCCGACTCCGGCTGCCGCCATCCGTACGGCTGTCGAGGTGTGTTCGGTGCGCACCGCGGTAAGGGGTGTGAAGCCGGCCCGTCCGCAGGCCCAGTCGAGGAACGCCTGACCTTGGACGACGGGCTCCATCGCGCAGCGCACCCAGGGCCGGTCGGCCAGTTCCTGGAGGCGGACGGAGGTGCGTCCGGCGAGCGGGTCGTCGAACGGGACCACGAGGACGATCTCCTCCTCACCGACCGGGACGACGGGCCCCGGCCAGTGCGCGGGCGGCGGGCCGACGGCCAGGTCGGCGGTGCCGCGTTCGATCCGGTCCGCCAGGGCCTCCACGGTGGCGTACTCGTGGAGGACGAGCCCGACCCCGGGGTGTTCCCGGCGCCAGCGGGCGAAGACGTCCGGGAGGATGCCGACGGCCACCGCGTGCACCGTCGCGATGTGCAGCTCGCCGCCCTCCGCGCCCGCCGCCGCCCTGGCCGCGCGGCGCGCCTGGGCGGCGCTGCGCACCGACCGCTCGGCGTGCGGCAGGAACGCGCGGCCCATCGGGGTCAGGCGGACGCCTCGCGGCAGCCGTTCCAGCAGGGCGCCACCGACGCTTTTCTCCAGGGCCTTGATCTGGTGGGAGAGCGCGGGCTGGGTGACATGGAGGAGTTCGGCGGCCCGGGTGAAGGACGCCTCCTGGGCGACCGTGACGAAGTACTCCATCTGCCGCAGGCTCATCGCACCCTTCCCCGGCCACTGCCATGAACATTGCCATAAACGTTGTGCATCGGTTCCACAGAAACATTGCCTTGGACTCATGGCAAGGCCGGGCGGAGGCTGGGGCCATGACGCAGCCAGAGACGATCGACGACAACCGCACCGAGACCGACGTACTGGTGATCGGTGGTGGTACCGGCGGGTACTCCACCGCTCTCCGGGCCGCGGCCCTCGGTCTGAAGGTGGTGCTCGCGGAGCGCGACAAGGTCGGCGGCACCTGTCTGCACCGTGGCTGCATCCCGAGCAAGGCGATGCTGCACGCCGCCGAACTCGTGGACGGCATCGCGGAGGCCCGGGAGCGCTGGGGAGTGAAGGCGACCCTGGACTCGGTGGACTGGCCGGCGCTGGTCGCCACCCGGGACGACATCGTGGGCCGCAACCACCGGGGCGTGGTGGGTCACCTCACGCACGCCGGGGTTGACGTGGTGTACGGGGATGCGGAGTTGACCGGTCCACGCAGCGCACGTGTCACCGGGTACGGCGAGGTTGTCGCGCGCCGCGGCATCGTCCTCGCGACCGGGTCCCGGCCGCGCGTGCTGCCCGGCCTGACGCCCGACGGGCACCGTGTCGTCACCAGTGACGACGCGTTGTTCGCGCCGGCGCTGCCGAAGTCCGTGCTGGTGCTGGGGGGTGGGGCGATCGGTGTCGAGTACGCCTCGTTCCACCGGTCGATGGGCGCGGACGTCATCCTGGTGGAGGCCGCCGACCGGATCGTGCCGCTGGAGGACGCGGAGGTGTCGCGTCATCTGACGCGCGGTCTGAGGAAGCGGGGCATCGATGTGCTGGCGGGGGCCCGGCTGTTGGACGCCGCCGTGCTGGACGAGGAAGTCGTGGCGACCGTGCGCACCGCGCGCGGCGAGACCCGCACGGTGCGGGCCGAGCGGCTGCTCGTCGCGGTGGGACGCGCCCCGGTGACGGACGGGCTCGGGCTCGCGGCGGCCGGCCTGACCACGGACGACCGCGGCCATGTGGCGCCCGCCGACTGGTCCCGTCTCGAAACGTCCGTGCCCGGCATCCATGTGGTCGGTGATCTGCTGCCGCCGCCCTCCTTGGGGCTGGCCCACGCGTCCTTCGCCGAGGGGATGTTGGTCGCGGAGGTCCTGGCCGGGCTCCCCTCACGGGCGGTGGACTACACCGCCGTCCCCCGGGTCACGTACTCGTCCCCGCAGACCGCCGCGGTGGGCCTGACCGAGGCGGACGCCCGTAACGCCGGGCACGATGTCACGGTCGGCACCATGCCGCTGACCGCCGTGGCCAAGGGCATGGTGCACGGGCAGGGCGGCATGGTGAAGGTCGTCGCCGAGCGGGACGGCCGGGTGCTGGGCGTGCACCTCGTCGGTCCGCACGTCTCCGAGATGATCGCCGAGAGCCAACTGATCGTCGGATGGGAGGCCGAACCGGCCGATGTGGCCGCGCACCTCCACGCCCATCCGACGCTCTCCGAGGCGGTCGGCGAGGTCTTTCTCACCCTCGCCGGACGCGGTCTGCACCAGCAGTCCTGATGCCGCGTCCGTCCGGCCCCCGGGGCCAGTTCTCAGAGGGTGGTTCGTGAGTCTTCGGGGGGTTCTTCGTCGCCTGATGGTGTGGGCACGGGCGGAATCGGCCGGTCCGCTGCTGATGATCTGCTGGTGCGGTGGTGTGAGTGAACGCAAGCCGTACCCCAGCGACTTATCCGACGCGCAGTGGGTTCTGATCGAGCCGGTGATCACCGCGTGGAGGCACCGCTCGGTCAACGGCCACCAAGATGCCTACGAGGCGCTGCAAAATGCCAATCGGCCTCAACTCGCCGTGCGAGGATGACGGCACCGTACAGGAGATGATCTCGCAAGGGGGCTTGCACGCTCATGGAGCACCGTTCCACCCGAATACCGTGCCGCGGATCGTCAAAGGCGACCGTGGCCGCTTTCACCGGAGCCGTCGGCCGCGACACCACGGAGCGGCCCATATCCGTCGCGCTGCCGCCACCGGGCGACGAAGGCGGGACGCCATGTCACTGACTCGCCGTACCGTCCTCACCGCCATGGCCACGGCACCAGTGCTTGCCTCCGCCGGACTCCCGCGAGCAGCCGACCCTCAGATCCCTCTCGCGGCAAGCCTCGCCGCCGAGAGCCAGTCGGCAGACAGCACGAGCCTGAACGCGCGGCACAGGTTCGACCTGAGGGCCGAGCCCGTCGATCTGCTCGGCGGGGAGGTCCGGCTCGAACAGAGCAGGGTGCACCAGCAGATCGCCTTTGATCCGGTGACCGAACTCGCCTACGTGACGCAGATCATCAGCAACGGTCGTCAGCTGGCCGACGAGCCCGCCGCCGTCCCGGGCACCACCCGGGAAAGCCGGGGCGACCTGTGTATCAACGAGATCACTCCCACGGGCGCAGTCCGCGCCGTCATGTACCTGAGAGGCGTCGGCCACGGCGCCGGCCTCGGCGTCGAGCACGTCGACGGCCGTCCCTGGCTCTGGTTGGAGACCGACGCGGATCCCGTCGACAGCGGCTTCGCCTACGGCAAGCGCATCGGTCGGGTCGCGTTCACCGCCGACGCCATCGTCGATGCGGGAAGCAGCCAGATCGAGGTCTTCGATCCCGTCCCGGGGTCGTCCCATGTCACCGCTTCCCTCGACATCGACCACGGCCGGATAGGGGTGCGCCACGGGCCGTCCGGCGCCGAGGAGTACCGCGTCTACGAACTCGAGGCCTTCAAGCGCCGCGCGTTCACCCCGCTGCACAGATTCCCCGCCTGTTACCGCACCCAGTCCTGGTGTCTGTACGGGGATCTCGTCTACCAGAACGAGGGCAGCGCCTACAGCAGCGCCACGAACCCGAGCCCGGGCAATTCCTGGTGGAACGTCTATGACGTCACCACCGGCAAGATGATCGAGCGGACTTTCAACGCCACCGCCCTCGACCTTTCCCACCGCGAGACCGAAGCCATCGCCGTACGCCCGACGCCCAACGGGCCGCAGCTTGTCTTCGGCTTCGCCACACAAGAACCAGGACCGCGCCAAATGGCCCTCTACGGCATCACCAGCACCACCGACGGCACCGGCGATCACGTCCCGTGGACCGTTCTGGACTACGACACCGCCCTCTACACCCCCAACTCCAGCAACTACGTCCCCCAGTACCGCCAGCTCGGCAACCGCATCGACATCCACCTTCGGCTGGCGCACACCAACGGCACCCCCTGGACCAGTGGTGAGACGGTTCTCGTCCTCCCGCCGCACATCCGTCCGAACCGCACGCAGGGCATGGTCGGTCAGACCACGGGAGCCGGGGTTTCCGGTTCCTTCACCGTCCGCTGGGAGGTCCTCACCGACGGCTCGCTGTGCGTCTATGACGAGCGCGGGTTCAACGGCTGGATCGGGCTCGACGCCGGCTACTTCACCAGCTGAACGCTTGCGGGCTCCGAGCGCGGACCGCCCTCCAGCACTCGCCCCGCTCGCTGGACTCCGGCCGGACGGGTGTGGCGTCGGCCACGGACAAACCCGCCCGGCCAAGGGGGCAGGCAAGGCGAAAACAAACACCCCCCAGGGGTGACCATCAGACCGCGGTCAAGGGGTGGCTTCTCGTGTAGCTCCGGCCCTGTGCGCAGATCCGCGCACAGGGCCGGACGACCGCCGACCCGGTCTTGAACCGGAGGAAGTTGAGGAGCATCGTGCCGCCGACCACACTGACACCGACCTTCCCGCCGCCGGTCCGTACGCCACCACCGACCGCGCTCCCACCGGCGACGCGGATCGGGTCCCGCAAGCCCCCCCATCGCCCCCCCCTCCACGGCGATGTAGCCCGCACGATGCGTTGACGCAGGTCAGCCCCGCCGATCACGGCCCTGCCAGGCGTTCGCCAACCCTCCTAGGGCGCGTATCGAGTCGTGAGCGATGGGTCGTCAGGGTGAGGACATTGATCCAGATCATTGAGGCGCGTAGGAGTAAGCCGGCGA
The DNA here is from genome assembly GCF_040680455.1 of Streptomyces sp. NPDC052052. NCBI lineage: Bacteria > Bacillati > Actinomycetota > Actinomycetes > Kitasatosporales > Streptomycetaceae > Streptomyces > Streptomyces sp. NPDC052052. The sequence continues at coordinate 67,396 of NZ_JBFAWU010000029.1, read as the reverse complement.
GGTACCTGTCCGGGGTCTTGTCGTATCGGGTGGCGATGCCGCGGAATTGAGCTTGTTGATCAGCCGCTCGACGGTGTTTCCCGCCCTGTAGATGTCGGCGTCGTGGCTGACGGGCCGACCGGGGCTGCGACAAGCCCCTTCCCCTGACCCGGCCCTGACCTCTTTGCCCTGCGCCCGGATCGGCCCTGATCGGTCCCCGACCAACCCTGAAAAGCCCCTGACAGGAGACCCACTCGGGCGACAGTGCATCCAACGTGACGACGGCACCCCGGCCGGGTCGGCACGCCTGAGACATCCGCCCTCTCAGGCAGGCGGGCCGAGAACCGGCGCGGTGAGCCGGAAGCTCATCTGCCCGAAGCTCACCTGGTCCCCGTCCCTGACCGGGACGGTACCGATGACGCGTTGTCCGTTGACGCAGGTGCCGTTGGTCGAGCCGAGATCGCGCAGCAGCCAGTGGCCGCCCCGGACGATGAGCTCCGCGTGGATCCGGGAGACGGTCTCGTGGTTGAGCCGCAGTCCGTTGCCCGGATCACGGCCGATCAGCAGCGGCTGCGGGCTCGGGACGGGGAGCTGGAGCTTGGGCAGCCGTTCGGTCTGCCAGACCCGGCGCACCCGGCCGGGAAAGCCGGACACCCCGCCCACGACCCGGAGTATCCGCCGCGACCAGCGGCCCTCGCCCTCCAGGTCGGCGGTGAGCGCCTCCAACTCCTCCGAACGGCGGGCGGTGAGGGCCAGTTCCATCCGGCGCATGAAGGTGTCGTGCGACAGCTTTCCCTGTGCCGCACCGTCTCTGAGCACGCCGAGAACACGGTCGCGCTGGGCGTCGGAGAGCCGCGCGGGATACGTGTGGGACTCGAAGGGGGACGTCACAGGGCCAATTGTCGGCCGGACGGCCCGGGGTGTCCAGGAAACCCGGCTTCCCCCGCTTCCCGCCCCCTCCTGCGTGGTGTGGGCAGGGACACCGTCAAAGGATGCGCCCGTGGTCGTCGGTGACGACGGCGGAGGCGGCGACGACCATGCTGTTCGGCCTGGGGGCGGTGGGGTCGTCGTAGTACTCGGTGCGGGCCACGGTCAGCCTTCCTCTCGTACGGGCATTGCCGTCGCCCACACCGCATCGAAGCTCTCTGCGTAGGTGTCGAACATGCCACCCTCCTGGTGACGGCGAAGATGCCACACCGGGGCGGCGCAGGCGTTGACGCCCCAGACGTGTGCGTTGACCAGTTGCTGGTCGTCGGCACGGTAGAGGAAGTTGTAGAGCGTGGTGCCGTGGGTGCACAGAACGCCCTCGCCGAAAATTCGGAGCGCTGCTGGGAAGACCTTGCTACCGTCTCCCGCCGCAGCCCGCCCGCCGATCGGAGGCGGCCACCGGTGCGCCCTGAGGAGACTTTGTGACCCGTGCAGTATCCGAATTGACCATCCGTCCGCTGGCCGGCCCGGAGGAGCTCGGGCTCTTTCTCCAGCTGTCGTACACGCTCGATCACGAGCTGGCCGAGGACCTGGAGAGCGGGCGTCGCCGTCCGGAGTGGACGTGGGTGGCGCTGCGGGGCGAGCGGCTGGTGGGGCGAATCGCCTGGTGGAGCCGGGACGGTGACACACCCCTGCTGCTCGACTTCTTCGACCTCGACGACACCCTTCCCGAGCCCGAACGCGGCGAGACGGGGCTGCGGTTGCTGGAGACGGCGACGGCGGCGGTCGTGCCCGCCGGAGCGCCACGGCCCGAGTACGGACGCTTCGTGCCGCCCGACTGGCGCGAGGACCCGGCGGTCCGCGAGGTCGTCGAGGCCCGGATCCGGGTCATGGAGCGCTCCGGCGCACGGATGCTGGTCGAGCGGCTGCGCCTGGAGTGGCGCGTCGGCACACCGGTCCCCGCCGGCAGCGGCCGGCTGCGGTTCCGTCCCGTCGCGGACCGCGAGGACCTCCTCGCGCTGATGACTCCGGTGATGGAGGGCACCCTGGACGCCCACGGCCGGGCCGACCTGGCGTCCGGGCTCAGCGCGCGCGAGTCGGCCGAGAAGCACTACGACGAGGAGCTGGCAACGTACTCGACTCCGCGGGAGTGGTGGCGGATCGCCGAACTCCCCGACGGTGAACCGGTCGGCTTCGTGATCCCGGCCCGCAACAGCTACAACCCGATCATCGCCTACCTCGGTGTGCTGCCCGCCCATCGCGGTCACGGCTACATCGACGACATCCTCGCCGAGGGGACCGGGGTGCTGGCCGCGCAGGACGACGTGGTGCGGATCCGGGCCGCGACCGATCTCGGCAACGTCCCGATGGCCAGGTCCTTCGAACGACTCGGCTATGTGAACTTCGAGCGCTCCTTCGACATGGTCTGGGACTGACGTACCTCGGCCGGCCGCCGCGCGCCCGCACCGGCCCGTCGCCTCAGTCGGTGCCGCCCCCGTCCGGTGCGGGGTCGGGGGTGAGTTCCGCCAGCCAGTCCAGGCGGAGCTGCTGCTCGGCCGGGATGGCCGCGTCCTCTCCGCGCGGGCCCACGTTGAGGAGCAGATTGCCGCCGTCGGATGCCGTCTCCCGGACCAGTGATTCCAGTGCGTCCCGGCCGAGGAACGCCTCGGGCGGGGAGTTGCGGTTGTAGCCGAAGCTGTGGTCGATGCCCCGGGTGATCTCGTACGGGTCGGGGCCGGTGTAGCGGGCGAACTCGGGCGTACGGAAGTCGTAGTACGGAGGTTTGCGCGGGACGAAGCCCTCGCCCTGGGCGATGGTGCGGCGCTCCCAGCGGTTGTACAGGGCCTTGGCGCCGGGGATGCCCAGGGCGCGCCACACGGGTGCGTACGGGAGGAGCCGGTCGTTGACGACGCCGTGCGGCACGGTGAAGCGGTAGTACTCGACGAGTCGCTGGATGTCGGTGCGGGAGCCGGGCCAGGCGATGTCGTTCCAGAGGATGTCGGGGCGGTAGCGGCGGATCAGTTCCCGCATCTGTGCGCCCGCGTACGCGGAATAGCTGCCGCGCGGGACGGCCGAGACGGTGTCCGCGCCGGTGCCTATCGGGCGGTCGTCGAAGGTCCAGTCGAGGCCGCCGGAGTAGTAGACGCCGAACCGCAGTCCCTCGGCCCGTACGGCTTCGGCGAATTCACCGACCACGTCGCGGGCGGTGTGCCATCCGGTGCGGTGTGGGTTCGCGACCTCGGAGGGCCAGAGGCAGAAGCCGTCGTGGTGTTTGGTGACGAGGACGGCGTAGCGGGCGCCCGCGGCCCGGAAGCTGCGGGCCCAGGCAGCGGGGTCCCAGGTGTCCAGGGCGTCGTTGAAGTCGCCTCCGAAGGCGGTGTACGGGCGGGTGCCGTAGGTCGCGCGGTGGTGGGCGGAGACCGGGCTGCCGGGGAAGCGGAGCGCGTTCTCGTACCACTCGGCGTACGAGGTCCAGCCGAGCGGCGAGCGGCGGCCCGCCACGGGAAGTTCGTCCACGGGAACGTACGGCGGGGCCCAGCCCGGTACGGAGGCGGGCGTCCAGTGCACGAAGATCCCCAGTCGGGCCCGGGACCACCAAGAAGCAACCATGGCGGGAAGTATTGATCATGCAGGGGCCCGTTCGTAAGGCCCGGCCTCTTCTCCGGTGTGCCGGTCCGGCCCCGGGCCGCCCGCTCCGTGGGGGGAACGCGTAGGGAGGGAACGCGTGTGACGGAAGTACGTATGGCGGATGTGCGTATCGAGGAGAACCCGGCGGGGCAGTGATCAGGTTCAGGCCTTAATCGCCAGGAACGGGCTCGATCCAGTGGCGGGGTCAGTCGTCGCGGCTGATGCCGTCCTTGGGGCACGGGGGCGAGGAGACGAGGAGGGTTGCATGCTGTTCGAGGTATGGGCGCCGGATGCGGACTCGGTCGAACTGCGGCTGGAGGGTGTGCCGTTGGCCATGGGGCGTGATCCCGGACGGAGCGGTTGGTGGACGGCCGAGGCGGAGGCGTCGGACGGGGACCGGTACGGCTTCGTGCTGAACGGGGGCGGGGGCAGCGGGGGTGAGGGCGGGGCCGGCCGGCCCGTGCTGCCCGATCCGCGCTCGCGCCGTCAGCCGGACGGTCCCGACGGCGCGAGCGCCGTCGTCGACCACTCGGCGTACGTCTGGCACCACGACTGGGACGGCCGGGGGCTTCCGGGCGTCGCGGTCCTGTACGAGCTGCACATCGGCACGTTCACCGCGGAGGGCACCTTCGACGCCGCGGCGGAGCGGCTCGGCCACCTGGTCGACCTGGGCATCACCCATGTGTCGCTCATGCCGGTCTGTCCCTTTCCCGGTACCCATGGGTGGGGTTACGAGGGGGTGTCGCTCTGGGCCGTGCACGAGCCGTACGGCGGCCCGGAGGGGCTCAAGCGTTTTGTCGACACGGCGCACGGTCTCGGGCTCGGGGTCGTCCTGGACGTGGTCCACAACCACTTCGGCCCGTCCGGCAATCATCTCCCGGCCTTCGGCCCCTATCTCACCGAGACCCACCACACGCCGTGGGGCGCCGCGGTCAACCTCGACGCCCCGGGCTCGGACGAGGTGCGGGCCTGTCTGCTGGGCAGTGCGCTCGCCTGGCTGCGCGACTACCGGCTGGACGGGCTGCGGCTGGACGCGATCCACGCCCTGGTCGACACACGGGCCCTGACCTTTCTGGAGGAGCTGTCCGCGGCCACCGACGCGCTCGCCGTGGAACTCGGTCGTCCGCTCTCGCTGATCGCCGAGTCCGACCGCTGCGACCCGCGCACGACCACACCCCGCGAGTCCGGGGGCATTGGCCTGCACGCCCAGTGGAACGACGACTTCCATCACGCCGTGCACACCGCGCTGACCGGTGAATCGCAGGGCTATTACGCGGACTTCGCCGCCGCTCCGCTGGCCGCCGTCGCCAAGACCGTGACGAGCGCGTTCTTCCACAACGGCACGTACTCCACCTTCCGCGGCCGTACCCACGGACGTCCCGTCGACGTCGTCCACACCCCCGCCCACCGCTTCGTCGGCTATGCCCAGACGCACGACCAGATCGGCAACCGGGCCCTGGGCGACCGGCTGTCCGCCACCCTCTCCCCCGGCCTGCTGGCCTGTGCCGCGGCCCTCGTACTGACCGGGCCCTTCACACCGATGCTCTTCATGGGCGAGGAGTGGGGCGCCCGCACCCCGTGGCAGTTCTTCACCGACCACACCGATCCGGTGCTCGCCGAGGCGGTCCGCGACGGCAGGCGGCGGGAGTTCGCGGCGCACGGCTGGGTGGTCGACGACATCCCCGACCCGCAGGACCCGGCCACCCGGAACCGCTCCTGCCTGGACTGGAGCGAACCGGCGCAGGAACCGCACGCCCGCCTGCTCGCCTGGTACCGCGAGCTGATCGCGCTGCGCCACGCCCTGCCCGACCTCTCCGACCCGGATCTGGCGTCGGTGCGTACCGCCCACGACGAGGCGGCACGCTGGCTGGCGTACCGGCGCGGGGATCTGCGGATCGCGGTCAACCTCGGCGAGAAGCCGGCCGCGATCCCGCTGGGCGCGGGCCGGCACCGAGGCGTCGGGGGCCGGGTGGTAGCCGCATGGGAGCCGGTGCAGGCCCCGGACAGCGACGGGCTGCTGCACCTGCCACCGGAGTCGTGCGTGGTGCTGGCCGACGAATGAGGTCCGACCGGGTGGCCTCCGCAGCTCGAGCAGTTGCTCTTGGGCTGCGCAGATCGTTGGGCCGGACGCTGCCGAGCACGGGATCCGCCGGGTGCCGTCTCCATGGGCCCGTTGGTCTACATGCCCCGTTCCGGACCGTGCCCGACTTTTGTGGGCTCACCGGGCGCCATCGGCGGGTACTCCAGCAGAACGGGTCCGGGATAGAACGCGGCACTCCGGTACCCCGCCATGTCCTGTCCGATCAGGAACCGGTACATCCACTCGCTGAAGGACATCGGGTATCCGGCCCAGTCCCCGTCTTCGCACGCCACGCACATGCCTCCGGGGAACCCGTGGACCTCGGGTGCCAGGAAGATGACCTCTCCCCGGTCCGTGCCGGCCAGCGGAATCAGACCCTCCCGTGTTCCGAAGGCAAGGTCCGGCAGCCCGCAGATAACGCGGGGGTCGGACTCAGGGTCGTCTCTCCAGTCCCGTTGCCAACGCGTCTCGGCCCACACTCGCGAGGTGCCCCGTATCTCTTCAGCCAGGTTCCAGCGTCCGGTGGCCGGATGCGGCAGGAACAGATGCCCGTTGATCTGGATCGGCGCGTAGGCGTCAACGATGATCTTGTAGTCGGCGGGAAGCGTTGTGCCGAGCTCGGCCTCCAGCCGGGCCCAGGCAGCCGGATCGGCAAAGCGGTTCTCGGGCGGCCCGATCATGTCGATCACGGCTTGCAGGTGGTCGGTCACGGCGCCTCGTAGGACGTAAGAGCGGGCTCGTCGCAAGCGGTCGCACCGAGCTCTGTCAGTTCTTGTGCAGGGTGGCGGTCAGATCCTGCCTGACACGCGGAGGCTTCGTCGTGCTGTGTGCGGGGCATCGGCTTGACTGAGCGTCTGGTACCGGTCGGCCTGTGGGAGCCGAACCACGGTGATGTGCCGTGAGCGCGGCGCCCATGGGGCCTGGACTGGTCAGGGTACGCGATCGGCTCCGCTTGCGTCCGGCTCTCGAAGGGGCACCTTGGCCGGACCGACTCCGACCGACCGCGGCACGAACAGGGGCCGAAACTGAAGTACGTTCGGCGCATGATGAACGCTCCGGAACCCTGGCCGGTCGCCCGGTGAGCGACTGGTGGGCCTGTCTCGAGGAACAGACACGGTCGGAGGTCGATGCGAGTGTGCAACGCGACCAGCGGATGACGGCAGTCACGGCTGTATGGGAGGCCCTTCGCCCGTTGGGACTGGGCCTGTATGAGGCGGAGCAGGTGGTCCACGCTCGCTACCAGGCCCTCGGGGACCGGGTTCAGCGCGCGTCCCCCGATCCGCTCGACGTCCCCTCGCTCACCACTCGTGCCGCGGCTCTCCCCGGCCGGCTGGTTGCCGTCGAGGCTCTGTGGGACGGCGACACCGTCCACAACTGGTTCGTCCTGCTGGTCGCGGTCCTGGACGACCCGCCCGGGGAGGGCCACTTGGCGACCGTCCGCCGTCGCCCCGGCGGACGCCCGCCGGGCCCCACTGCTGCCGCGGCGGGCGCGGCCCTCGCTCACCGCCTCGAAGTGCCCTTCCACTTCACCTCCCCGGACATTCCCGACGACGAAGCCCCGCTCCGGAGGGAAGCCCGGCATCGGCGCGAAGGGCAGAGATGAGGCAGCTGCACTGGCCTCCGCAGCCGCCCGGTCGAAGGCCACTCCTCAGGTCGGACACCACCCGGCAGGCTCCGGCGGCCCGTCGGCCACGTGCGGTCGCGGCTACTCGACGATGGCCAGTTCGCGCGACGTGCTGTTGAGGCGTCGGCCGCCGTCCTCGGTCACGGTCACGATGTCCTCGATCCGGACACCGAACCGGCCCGGCAGGTAGATACCCGGCTCCACGGAGAAGCACATCCCGGGCACCAGCGGCTGCTCCTCGCCCTCGATCATGTAGGGCGGTTCGTGGGTGGTGACCCCGATGCCGTGGCCGGTGCGGTGGATGAACTGCTCGCCGTAGCCGGCCTCGGTGATGACGGTGCGGGCGGCCCGGTCGATCTCCTGGCAGGCGATCCCGGGCCGGACCGCGTCGCAGCCCGCCTGCTGGGCCTGCCGCACGATGTCGTGGACCCGCTGCTCCTCGGCGGTGGGTTCGCCGACGTGGACGGTCCGGGAGGTGTCGGAGCCGTACCCGTGCTTGAGGCCGCCGAAGTCGAGCACGACCATGTCGCCGTGCTCGATGACGCGGTCGCCCGCCTCGTGGTGCGGGTTGGCGCCGTTGGGGCCGGAGCCGACGACGGTGAAGTCGACCTGGGAGTGCCCGTACTGCTTGAGCAGGGCGGACAGGTCGGCGGCGATGTCGGTCTCCTTGCGGCCGGCGAAGCGCACCTTGAGGATCTCGCCGTAGGTGGCGTCGGCGGCGGCTCCGGCGGCCGCGATCCGCTCCAGCTCGGCGGCGTCCTTCACCGCGCGCAGCATCGGCAGCGCCTCGGTGAGGGAGACGTACGAGGTGTCCGGAAGGGTCCGCTGAAGGCCCAGCAGATGCATCGCCCAGGCGTTGTCGCTGACCGCGAACCGGCCCCGGCCGTCGAGCAGGGGTGCGGTGACGGCGTACGGGTCCTTGCCGTCGGTCCAGTCCCGGAGGGTGAACGCGGGCGAGCCGACCGCGCTCTCGGCGTCCGGGGCCTCCAGGGTCGGGACGACGAGGACCGGGTCACGGCCGGGCACGATGACGAGGACGGTGAGGCGTTCGGTGTTCACGGGCTGGTAGCCGGTGAGGTGGACGAGGTCGGGGCCGGGGGCGACCAGCACTCCCGCGAGCCCGGCCTCGGCGGCACCCTCGGCGGCACGGGCCATCCGGGCCCGGTAGTCGTCGGCGGTGAACGGTGCGGGCTGGTTCGGGCTGGTCATGCGAGCCTCCTGACGACGTGACACGGCATACAGCATCCTGCCCGCGTGGACCGCTCCCCGCGAGCGGGAGGCCAGGCCCCCTGGCGGCCGTCTGATCGGTGGCAGCCCCGGTGACCTCCACGGCCTCGGTGGAGTCCGTGGCCTCCGCGGTCAGGCCGGCGACAGGCCGCTGATGTCCAGGTCGAACGGGTCCGGCAGGCGCAGCACGGTCCCGAACGGGCGCGGGCCGTCGACACGGGTGTAGCCGAGGCGGCCCGGCTCGGAGAACAGGGTGGTGCTGCCCTCGATCCGGTCGACGACGAGGTGGAGCGGGGCCCCGTACTCGGCGTACCGGCGGCGTTTCACGACCCGGTCGGTCTCCGCGTTCGACTCCGACGTCACCTCGACGATGAGGATCTTTGGAGTGGTGTGACCTGGGGGAACCTCATGCGAAGGCGCCGGGCCCCACCTCACGGCAAAGCCGGCAGCGGCAGCGCCGCCTCCCGTACCGCCGCCGCGGCCAGAGCGTCCAGCACCGGTGCGATCAGCGGGTGGCCCTCCGCGCCGTGCCGCACCGCGGCGAAGACCCGGCGGGTCGGGGCGCTGCCCTCCACCGGACGGACCACCACCCCGGTCAGCTCCATCCCGCGCAGCGCCGACCTCGGCACCAGCGCCACCCCGGCGCCCGCACCGGCCAGTGCGACCACCGCACGGAAGTCGTCCGAGGAGTGCGCGAGCCTGGGCTGGAACCCGGCGAACTCGCAGGCCAGGACCATCACGTCATGGCACGGGTTGCCGGGGTAGGGGCCGATCCAGGCATCCTTCTCCAGGTCGGCGATCGCCACCTGTTCCTGCCCCGCCAGGCGGTGCCCCACCGGCAGGACCGCGTCGAACGGCTCCGAGTACAGCGGCACCCGGGTCAGCCGCTGGTCGTCCTCGTCCGGTGCGCCCCGGTACTCGACGGCGACCGCGACATCGACCTGCCGGTCGAGCACCATCGGAACGCTCGCATCGCCCTCGGCGTCCTGGACACGGACCCGGATGCCGGGCGCGGTGCGGGTCAGTTCGGCGATCGCGGGGGCGAGAACCAGGCCGATGCCGGTGGCGAACGCGGCGACCGTGACCGTGCCGGCGTCCCCGGCGTCGTACGCGGCGAGTTCCGCCTCGGCCCGTTCCAGCTGCGCCAGCACCGCGTTGGTGTGCGTCAGCAGGATCTCCCCGGCGGGGGTGAGCCGGGCGCCGCGCGCATTGCGTTCGACGAGCCGGTGCCCGGTCTCCTGCTCCAGGGCGGCGAGCTGCTGGGAGACCGCGGAGGGCGTCAGATACAGCGCGGCGGCTGCGGCGGTCACGGTGCGGTGGTCCGCCACCGCACGGAGAATGCGCAGCCGTCGTGCATCGATCATGTTCCCCATTGTCCCAGGTCACGAAGGGAGCCCGGCCCCGGGTGAGGTTCCCGGGGCCGGGCTCGTCCCGCGCCTGGTTCCCGGCGCCGCTGCTCTGCCGGCTACTCCCCCAGCGCGGCCCGCGCGTCGACGAAGGCGTCCACGGCGCGGTTGACGTCCGCCGTGGAGTGCGCGGCGGAGAGCTGGACGCGGATCCGGGCCGCACCCTGCGGGACGACCGGGTAGGAGAACCCGATCACGTACACACCGCGCTCCAGGAGCAGCTCCGCCATCCGGCCTGCCTTCGCCGCGTCCCCGATCATGACGGGGGCGATGGCGTGGTCGCCGGGCAGGATGTCGAAGCCCTCCTCGGTCATCCGGTTACGGAAGAGCGCGGTGTTGGCGTTGAGCTGCTCGCGCAGGTCGCCCGCGGCCTCCAGCAGGTCCAGGACCTTGAGCGAGGCCGCCGCGATGACCGGGGCGAGCGAGTTGGAGAAGAGGTACGGGCGGGAACGCTGGCGCAGCAGGGCGACGATCTCGGAGCGGGCCGCGACATAGCCGCCGGACGCGCCGCCGAGCGCCTTGCCGAGGGTGCCGGTGATGATGTCGACACGGTCCATCACGTCGTGCAGTTCGGGCGTGCCGCGTCCGCCGGGGCCGACGAAGCCGACCGCGTGCGAGTCGTCGACCATGACCATGGCGTCGTAGCGCTCGGCCAGGTCGCAGATCTCGCGCAGCGGGGCGACGTAACCGTCCATGGAGAAGACGCCGTCGGTGACGACGAGCCGGCGCCGGGCCCCGGACGCCTCCTTCAGCTGCATCTCCAGGTCGGCCATGTCGCGGTTGGCGTAGCGGAAGCGCTTGGCCTTGGAGAGGCGGATGCCGTCGATGATGGAGGCGTGGTTGAGGGCGTCGGAGATGACCGCGTCCTCCGGGCCGAGCAGGGTCTCGAAGACGCCGCCGTTGGCGTCGAAGCAGGAGGAGTAGAGGATCGTGTCCTCCTGGCCGAGGAACGCGGAGAGCCGCTGTTCCAGCTCCTTGTGGACCTCCTGGGTGCCGCAGATGAAGCGGACCGAGGCCATGCCGTAGCCCCAGCGGTCCAGGGCCTCGTGGGCGGCGGCGATCACCTCGGGGTGGTCGGCGAGGCCCAGGTAGTTGTTGGCGCAGAAGTTGAGCACCTCACCGGGGCGGCCGCCGGCGGTGACGGCGACGCTCGCGGACTGCGGGGTGCCGATCACACGCTCGGGCTTGTGGAGTCCGGCGGCCTGGATCTCGTCGAGGGTGGTGCGCATGTCGTCGCGGACGGAGTCGAACATGGGGGTGTCTCCCAGCTGAGTACGGAGGCGGTCGGAGGGCTCAGGCGGTCGCGGGTCTCGGCGCTCGCGAGTTTCGGCGATCTCGGGTCTCGGCGGTCGCGGGGCTCAGGCGGTCCAGTCGAGGATGACCTTGCCGCCGCGCCCGCTCGCCGCGTCGTCGAAGGCCGCCTCGAAGTCCCGGTACCCGTACCGGCCGGTGATCACGGGGGCGAGGTCGAGGCCGCCCTCCAGCAGGACGGACATGGCGTACCAGGTCTCGAACATCTCACGGCCGTAGATGCCCTTGAGGGTGATCATCGAGGTGACGATGCGGGACCAGTCGACGGCGAACTCCTCGGACGGCAGTCCGAGCATGGCGATCCGGCCGCCGTGGGTCATGTTCGCGAGCATCTCGCGCATCGCCTCGGGCCGGCCGGACATCTCCAGGCCGATGTCGAATCCCTCGCGCAGTCCGAGGCGCTGCTGGCCTTCGGCGACGGTCTCCTCGGCAACGTTGAGGGCGAGGCTGACGCCGACCTTCCTGGCCAGTTCCAGCCGGGCCTCGCTGACGTCGGTGATGACGACGTGGCGGGCGCCGGCGTGCCGGGCGACGGCGGCGGCCATGATGCCGATCGGGCCGGCGCCGGTGATCAGTACGTCCTCGCCGACCAGCGGGAACGACAGTGCGGTGTGCACGGCGTTGCCGAACGGGTCGAAGATCGCGGCGACGTCGAGGTCGACGGGAACCCGGTGCACCCAGACGTTGGACGCGGGCAGGGCGACGTACTCAGCGAACGCCCCGTCCCGGCCGACGCCCAGTCCGAGCGTGGAACGGCACAGGTGGCGGCGGCCCGCCAGGCAGTTGCGGCACTTCCCGCAGACCAGGTGGCCCTCGCCGCTGACCAGGTCGCCGACGCTGATGTCGACCACGTCCGCGCCGATCTCCGCCACCTCGCCGACGAACTCGTGTCCGAGGACGAGCGGGGTGCGTACGGACTGCTGGGCCCAGCCGTCGTAGTTCCGGATGTGCAGATCGGTGCCGCAGATGCCGGTGCGGAGCACCTTGATCAGCACGTCCGAGGGACCGATCTCCGGCTCCGGCACGTCCATCAGCCAGAGTCCCGGCTCGGCCTTCTGCTTCACGAGTGCCTTCACGGCTGCGGCTCCCTGTGCTGTACGCGTTGAGTACCCCGGGCCGGGGCAGCTTGGGGGAAGCCTGCGGCCCGGGGAGAAGAGGGGGACGGCATGGCAGCGTGCGTCGATCGGCTGCCGCGCACCATCCTCTGCCGTCACAGAGAAATCTGCCGCACCCCGCGCCACAGGTCCATCGAGGTTTTCTTAAACGCGCCCGCAGCTGTGCTTCATGCCGGAGCGTCGGCTGTGCACAGCGCCGTCACCGGTGCGCGTCGCGCGCCCTGCCGGCAGGTCTGATCAGGAGGCGCGCCAGCCGCTCCAGCGCAGTACCGAGACCTCGACCACCGGCCCGTCGGGCGGCCGCTCGGCGTACTGCGGGTACTTCGCCGTCAGCAGGCCGACGCCGCGGGCCGCTTCGGAGGACCGGTCCCGCCGCCCGGACACGCGGGCTCTGCCATCGGCCCGCGCCCACCACAGGCGGTCCCAGTCGTCCTCGTAGTGGTCGGTGAGCAGGCAGACGGACGGGTTGGCGGCGATGTTGGCCAGGCGTTTCAGCCTTATCGTCCGCTTCGGTTTGTGGTCCACGGCCAGGACCACCACATCGCCGTCCAGAGCGAACACCACCGGGACCAGGTGCGGACGGCCCGCCGCGTCGGCCGTCGCAAGATGTGCGACGCGCGCCACGGCGAACCGCTCCCTCGCCTCGGCGCTCGTCAGATCAGGCATCGCACCCGCTCCCGGCCAGGCCGGCGGACGGGCCCGAGGCGCAAGGGCGTCCCGCACCTCACCGTTACCGGGCCATGATGTCGGCCAGTCGGTCCAGGTGCTCCAGCGTCTCCGCTTCGGGCATCGTCGGCAGGGAGAACAGCAGCCGCTCGACCCCCAACTCGCGATAAGCCTCGATCTGCTCGGGATCGCCGGGGACCCCGTACACCGTCACCGGCACCTCCCGGTCGGCAAGGGCGTTCAGCCGCTCGATCTGCGGGCCCAGCTCCTGCGGCACCACGCCGTTGGCCAGCCACGCGTCCCCGAACCGCGCCACCCGCCGGAACGCCCCCTCGCCGCCGCCGACGTAGATCGGCGGATGGGGGCGCTGCACGGGCTTGGGCCAGGAGAAGACCGGGTCGAAGTCCACGAAATCGCCGTGGAACTCGGCCTTCTCCTCGATCCACAGCTCACGCATGGCAAGCAGCCGCTCGTCGGTGAGCCGGCCACGTGTGGCGGGGTCGGTTCCGTGGTTCCTCATCTCCTCGCGGTTCCAGCCGACACCGACACCGAGAATCACTCGGCCGCCGGAGACCAGGTCGAGCGAGGCCACTTCCTTCGCCGTGATGATCGGGTCGCGCTCCGGGATCAGCGCGATGCCGGTACCCAGCAGCAGCCGCTCGGTCACCACTCCGATGGCGGTCAGGGCGACGAAGGGGTCCAGGGTGCGGTAGTAGATGTCCGGCAGGTCGCCCCCGCCCGGGTAGGGGGTCTGGCGGTTCACGGGGATGTGGGTGTGCTCGGCGATGAACAACGAGTCGAACGAACGCTCTTCCAGGGCGGTTCCGAGCGCGGTCGGGCTGATGCCCTGGTCGGTGATGAACGTCGAGACTCCGAATTTCACGACGACTCCTCCGAAGGTCGGTGACGGGACGAGCGCAGAAGCGGAAAGGGCTTACCGTGGCGCTCTCCTGACTACCCGTCCTAAGTGCTCCCGCCCCTATGACCACCCGGGTGAACCATCACGGCGTACGGACTGAGCCGCACAGCGAGGCTTCGGCTTCGGCTTCGGCTTCGGCTTCGGCTTCGGCTTCGAAGGGTTCCGGTCCGGCGGACCTGACGCCCGACCAGCCCGAAGAATTTCCGCACGCGACCACTAAAATGTTCAGAATTTTTAAGCCGCGCATTTACCCGCGATTGCGGGTTCATGGATACGCCGAGCCGTGACACCCACGGTCGGATATTCACGTTCAGGTGATTCCCTCCAGAAGTCTCCTGGAGGGATGGATTGCTTCGTAAGATGCCCGTGAAGCACCGATGTGCCCACAATGACGGAGTGGGCCCTTGGTTCCATATTCGACTCAAGGGGAAAATGTGTTCCTAAGGACGAGGAATTTTGCACGCACCATGGGCGCAGCTCTTGCCGTAGCTGCCGTGTTCACCATGGCCGGACCAACCGGAACCGCTTCCGCCATCGACCACGTCACCTGCGACCCCGACGCGGGTTTCTTGAAGATCTGGTCGCACAGCAACGGGCGCGACAGCGTGGACTGCTACGCGAACCGAGGGAAGATCGACTTCGGCGGATGGTGGGTCGACCAGATCTCCACGGGGAACAACGACGTGAAGTACTACGACGCCAATGGCGATGTAGTGAAAATCGCCCGGTGGAATAATATCAAGTATTCGAATACCCCGAAGGTCGATGCTATCGAAATCCTCTAAGGAATTCCTACAGAGAATTCCTACAGAAACTTCCAGAAGTCCCGGCGGGTGTGTGAGTGCCCAGGCCCTGACAGGCTGAGGAGTCCGCACCGGCCCGTCACGGACGCAACGAAGCTCCGGCCGAATGGGTGACCTTCCCAGGTCATCGTGGATCGCCGGAGCTTCGGTGTACCGCCGGCCCGTCAGCCCGCAGTGAGTTCGCTCCCGTGCAGCCGATCGAGACCAGTGCGCTGCACAAGCAGGTCAGGACCACCGGCAGCCTCGCCATCTGGCGCGGTCAAGGCCGGTGGCGTTGTCGTACGACTCCCAAGTCCGCCTACAGCGGCGGCGACAGCGACTCCTGCGTAGAGTTCGCCACCTGCCCCACCGCCTCCAAGGTCGAGCACGTCCCCTCAGCTCGCCCTCTCCCCCGCCGCCTGGACCGGCTTCGTGGCGTATGCGCTCAGCGGCTGACGCACACAGCTTCCGAACGACACTGCGCCATGCCGCGCATCGGATCAACTCCGTTGCGCGGCACGGCGGGTGTCAGGCCGGCCGTCGGGCGATGACGTCAGCGGGCATCAGGACAGCGCCAGCTCGGTGACGTGGTTGGCCTCCAGGACCCAGGTCGCGCTCAGGCCGCCCTCCTTGACCCGCGCGTCACCGTCACCCTTGAGGACGCCGATGCGATTGCCGGACAGGGCGATCTGGATGGTGTGGGTGTACTCGTGGACCCAGGTCGCGCTGAGGCCGCCCTCCTTCACGTACGCATCACCGTTGTCCTTCAGCACACCGATCCGGTTGCCCGACAGTTCGAGCTGGATGATGTCGTCGGACTCCCGGACCCACGTCGCGCTCAGACCGCCCTCCTTGACCCAGGCGACACCGTTGCCCGTGAGCACACCGATCCGGTTGCCCGACAGGTCGATGCCGATGACGTTGCCGGACTCCTTGACCCACGTCGCGCTGAGGCCGCCCTCCTTCACGTACGCGTCACCGTTGCCCTTCACCACGCCGATGCGGTTGCCCGAGAGCTCCAATTCCTTGACGTTGCCCGCTTCCAGAACCCAACTGGCGCTGAGGCCACCCTCCTTCACGTACGCGTCGCCGTTGTCCTTCAGGACGCCGATACGGTTGCCGGAGAGCGCGATCTGCTTCACGTCGTCGGCCTCGCGAACCCAGGTCGCGCTGAGGCCGCCCTCCTTCACCCAGGCGATGCCGTCACCCGTGAGAACACCGATGCGGTTGCCGGACAGAGTGATCTGCTTGACGTTGCCGTGCTCCTTGACCCAGGTGGCGCTGAGGCCGCCCGCCTTGACGAGGGCGTCGCCGTTGTCCTTCAGGACGCCGATGCGGTTTCCGCCGTCGCCGGAAACCGTGCCGGGCGCCGCACCGGCCGTGGACGCGCCGGCGAGACCGGCGAGGGCGAGAACGGCGGCCACCGCAGAGAGAGTCTTGAGGTTCAACGGAATAACTCCTTTACGGAGAGGGACCCTTGGGCCCGGAACGCGGCGCCCACGGGGGATTGGTCAATCCGAAGACGACCAACGATCGGGTGGGTGCGTTGGGGCGACGGCCATTGGAGTGACGAGGGCGCACTGGGCAGGGCCGTTCTGTGCGCCTCCCCTGTGAACCGAGCTTCCCCGCCGGGTCGCTCCGTTGATCTTTCAGCAGGGGGCGTGCGGGAGGGTCGCGCCTTGATAGCGTCGCTCCCGCGATTGCGGACCGCTCCCCGCCGGGGTCGTCGCTGCGCCCGGACGGCCCTGCCCTCGACGGACGGCCGACGGAGCGAGCGTGCTGACGGTACGGGGACGTTCGCGGCAAGGACGAAGAGGGCCGAAGCATGAGCCTCGCGCAGTTGCACTACACCTCTGCCTCTGCGGGAAACGACGGGAGCGGTGCGCGGTTCACGGCGGTCAGCGCCGGGATACCCACACCGGTCCTGGCCGAGGCCGAGCAGCTTCTCGCCTACGAGCCGCCGACCGACGCCCCGTATCACCCGAAGAACGCCGAACTCCGTTCGTTTCCCGAGGCGTTCTCCTTCAGCGCACTGTCCGACGGAAGTCATCTGCTGAGCCGCACCGTGGCACTCGGCGGCCCCGGCACCGGTCGTTTCCACGCGCACGCGGTACATCTCCCGGCCGGGACCCGGCTGCCGGGCGACGCGCTGCCGATCACGGCGTGGCGGTCGCCGAGCTGGGCCTCCACACCACCGGACGGCTCCGCACCCGGCCGACTGGCCGCACTGCCCGCCTCTGCCGCGTTCGGGCCGGAGACACTGAACGACTTCGCGGTCTCCCGGAGCCCCTGGCTGGCGGCAGTCTTCGCCGACCTGCGCCGGGTGAGCCAGGAACCAGTCCCGGCGCGGATCGTGCTGGTCGAGCGGCAGAGCGCCGACGTGGCCCGGTGGATCGCCCTCGCCACGGCCGTGCTTCCGCCGGACAGCGCCCAGCAGTTGACCTTCACCACCTATACCCGGCGTCCGACGGACTGCCCGCACCGGATCGTCGGGGTGCTGCCGGGCGACGCCGTGGAGACCGGTTCCGACGACGGGGGCCTGCTCCGGGTGCACAACTGCGCGGGGTCGCGCCCGGCGGGACCGGTGGACGACGCCTGGGCCGAGACCTGTGCCCGCATCTGGCGGAACCGGTCCCCGGAGCTGTTCCGGGTGGCGGCCGGGCTTCCGGGCGAGCCCTTCGCCGCCGGACCGCTCGCCGTCACGGCGCTCTGTGCGGGCGTGGTGCTCGGCTCCGTCGAGCGGGCCGCGGCAGCGGACTGGGCCGCCGAGCGGCCGTATGCGCTGGACGAGGAACGGACGCGGCGGCTGGCCGACGCGCTGACCGCCCCCGGGCTCGACCGGACGGACACCGAACTGGCCGCTGTGGCACGGCTGTTGTCCGCGCTCGACGGGCGCTCCCCGGCCACCGTGACCGCCTCGCTCGCCGCCCTGCTGGTGACGGAGACAGTGCGTGGGGGCGATGTCGGCGTCGAACCGCCCGCGCGGTCGGTCTTCGACGGACCGACCGGGGAACGCGTCGCCGCCACCCTCGTCGCCACCCTGGGCGACGACCTCCGTGCCGAACTCGCCACCGGTGCGCCCGCCGTGCCCGGTCGCGGTGTGGCGCGGACCGTGCAGTTGCTGCGGATCGCACGGCTGCTCGGCGTGGACTGCGCCGACCTGCTGCCCGCTGTCGTACGCCGCATGGCCCGTTCGCTGCTGGCCGAAGGGGCGGGCGACTGCGGGCCGTTGCTGCTCGGCCTCCTGGACGAACAGTTCGACGTCCGTACCGCGCTGCTGGGCGAACTGGACCGGATCGCCCCGCAGGACCCGGCGGCGACGGAGCGGCTGCTGGCGGGTGTCGCCCTGCCGTTCACCGGGACCCAGGCGTTGCCGCATCTGCGGATGTGCGCGGCGGCGCCCGGCATCGTGGCGGATGGCGGCGACCGGGTGCAGGCGCTGCACGCGGTGCTCCGTGCCGGGGGCATGTCCCCGTTCACGGAACCGTTGGTACTCCGGACCGCGGTGGGGCTGGTCTGGGGCGACGGGACACCGACGGCTGGCGAGGCCCGTCTGGTGCTGGACGCCACCACCTCCGACGCGCACCGCACGGCCGGCACCTGGTCCGTGCTCGTCGCGGCGGCGCTCGCTGCCCCCGCCGACGACGAGGAGGCCCCCGAGCTCGCCCACGACCTGTTGCGCGGCTTCCCGCAGGAGCTCGACGCGCGGGTACGCGGCGCCCTGCTGCTCCTGGAGTTCGCGCGGGACCTCCGGTCGGGGACGGCGGAGCCCGGCTGGGCCGAACGGGCCCGGACGCTGTGCGCCGGGGCCGAACCGGTGGAGCCGGGCGTGCGCGACCAGGCGTTCGGCACGCTGGCCCGGGTGCTGCTCGCGCCGGACCGGCCGGAGGCCGAGCTGTACGCCTTCGTCCACAGCGGCGACGCGGACCTCATCGCGGCCTACGGCACGGCGGCCCGCCATGACACCGTGCTCGCCCGGCTGCGGTCCGAACCCGGCTATGTGGCCGACTGCTTCACCGTCTGGACCTCCCATCCGCACGCGGGCCGCGCCTGGGGAGAGACCCGGGCGGCGCTGCTGGAGGAGGTGCTGCGGCCGGTGGTGCGCGGCCTGTCCGCCGGCGCGGTGGCCGCCGTCGAGGAGGCGGCCGGGCGCACGAGCAGCAGCCGCACGGCGGAGGCGTTCCGGGCCTGGAACCGGCCGGGCGGCTTCGGCCGCCGGCTCGGCAGCAGGCTCACGGCACGGGTGCGGCGGTCGTAGGTAGGGGCGGCCATGGGGCCGTGGGTCACACGGGGACGGTCGTGGGAGCGGCGGCTGTCCGGCCCGGGGCTCCTGCGGGTCATGGCGCCGGGAACACTGCGGGGCATGGCCGGTCCGGGGCGACCGGTACCGTGGGACATCTCGATGTGACCTGTCGATCTCGTGCGCTCCCGGCGGGCTGCGTGACACCCCCAGGAGGAAACAGATGACGACGAACCGCGGACGCAAGGACGTCATCCGCGACCGGATGGCCGCGACCGGCGAGTCGTACAACGTCGCCGCGCGCAATCTGAAGGCGATGAAGGACATGGGCGCCACGCGGGAGGCCGTCCGCACCCAGCGCTGGCATCCCGCCGACTCGCTCGACGTCCCCTGCCCCTGCGGTGGTACGTGCGAGCCCGGCGAGCGGTGCGAGCGCTGCCACGCGCTGCACCGGCACGTGGCGCGCTACCCCGGCAGTGTCACGGAGGTGGAGAGCTGGGCGGACCGCTACGACTGCCTGGGGTGCGCGTCCTCGTACATCCTGACGGTCGTGCTGCCCGGCCGGCCGTGGGGTGTCGCCGAGACGGTGACCCGTGGCGGGTCCGCGGAACCCGTGGTGCGGGCCCGGGTCTTTCCGGGGGTCGCCCATCCGCTGCTGCGTCCGGAGAGCGCCGAGGACGGGGGCGAGGGCTGACGCCCGGCGTCAGCCCTCGCTCAGGTGGTGGCCGTCAGCCCTCGTCGGGCGTCAGCCGCAGCGAGATGGAGTTGATGCAGTACCGCTGGTCCGTCGGGGTCGGGTAGCCCTCGCCCTCGAAGACATGGCCGAGGTGCGATCCGCAGCGGGCGCAGCGGACCTCGGTGCGAACCATGCCGTGGCTGCGGTCCTGGAGCAGTTCGACCGCGTCCGTGTCCTTCGGGTCGTAGAAGGACGGCCAGCCGCAGTGCGACGCGAACTTGGTGTCGGAGCGGAACAGCTCCGCGCCACAGGCGCGGCAGGAGTACACGCCCGTCGTCCTGGTGTCGGTGTATTCACCGACGAAGGCGGGTTCGGTGCCGGCCTGCCGCAGGACCGCGTACTCCGCGGGGGTCAGCTCGGCCCGCCACTGCTCGTCCGGCTTCTCGATGTCGTACGCCACGTCGCCGCTCCCTCAGCTCGACAGGTGGTCCAGGATCTGCGGGCCGAGGTCCGTGACGTCGCCCGCGCCCATGGTGAGAACGAGGTCACCGGGCTTCGCCATTCCCGCGACGGCCTCGGGGACCGCCGCCTTGTCGTGGACGGCGGTGACGTCGGCGCCCGCGGCCCGTGCCGCGTCGATGATCAGGTCGCTGGTGATGCCCGGGATCGGGTCCTCGCGGGCCGGGTAGATGTCCAGGACCACGGAGGCGTCGGCCAGTGCGAGGGCCTGGCCCATCTCGGTGCCGAGCTCCTGGGTGCGGGAGAAGAGGTGGGGCTGGAAGACGACCAGGAGGCGGGCGTCCGACGCCGCGCCGCGCATCGCTTCGAGGTCGGCGGTCATCTCGGTGGGGTGGTGGGCGTAGGAGTCGACGACCTGCACGCCCGCGGCCTCGCCCTTGAGCTGGAGGCGGCGCTTGACGCCGGTGTACTTGCCGAGGGCCGAGGCGAGGTTGTGGGCCGGGATGCCGAGGGCGACACCGGCCGCGAGGGCGGCGACGGCGTTGAGGGCGTAGTGGCGGCCGGGCACGGAGACCGCGAAGGTGAGGAACTTCCCGTTGAGGACGACCGTGACCTCGCTGGTCAGGCCCCGCGGGGTGATCTTGTGGACGCGTACGTCGGCGGTCTCCGCCTCGCCGTAGGTCACGACCTTCACCGCGGACCGGGCGCGTACCCGCTCGGTCAGCTCGACGGCGCCGGCCTGGTCGGCGGAGATCACCAGGGTGCCGTCGGGGACGATCTTTCCGGCGAACGTCTCGAAGGACTCGTAGATCTCGTCCATCGAGGCGTAGTTCGCGTGGTGGTCCAGCTCGACATTGAGGACGATCGCCACCTCGGGGTCGTACTTCTGGAAGCTGCGGTCGCTCTCGTCCGCCTCGGCGACGAAGATCCGGCCCTCGCCGTGCTCGGCGTTGGTGCCGGGGCCCGCGAGGTCGCCGCCGATGGCGTACGACGGGTCGAGGTCCAGGGCGGACAGGGCGACGGCCAGCATCGAGGTGGTGGTCGTCTTGCCGTGCGTACCGGCCACCGCGATCGCGCGCAGGTCCTCCATCAGGGAGGCGAGCGCGTCGGAGCGGTGTACGACGGGGATCGACAGCTCGGCGGCGCGCACCAGCTCCGGGTTGTCGGGGCGGATGGCGCTGGAGACGACCACGCACGAGGCGTCGTCCGCCAGGTGCGCGGCGGAGTGCCCGATGTGGACGGTCGCCCCCAGCGCCCTGAGCGCCTCGGCGGTTCCCGATTCCTTGGCGTCGCTGCCCGCGACCTTCGCTCCGCGCTGGGCGAGGATCTTCGCGATGCCCGACATCCCGGCGCCGCCGATGCCGATGAAGTGCGGCCGTTCCATGGCGGCAGGAATACCGGGTGCCATGTGTGTGTCTCCCCAGAAGTTCGAAACGAGTACCCGCCCAGCCTAAGGGCTGTCCCGTAATCCCCGGCGGGCGCCCGACGACAGCTACGGCACCTCGCAGCGTTGTCGGGCTCGCCCGAATACGACCCGGTATGAGGACGACCCTCCGCCTTGCGATGCACCGCATCTGACGCCGCGCGCTCATCCACCGGGGATTACGGGACAGCCCTTATTCGCTGTGCGCGAAAAGCTTGAGCACCGGTACGCCGACCTTGTGCCGGGCCCTGGACGCCCAGTCCCGGTGGAAGAACTCCTCCACGTAGTGCGGCGCGGTCAGCACGATGACCTCGTCCGCCTCCGCGTCGTCGACGACGGACTTCAGCTTGTCCAGCGGGTGGTCCTCGACCACCTGTCCGACCGCTTCGCAGCCCGCCTGGCGCAGGGCCTCGAGAGACACCTCGAGCGCCAGTTCGGCCGACTTTCTGGCATCTCTGCCCTCCGGTTCCTCCCCCTCCCGGGCGGCTTCCTTCAGTTCGCCCATGGCCAGGTCGTCGATGGCCCGCAACAGCACATCGGCCTGGTCACCACGCGGCTGCATGAGCACCACGAACGAGGCCTGTTCCTCTCCGTGCAGGGTGGTGACGAATTCGACGTCCTCGGAAGTGAGGGGCTTCTCGATCATCAAAACGCTGGTGAACACCACGGGCGCCCTTCTGCTTCGGTAACCGTCGCCAGTCTCTGCTGAACCGTCCTTCCCCGTGCTCGCACGGGGTCTGCGAGATCCATTGTGCCCATCGGAAGCTAACCGGAACGGAATATTCCGATGATGGTCAGATCCGACGGTAACGGGTGAAGAGAAACCCGGCTTCTTCCAGGATCGACATCAGGGTGAATCGTTCCGGCACCGCCACCGAGCGTCCCCCTGCGATCCGCTGCGCGTCTCCGGCGGTCAGCATCGGCGAGAGGGTCAGGCACATCTCGTCCAGCACTCCGGCCGCCACGAACTGGCCCAGCATCCTCGGGCCGCCCTCGGTCAGCAGCCGCCGGAGCCCCCGGTCCGCCAGCTCCCGCACGGCTCGGGCGGGGTCCACCCGGCTGCCCTCCCCCGCGACCACCACCTCGGCGCCCGCCTTCCGCGCCGCCTCGATCCGGGCCGCCGGGGCTCCGGCGCCGGTCAGTACCAGGGTCGGGACGAGCGGCGCGACGAAGAGCGGCAGCGTGAAGTCCAGATCCAGGCTGCCGCTCACCACGGCGATCGCCGGTGCGGGGCCCTGCCCGGCCGCTGCCCTGCGGGCAGCGAAGGCCTCGCGGGCCCTGGCGGGCCGGTAGCCCTCCAGGCGTACCGTCTCCGCCCCCACCACGACCGCGTCGGCCAGCGCGCGCAGGGTGCCGAAGATCCGCATGTCGCTCTCGCTGGAGATCGGCTGGGAGCGCCCGTCGTGCTGGGCGGCGCCGTCCAGCGTCGACACCATGTTGGCGCGCAGCCAGGGGCCGTCCTGCTCGGGGTACGCGTAGGCCTCGGCCAGGGCGTCCAGACTCCATTCCCCCTCGTCGTCAGCCGGTGTCAGGTCGGTCACAGGGAAGAGGCGTCGCATGTCCTGCAGTCTGGCATGGCCCTTAAAGTGGAGAGTTGTGTCGTCCTCCACCGCCGTGCCGGGGCAGAGCCCCATAGCCGAAACGGCCCCGCTGTCCCTGTGCGCCCGCGAGCCGCACGTCCCCGCCGACCGCCTGGTCGCCGAGATGGTGCCGCCGCCTCGCTTCGACTCCGTGCGCTTCGATACGTACGTCCCGGACCCCAGGCAATCGAGCCAGTCCGAGGCGGTCGAGGTCCTGAGCGGATTCGCGTCCGGGCTCGGCGGGGCGCATGCCACGGGGTCCGGCAAGCGCAAGTGGTTCGGCAGGAAGCCGACCGCGCCCGCGGCGCCCCTCGGGGTCTACCTCGACGGCGGATACGGCGTCGGCAAGACCCACCTGCTGGCCTCCCTCTGGCACGCCACCCCCGCCGCGCCCTCGCTGAAGGCCTTCGGCACGTTCGTCGAGCTGACGAACCTGGTCGGCGCGCTGGGCTTCCAGCAGACCGTGCGGACGCTGAGCGGGCACCGGCTGCTGTGCATCGACGAGTTCGAGCTGGACGACCCGGGCGACACGGTGCTGGTGTCCTCCCTGCTGAGCCGGCTGGTCGAGGCCGGGGTCGCGCTCGCCGCCACCTCCAACACGCTGCCCGGCAAGCTCGGCGAGGGCCGGTTCGCCGCCGCCGACTTCCTGCGCGAGATCCAGGGGCTGTCGGCGCACTTCCGGCCGCTGCGGATCGACGGCGAGGACTACCGCCACCGCGGGCTGCCCGCAGCCCCCGCCCCGTACTCCGACGAACAGGTCACCAAGGCCGCGTACGCCACCGAGGGCGCCGCCCTGGACGATTTCCCCTCGCTCCTCCAGCACCTCTCCCGGGTCCACCCGAGCCGCTACGGCGCGCTGACGGACGACCTGCGGGCGGTCTGCCTCACCGATGTCCAGCCGGTGCCCGACCAGTCGACCGCGCTGCGGCTCGTCGTCCTCGCCGACCGGCTGTACGACCGGGAGGTTCCGGTGCTCGCCTCCGGAGTCCCGTTCGACAAGTTGTTCAGCGAGGAGATGCTGAACGGCGGGTACCGCAAGAAGTACTTCCGGGCGATCTCCCGGCTGACCGCGCTCGCCCGCGACGCAAAGGGTCTGGTGGCCCAGTAGGTTCAGGGGGCGTACCGCCCGGAGCAGATCCGGACGGTACGCCCGAGGCACCCCCGGGCGCCTCGGGACTCCCGTGAAACCGCGCACACCGTTCGAAGGGATCCATCATGGCCACCACACGTCAGGCGCACACGGTCTGGGAAGGCAACCTGATCGAGGGCAAGGGTGTCGTCACCTTCGACTCCTCCGGCATCGGCGACTACGAGGTCTCCTGGCCCTCCCGCGCGGAGAAGGCGAACGGCAAGACCAGCCCCGAGGAGCTCATCGCGGCGGCCCACTCCAGCTGCTTCTCGATGGCGCTGTCCAACGGCCTGGCCAAGGCCGGCACCCCGCCGACCCGGCTGAACACCCAGGCCGAGGTCACCTTCCAGCCCGGCACCGGCATCACCGGCATCCACCTCACCGTCCAGGGCGAGGTGCCGGGCATCGACGAGGCGGACTTCGTCAAGGCAGCCGAGGACGCCAAGGCCAACTGCCCGGTCAGCCAGGCGCTCACGGGCACGAAGATCACGCTCAGCGCGTCCCTGGCCTGACCCCACGGGCCCCTGTGGGCCCGTGACACGCAGGGGGTTCGGTGACCCGCATGGTTTCCGCGCGACCATACGCGTGGTACACACATGCGGGTCACTTCTCCTGTCCGCCAGCAGGGAGTTGCCTCATGTCATCAGCAGCAGTACGACGGCTCGCGACACGACGACAGGTCCTGACCACCAGCGGCGCGGCCGTGGCCTCGATCGCCTTCACCGGGGCTCTGCGCGAACTCTTCGCGGGTACCGCCGCCGCCCGCGGTCACAGCGGCTACGGCCCGCTCGTGCCCGATCCGGACGGTCTGCTCGACCTCCCGCAGGGCTTCAGCTACCGAGTCCTGTCCCGGGAGGGCGACCCGCTCCGCTCCGGCGAGGGCCAGGTGCCCAGCAACCACGACGGCATGGCCGCCTTCGCCGGCCGGCACGGCCAGGTCCGGCTCATCCGCAACCACGAGAACCGCGCCACTGGAAGGATCCCGGTCCCGACCGTCGAGGGTCTCACCTACGACCCGATGGGCAAGGGCGGCTGTACGGCCCTGGAGCTGGACGGCCGGAACAATGTCCTCGGCGAACGCGTCGCCATCGCCGGTACGGCGGTGAACTGCGCGGGTGGCCGTACCCCCTGGAACACCTGGCTGACCTGCGAGGAGACCGAGGACAAGGCCGGCACCAACGGCTACACCAAGGACCACGGCTTCATCTTCGAGGTGGACGGCGCCGATCCGCACCGCACCGGTGCCGTACCGCTCACCGCGATGGGCCGCTTCCAGCACGAGGCGATCGCGATCGACCCGGGCAACGGGATCGTGTACGAGACGGAGGACGCGTTCGACAAGCCCTTCGGGCTGTTCTACCGCTTCCTGCCGGACAAGCCGTTGGGCGGGACGGGCTCGCTGCGGGCCGGAGGTCATCTGGAGGCCATGCGGGTGCCGGGGATCCCTGACCTCTCCGCCGTCCAGGAGACCGGTGCGCGTTTCGAGGGCATCGAGTGGGTTCCCGTACCGGATCCACAGGCGGCCGAAACCCCGATCCGCTTCCAGGACTTCGGCCCGAAGGGCATCACCCACGCGCAGAAGCTGGAGGGCTGCTACTGGGGCGGGTCCGCGGTCTACTTCGTCTCCAGTTTCGCGCACAGTTCGCAGGGTTCCGCCGCCGACCACTACGGACAGGTGTGGCGGTACGAGCCGCAGCGGCGCCGTCTGACCCTGGTGATCGTCTTCGGTCCCGCTACGGACGTCCAGCTGCCGGGCGAGTCGCCCGACAACATCTGCCTGGCCTCCGACGGCGGCCTGATGGTGTGTGAGGACGGCGACGGCGCCCAGCATGTGTTCGGCCTGACGCGGGGCGGCGAGGTGTACCCGATGGCGCGGGGCCGGCAGAACATCGGGACGCCCGAGGAACCCGCATGGGGCGAGTTCGCCGGGGTCACCTTCGCTCCGGACGGCGGGACGATGTTCGTCAACTGCTATACGCCGGGGACGACGTTCGCGGTGACGGGGCCGTGGCGCTGACACGCTGAGGCACCAGTCCGGCCGGGGCCGCGGCAGGACCGCACGTCTCCGGCCGGAGTACCTCCCGCCCGGGCGGGAGGTCTCAGCCTGAGCACGCCGTGCGCTGGGCCTCCTGCCATGCGCAGACCGGGCAGAGCGTGCTGCCCTTGACCGAGTCCGGGTACTCGGTCGGCTTCCGGCACAGCACGCACTCCGCGTACGGGGGTCCCTCGACGGTCTCCGTCCCGTCGGCGGGCTCGGCGGCCGTGTCGGAGGTCCCGCAGTACGACTCGTCATCCATGCGTACGAAGGTACTGAAGTCACGCAGCGGGGCGGACCCGTCCGTCCGGGCCGCACCGGCGGCCCGTCCCGCTCGGGATCAGTTGGCCGACGCCTTCTCGGACTTGAGCTCGCTGGGCCGCACGATCACGAATCCCTCCCCGTCCAGCCGCAGTTGGACGGCCTCCCCGGAGCCGCCGCGCATCATCGAGCCGAAGCTCTGCGAGCGGTGCAGCGATGTCGCCAGGTTGGCGCTCCAGCCGACCACCGCGTCCGTGTCGACGCAGACCGGCTGTTGGGGCGTGACCGGTATCACGATCGGGTGACCCTCACACATCAGGCCGAGCTTGCCGTATCCGGTGAAGACCGTGTTGAAGATGCCCCCGCCGGTCATCCCGGCACCCTTCACGGTCTTGATCTCGTAGGAGAGCGTGGTGTCGAAACAGAGCACATTGCGGCCGTTGATGGTGAGGACGTCGCCCTGCTCCATCTCCACGATGAAACAGTTGGCCGCCTCGTGCGCGAACCAGACCTCGCCCTGGCCGCGCACCGCCATCAGCGGGAGCCCCTCTCCGGTGACGGCGCGCTTGAGCATGCCGCCGATCCCCTGCCCCTTGCGCTCGAACTGCAGATCGCCACGGAAGGCGACCATGGATCCCTGACGGGCGTGCATCTCGCCGTTGACGGCGTATGTGATGGATTTGGCGTTCTGCAGGGACATTCCGGGGGCGGTTGCCGGCTGCGCCATGTGCTCACTGGAAAAGAGATCGCTCTTCATGCGGTGCATGGTCACCCGGAGCGATTCGTTCCGCCAAGGTCCGCCCGGGTCTGCCAAAGTCCGCCGGGGCCGCCGGGTCCGCCGGGTCCACCTGCCAAGGTCCGCCCGCCAAGGTCCGCCCGCCAAGGTCCGCCGAGCCGCGCCGGGATCCGCCGGGAATCGGCCCCCCGCCCAGCTGGCAGACTGGGACGGGTGAACGACCACGACACCTCCGCATCCCCTTCCCCGTCCCTGACGCCCGTCCTGCCCTGCCCGCCTGCGGCGGAGAGCCCGTTCCGGGACGGACGGACCCGCCGCGACGAGGCTCCGCAGTACGTGCTGCCGCTGGTCGTGCACATCGAGAAGACGGCTCCCCCGGCCCGTACCGACGCGCTGCGGACCGCCGCCCGCGCGGTGCTCGTGATGCTCTCCGACGAGCGCTCGGACGGCGAGGGCGAGTGGGCGCAGCTGATGCGGGACTGGCAGGACGCCCGGATCCGCAAGGTGGTCCGGCGGGCGCGCGGCGCCGAGTGGCGCAAGGCGTCCGCGCTGCCGGGCATCACGGTCACGGGTGAGAGCGCCGAGGTACGGGTCTATCCGCCGGTGCCGCTGGACGGCTGGCCGAAGGAGCTGGCGAAGCTCCAGGTGTCGGGGACGGATCTGGACGACCCCGAGCCGCCGGCCGCACCCGATCCCACCGGCCCGGTGCTGTGGCTGAACCCGCAGCTGGACATGTCGGCGGGCAAGGCGATGGCGCAGGCCGGACACGGCGCGCAGCTCGCCTGGTGGGAGCTGTCCCCGGCGGAGCGCACGGCCTGGCGTGAGGCGGGTTTCCCGCTGTCGGTGGCGACCGCGGACGCGGGACGCTGGCAGCAGCTCACGGCGAGCGGTCTGCCGGTGGTGCGTGACGCGGGGTTCACCGAGATCGCTCCGGGGTCGTGCACGGTGGTCGCCGACCATCCCGCCCTACGCTGATCCGGCAGCCGGCCCTCCGCTGCACCGCAGCGCCGCAGCGCCGAAGCCACGCTGGAACCTCAAATCATCCTCTGAACGTCCCCTCCCTCGGATTCGCCGCCCGCCGTCAGGGCCATGAGTCCTGCACGGAACGGCGGAGGGGGACGACATGAGGCTGGGAATAGGCATCGGCTGGCGGCCGGAGATCGCGGACACCATCGAGACGCTGCCGGGCATCGACTGGGTGGAGACGGTCGCGGAGAACCTCTGCCCCGACCATCTGCCCGATGCGCTGGTACGGCTCAGGGAGCGGGGTGTCACCGTCGTACCGCACGGGGTCTCGCTCGGCCTCGGCGGCGTCGAGCGCCCCGACCCCGGCCGGCTCGCGGATCTCGCCGCCCGCGCGGAACTGCTCGGCACCCCGCTGGTCACCGAGCACATCGCGTTCGTACGGGCCGGGGGTCCGCGCACCGGTTCGCCGGGGCTGGAAGCGGGCCATCTGCTGCCGGTGCCACGGATCTGGGACGCATTGGACGTGCTGTGCGAGAACGTGCGGATCGCGCAGGACTCGCTGCCGGTGCCGCTGGCGCTGGAGAACATCGCGGCTCTGATCTCCTGGCCCGGCGAGGAGCTGACCGAGGGCCAGTTCCTGGCGGAGCTGGTCGAGCGCACCGGGGTCCGGCTGCTGATCGACGTCGCCAATCTCCACACCAACCACGTCAACCGTGGCGAGGACCCGGCCGCCGCGCTGGACGAGCTGCCGGTGGAGGCCATCGCGTACGTGCATGTGGCGGGCGGCGTCGAGAAGGACGGTGTCTGGCACGACACGCATGCCCACCCGGTCACCGAGCCCGTGCTCGACGTCCTCGCCGAACTCCGTTCCCGGGTCGACCCGCCGGGCGTGCTCCTGGAGCGGGACGACGACTTCCCGCCGGCCGAGGAACTCGCGGGCGAACTGACCGCGATCCGCACCACGTTGGACCGGGCGGCGGCCCCGGTCCGTGACTGCGGCGTGTCGCCGGTCCGGGGCGGGCGGTCCGTCTCCTCCCCCGCGCCGCGGCGGCGGACCGGCACGTCCCTGGAAGCCGTGCGCGACCGGGTCGCGGTCGCCCAGACCGCGCTGCTCTCCGCCCTCGTCGCGGGCACACCCGTCCCGCAGGGCTTCGACCACCGCCGTCTCGCCGTCCAGAGCCACGCGCTGGCCGCCAAGCGGGCCGGGGTCGTCGCCAAGGTGGCACCCGAACTCCCGCAGATCCTGGGAGCCGGTTACCGGGACGCCTTCCTCGCGTACGCCAGGACCCGTCCGATGTCCGGCGGCTACCGGCGCGATGCGCTGAACTTCGCCGAAGGGCTGCTGATCGCAGGCCTGCCCGCCGACGACCGGGCACGACGACGGCTGACCCACTGGTGGCAGGACCGGGCCGGTGCCCGACCGCCGCGCCGCGCCACGCGGCTGGTCCGGGCGGCCCGTGCGGCACTGGCCGGGAGGTGACCGTCATGCCCACCCTCGCCCTGCTCGTCGACCTCGGCGTCGCGGTCTCCTCGGTCCTCCTGATCGTGGGGCTCGTACGCGCCCGCGGCGGGTCCGACGGCCCCGTCCACGACCACTTCGAGGTCGCCTTTCTGAACGGCGGTCCGGGCCGGGTGGTCGACACCGCTCTCACGGCGATGCATACGGACGGACGGCTCATGGTCGGCGGTCCCGGCATCGTCTCCGTCCAGCGGGCGGACGCCCGGGACCCGGTGGAGCGCGCGGTGCTCCAGGAGCACGCCGGGGCGGCCAGCGGCGCACTGCGCGCCTTGCGCGAGGCGGTGATGCGCCACCCTGCGGTGCAGGAGATCGGCGACGGGCTCGCGGCCCGGGGGCTGCTGGCCCCGCCCGCAACGGGCCGCAGATGGTGCCGTTGGGGCCTCGCGCAGGGGGTGTTCTGTGTGCTGGCCATTCCCGTCGCGGTCGTGCTGACGGCAACGGAGATCCTGGCCGACACCTCGGCCGGCCCGGACTTCTCCGTACCGTTCGCCTTCAGAGTGCTGCCGGCCCTCGTGATCGGCATCCCGATCGGCTTCGTCTGCGCCGCTGTCGCCCGGGGACGGGTCACCAGAGCCGGACGCCGGGCAGCCGATGCGTACCGCGCGGCCCACGCGCACCTTGCAGATCCGGCTCGCCTGGTGGCCATGCAGGGACTGCGGGCCCTGCCCGATCCCGTACTCCAGGCGCAGCTGGTCGCGGCGGCCCGCATGCCCCAGCCGGGGCGGCCTCCGCACTCGAGCTCGTTCTCGTCCTCTTCCTCCGGTGCCTCCGGCTCTGCCGGCTCCTCCGGGATGTTCGTCGCCCCGACGGTGTGGTGCGCCGGTACGGGCCCCGGAAACGGCGGCTGCGGAAGCGCGCACGACAGCGGAGGCGGGGGCGGCGGTTGCGGTTCCGGGGCGAGCTGCGGCGGTTCGAGCGGCGGCAGCTGCTCCAGCGGCTCCAGCTGCGGAAGCAGCAGTTGCGGGGGCGGAAGCAGTTCCAGCTGCGGCAGCAGCACCTGAGCGACGGCGGCCCCGGTCCGCGCCGGCGCACCCTCCGCCCGCTCAACGGACCCATGGATACCTGTCTGTGCCGGTATCGCATGGACCCCCGCGCCGCAGGCTCGACGGCGGAGGACGAAAGGAGTGACGATGAGAACGACGAGCCGAGGTCAGTCCGTGTCATGACGAAACCATGACCGGCGGCCCGACCGGACCGCCGCGAGCACGGTGACGCCCGTCCAGTCGATGTCCCCCTGCGACTGCGTTGTGGTGATGCCGCGCTCTTCGCATCTGGCGTTGTCCCACAGGCGCCATGGTGACCGACCATCCCGCCCCGCCGTCTCCCCGGCGGTATTTCGGCACCGCCCGGGAGCCCGGAGCAGAAGAGAGCCCCCGGTGAAATCGATCGTCGAGCAGTTGCGTGCCCCACCCGAGCCGGTGGACCGGGCCCCGGCCGCACGGGTGTCCGCCGCCGACTGCGGACTTCTCCTTCTCAGGATCACTTTCGGCCTGCTGCTGGCAGGACACGGTTGTCAGAAACTCTTCGGAATATTCGGTGGCGAGGGCCTCACGGCCACGGGCAAGGTGTTCGCCGCGCTCGGTTACCATCCCGGAACGCTCTACGCCGCCATCGGCGGTGCCTCCGAGTTCCTGGGAGGCATCGGTCTGGCCCTGGGCCTGTTCACACCGCTGGCCGCGGCCGCCCTGATCGGTGTGATGATCAACGCCATGGTGACCGTCGCCGCGGCCAACGGTCTGTGGGTGACTCAGGGTGGCCTGGAGTACAACATCTGCATCGCCGTCACCGCACTCGCCCTCGCTGCCATCGGGCCCGGACGCCTGGCGCTCGACCGGCCCTTCCGCTGGGGCAAGGGCGGCTGGCGGGAAGCCGCCTTCGCGCTGTGCGTCGGCGGTATCACCGCGGGGCTCGCGTTGAGCCTGTGAAGGCTGTCCCGCCTTTTTGCTGGTGACCTGCGCGGAAGGACGGCTGTCCCGTTCGGGCGGGACGCGCGCACGGGGCGCGGACGGCCACCGCACCCCGCGTGCCGCTCCATGAAAAACGGGTCCGCCGCAGGTCGTGACCTGTGGCGGACCCGAAACCGAACCCGGTGTCGCTGGAACGACGGGCAGGCGCGGAGCGCGCCGGTTCCCGTCTTCTGACCTTCCGGGCTGGGGTGGCCTGAGCGCGCTCGCTACGCGAGCCCGGCCACCAGGTCTGCGACCGACTTCCTGCGCCCGGTGTAGAACGGAACCTCCTCGCGGACGTGCATCCGCGCCTCGGAGCCCCGCAGGTGACGCATCAGGTCGACGATGCGGTACAGCTCGTCCGCCTCGAAGGCCAGGACCCACTCGTAGTCGCCGAGCGAGAAGGAGGCGACGGTGTTGGCCCGGACGTCGGGGTAGCCACGGGCCATCTTCCCGTGGTCCGCGAGCATCCGGCGGCGGTCCTCGTCCGGCAGCAGGTACCAGTCGTAGGAGCGCACGAAGGGGTAGACGCTGATGTAGTTGCGCGGCGTCTCGTCGGCCAGGAACGCCGGGATGTGCGACTTGTTGAACTCGGCGGGGCGGTGCAGCGCCATGTTCGACCAGACCGGCTCCAGTGCCCGGCCCAGCTTGGTGCGCCGGAAGAGGTTGTACGCCTCCTGCAGCTCGTCCGCGGTCTCGGCGTGCCACCAGATCATGATGTCGGCGTCGGCCCGCAGCCCGGAGACGTCGTAGGTCCCGCGGACGGTGACGTCCTTCGCCGCGAGCTGGTCGAACAACTCCTGGACCTCGTCGGCGTAGCCGGCCCGGTCCACGGGCAGGACGTCGCGCAGCTTGAAGACGGACCACAGCGTGTAGCGGATGACCTCGTTGAGGTCCTTGGCCTTCTTACCGGCGTTGGGGAGCTTCTCAGGCGCACTCATACGGCTATTGTCCCGCCTCGCTCCGTGTGCCTGGAACCGGGGTCGGCATGTCGGTGATCTCCTCCGCCATCCCGCCGGTCAGTCCGGCGACGATCTCGTCCGCTGCCCGGTGGGCGCTCGCGATGCACGCCGGGATGCCGACACCGTCGTACACGGCTCCGCAGACCCTCAGGCCCGGCAGCTTGGCGACCTCGTCGCGGATCCGGGCGACCCGGGAGAGGTGGCCCACGGGGTACTGGGGCAGTCCGCCGATCCACCGGGTGACCTCGCTGTCCACGGGCTTCGCGGCCAGACCGGTCGCCTCGGCCAGGTCGCGCAGCGACACGTCGACGAGCTCGCTGTCCTCGCGGTGCAGGTGGTCCTCCTCGCCGTAGCGGCCGACGGAGGTGCGCAGGACGAACAGATCGGGGGCGCTGTCGGCGACCCAGTTCCACTTGTGGGTGGAGAAGGTGGACGCCTTGATGGTGCGGCCGTCGACCGGTGGCACGAGGAAGCCGGAGCGCCCGTCCAGGGCGGTGGCGGTCACGTCGGAGCGGCGGAACGCCAGGGTGACGAGCGCCATCGACGCGTACTCGACGCCGGCGAGCTCGGTGGAGGCGGCCGGGCACTCGGCGGCCAGCAGGGTGGAGGCGGACCAGGCGGGAGTGGCCAGCACGACGCCGTCGGCGGTGAACACCCGGGCGTCCGTGCGGACGGACCAGCCGTCGGTGCCGCGGGTGAGGCCGAGGGCGGGGGTGGCTGTCAGGATCTCGCCGCCGGCCGCGCGCACGGCGTCGGCGACCGCGTCCGGCAGGGTGCCGATGCCGCCGTCGATGCCCTGGAAGACCGGTCCGGTCTGCTGCCGGGCGGCGGCCTGCTCCTGGATGCGGCGCACACCGTCGAGCAGCGAGCCGCCCTCCCGCGCCACCTCGAAGAGCTGCGGGACGGCGGCGCGCATCGAGATCCGGTACGCGTCGCCCGCGTACACACCGCCGAGCAGCGGTTCCACGAGCCGGTCGACGACCTCGCGGCCCAGCCGGTCGGCGACATACGCGCCGACCGCGACGTCGTCGCCGACGGGGGTGGGGGTGAGGTCGCGCTCCTGCGCGATGCGCGCGAGGCCCTGGGGCGAGAGCAGTCCCTCGAGCACCGCCGGATCGCCCGGGACGCCCATCACATGTCCCTTGGGCATGGGGCGCAGGGCGTCCCGCGTCCAGACCGATGCGGTGGCGGTCGCGGGCGGCTGGAGGCGGTCGGCGAGCCCGACGTCGCGGGCCAGGGCGACCGCTTCCGGGCGCCTGGCGAGCATCGACTCGGCGCCGAGGTCGACCTGGGTCCCCGCGATCTCACCGGTCATGAGCTTGCCGCCGAGCCGGCCGGAGGACTCCAGGACGGTGACCCGCAGCCCGGCTCCGAGGAGTCGGTGCGCGGCGGCGAGACCGGCGATGCCTCCGCCGATGACGACGACATGGCCCGTGGCTGTGTCTGCGCGGTTTGTTGAACGCTGCATGCCTCCACTCTCTCAAACCTCTTCCGAGTCCTGAACGTGACCACTTCGAAACCCGGATCGGGAAACCCGGACCCGGGCCCGGCACGTCGAAGCGGCACCATCAACCACCCGTCCTGGGGGAGCAGTTATGCAGACAGACCGCCATCGCAGCCGTTCGTCCGGCCGTCGTTCACGCACGATCCTGGCCGCCGGACTCCTGGCCGGCCTCCTGACCCTGAGCGGCTGCAGCGGTGCGAGCGACTCGGATGCCGGAGACAGCAAGAGTGCGGTCCGGGCCGGGTCGGGCGCGCAGGGTGCCGCGGCCTCCGGGGCCGAAAAGTCGGCGCAGGATACCGACAGTTCGTCGGCAACGGCGAAGAAGTCCGTCTCCCTGCCCGCGGCCACGCACGTCATCCGTACCGCCTCGCTCTCCGTGGAGGTGAAGAGCGTGCCGAAGGCCGTCGCGGCCGCCCGTTCGGTCGCGGAGCGTGCGGGCGGCCTGGTGGCCAGTGAGGAGACCGAGCGGATCGACGACTCCCATCAGGTGTCGCGTCTGGAGCTGCGCGTCCCGCAGGGTGAGTACGCCGCGGCGCTGCGGGAACTCGCGGGTACCGGGAAGCTGTTGTCCCGTACGTCGTCCGCGAAGGACGTCACCGACCAGGTGGTCGACGTGGCGAGCCGGATCGCCACCCAGCGGGCGAGTGTGGCACGAGTGCGCACCCTGATGAACCGGGCCGAGAAGATCACCGACGTGGTCGCCCTGGAAGGTGAACTGAGCAGTCGTCAGGCCACCTTGGAGTCGCTGCTCGCCCGGCAGGACTCGCTGAAGGACCGCACCACGCTCGCCACGATCACGCTCGACCTCACCGAGCCGGAGGCGGCGACGGAGAGCGACGACGATCCCGGGTTCCTGGACGCGCTGGGCGGCGGCTGGGACGCGTTCGTCACGATGCTGCGCTGGCTCACGATGGCGGTGGGCGCCGCGGCCCCGTTCCTGGCCTCGGCCGCCGTGCTCCTGCTGCTGTGGCGGCTGCTGCGCTCCCGGCTGCCGGGACGGCGTGCGCCGCGGGTGCCCGAGCCGTCGGAGTCCTCGTCCCCGACTCCGGCGTCGTAGCGTGGTCCCTTCGGACTCGATGTCGAAGGGACCTGGCATGACGGCGGAGCGACTGGTGGTCATCGGCGGTGACGCGGCAGGCATGTCCGCCGCGTCCCAGGCCCGCAGGCTCAAGGGCCCCGACGAGCTGGGCATCGTCGTCTTCGAGCGGGGCCATTTCACCTCGTACTCGGCCTGCGGCATCCCGTACTGGGTCGGTGGCGATGTCACCGAGCGGGACGCCCTCATCGCCCGTACGCCCGAGGAGCACCGGGCCCGGGGCATGGATCTGCGGATGCGCACCGAGGTCACGGAGATCGACGTGGCCGGGCAGCGGGTGCGGGCCCTGGACCGGGAGAACGGTGAGTCGTACTGGACGGGCTTCGACAAGCTGGTGATCGCGACGGGAGCCCGTCCGGTGCGTCCGCCCCTGCCCGGCATGGATGCCCCCGGGGTGCACGGGGTGCAGACGCTGGACGACGGGCAGGCGCTCCTGGATTCCCTGGACCGGGTGGCGCCGGGGCACCGGCGGGCGGTCGTCGTGGGGGCGGGCTACATCGGCGTCGAGATGGCGGAGGCGCTGCTGAAGCACGGCTTCGAGGTGACCGTCCTCAATCGCGGCGAGCAGCCGATGGCCACGCTCGATCCCGACATGGGACGGCTGGTCCACGAGGCGATGGACGGGCTGGGCATCACCACGGTCAACCGGGCCGAGGTCACCGCGATCCGCACCGGCCCGGACGGCCGGGTCCGCGCGGTCGCCGCGGGCGACACCTCGTATCCGGCGGACGTGGTGGTGCTCGGTATCGGTGTCGAGCCGGAGACGACGCTGGCGCGGGCCGTCGGCCTGCCGTTGGGGCCGCACGGCGGGCTGCTCACGGATCTGTCGATGCGGGTCGTCGGGCACGACAACATCTGGGCGGGCGGCGACTGCGTCGAGGTCCTCGACCTGGTGGCCGGCCGCACCCGCCACATCGCGCTGGGTACGCATGCCAACAAGCACGGCCAGATCATCGGGGCCGGTGTCGGCGGCGGCTACGGCACCTTCCCGGGGGTGGTGGGTACGGCGGTGAGCAAGGTGTGCGACCTGGAGATCGCCCGCACCGGGCTGCGGGAGAAGGACGCCCGCGCGGTGGGCCTGCGGTTCGTCACCGCGACGATCGAGTCGACGGGCCGCGCGGGCTACTACCCGGGGGCGCAGCCCATGACGGTGAAGATGCTCGCCGAGTACCGCACGGGGCGGCTCCTCGGCGTGCAGATCGTGGGCCGGGAGGGAGCCGCCAAGCGCGTGGACATCGCGGCCGTGGCGCTCACGGCGGGGATGACGGTGGACCACATGACCACCCTCGACCTGGGCTACGCCCCGCCGTTCTCACCGGTCTGGGACCCGGTCCTGGTGGCGGCCCGCAAGACGGTGAAGGCGCTGCGCCGGGCGGGGACCGCCTGAGTGTGCGGTGCCCGGCGTCCGCCGCGGCTCAGTGTGCGGTCCTTTCGTGCACGAACTCCACGAGGCGGGTCAGCGCGTCCGGGTTCATCGACGGCATCACGCCGTGGCCCAGGTTGAAGACGTGGCCCTCCAGGCCCGCCGCGGCGTCCAGCACCTCCTGGGTCTTCTGCTCGACCGCCGCCGTCGGCGCGAAGAGCACCGCGGGGTCGAGGTTGCCCTGGAGCGCCTTGCCGGGGCCGACCCGGCGGGCGGCCTCGTCCAGCGGGACGCGCCAGTCGACGCCGACGACGTCCGCGCCCGCCTCGCCCATCAGGCCGAGGAGTTCGCCGGTGCCGACGCCGAAGTGGATGCGCGGGACCTCGTACGATGCGACGGCCTCGAAGACCTTCGCCGACGCGGGGAGCACCGAACGGCGGTAGTCGGCGGGGGACAGCGCACCCACCCAGGAGTCGAAGAGCTGGACGGCGGAGGCGCCGGCCTCGATCTGCACCTTGAGGAAGGCGCCGGTGATCTCGGCGAGCCGGTCGAGCAGATCCGCCCAGAGCTGCGGGTCGCCGTACATCAGGGCCTTGGTGTGCTCGTGGTTGCGGGACGGGCCGCCCTCCACGAGGTAGCTCGCGAGCGTGAACGGCGCGCCCGCGAAGCCGATGAGCGGGGTGGCGCCCAGTTCGGCGGTGAGCAGTCCGATCGCCTCGGTGACGTAGGGGACGTCCTCGGGCGTGAGGTCGCGCAGCCGGGCGAGGTCGGCACGGCTGCGTATCGGCTCGGCGACCACCGGGCCGACGCCGGGCTTGATGTCCAGGTCGATGCCGATGGCCTTGAGCGGGACGACGATGTCGCTGAAGTAGATCGCGGCGTCGACCTTGTGCCGGCGCACGGGCTGCATGGTGATCTCCGCGACCAGCTCCGGCATCATGCAGGAGTCGAGCATCGGGATGCCCTCGCGGACCTTCAGGTACTCGGGCAGCGAACGCCCGGCCTGGCGCATGAACCAGACCGGCGTGTGCGGCACGGGCTCGCGCCGGCATGCCTTGAGGAACGCCGACTCATGGGTGGCGGAGGTCTTCGTCTGCTGGCCCATGGGGCGATCGTTGGCACTCACACCGAGAATCTTCGCACGAAGCCGGAAGGAGCCGGGCCCGCCAGGGTGTCCCTCCCTGCACGACGCTCCGGTTCCGCCTACTCTTCCCCGCATGGCCGCGGCTCAGGAACAGTTCTCCGATCAATCCGATGGCGCTGACTGCAAGGACAGCGCGGAGGGTGGTTCCGTCCCACCCGCATTCCGATCGGCGGTGGACGCGTTGTGCTCGGCCCGGCTGCGCCCCGAGCTGGAAGTGGAGCCGATGCGGCCGCCCAAACGGCTCGCTCCGTACGCCTATGCCCTGGAGGCCGCGGTCGTCGAGGACGAGGAGGATCTCGCCGACGGCCGCCTCGTGCTGCTCCACGATCCGGACGGGCACGAGACCTGGCACGGGACCTTCCGTCTGGTGACGCTGGTCCGGGCCGAGCTGGAACCGGAGATGGCATCCGATCCGCTGCTTCCGGAGGTCTGCTGGTCCTGGCTGACCGGCGCCCTGGAGGCGCGCGGGCTGTCGTACGGCGAGGCGGGCGGCACGGTGACCCTGGCGGGGTCGCACTACTTCGGTGCACTGGCCACGAGACGTCCCGCGACACAGATCGAGATCCGGGCGTCGTGGACGCCGCGCGAGGGCCGCGACGGGGTGCCGGACACGGCGGCCCATCTGATGGCGTGGGGTGATCTGCTGTGCCAGATCGCCGGCCTGCCGCCGTCCGGACCGTCCGATGCCTCGGTGGTGACCCTCCCTCAGCGGCGCGGTCCGCAGGGGCCGTGAAGGTTTCTGATTTTGTCCTGAATCCGACCTAAGCTTTGGCCTCTTCTGTAACGACGCGTCACATTTGTCCTAAAATCACCAAGATTCTTGTCGTACAATCGATCGCGCGTCCGATTTGCCCGAATTGTTACTCACCAAATAGTGATCTTCCTCTAAAGGACCACGGGTCTGCTGCCGAAGAGGTCAATGACCCTTCAAGCACGGCTCGCCCCGGCTTCATCCCCGAGCCGGCCCGTTCCGCCACTCCCCAGGAGGCCTGGTGTCCGTTCTCCTAGAGCAGCCCGCAAGCCTGGTCGCCTACCGCCCGAACAAGCCGACGGCCATGGTCGTCGTGGCCGACCCACGCGTCCGTTCCACCGTCACCCGCCATCTGTGGGCCCTCGGAGTACGTGACGTCATCGAGGCGTCGTCCATCGCGGAGGCCCGTCCCCGCGTCGGCAATCCACGCGACATCTGCGTAGCCGACGTCCATCTGCCCGACGGTTCCGGGCTGACCCTGTTGTCCGAGACCCGAGCCGCCGGCTGGCCGAACGGCCTCGCCCTCTCCGCCGCCGACGACATCGGCGCCGTACGCAACGCCCTCGCGGGCGGCGTGAAGGGCTACGTCGTCACCGGCACCCGAACCAATATCGGCCATCCCACCCGTCCCGGCGCCGCCCCCATCGGTGCCCATGCCGCCCGTATGCACCGCCGGCCCCCCGGCGCCCCGAGCCACCCGGGCGGCTACCGCGAACTCTCCGGCCGCGAGGTCGAGGTCCTCCGGCTGGTCGCCGAGGGCCAGTCCAACAAGGCCATCGGCGTCTCGATGGGCCTGTCCGCCCTGACCGTGAAGAGCCACCTCGCCCGCATCGCCCGCAAGCTCGGCACCGGTGACCGCGCAGGAATGGTCGCCGTCGCCCTGCGCACGGGCATCATCCACTGACCCCCCACCCCTGGCCGGGCCTCACTGCGGACCGGCTGGTTCACATACACCGACGCCCGTCGGCGGAACGTTCCGTCGACGGGCGTCGCGCATACCCGGATACCCTTGACACGTGACCGACGCCCAAGAGACCGCAGCAGACACTCCACTGCGAACCACCGGGGGCGCTCCCCCGGCCGACGTCGCCCCGGCGCCGATCCCCCTGCTCGAACCGCGAGAGGGCATTCCCCCGGTGGTGGCGTCCGACGACGCCCTGGCCCGGGTGATCGCCGCCTTCGCCGCGGGCTCCGGCCCGGTGGCCGTCGACGCCGAGCGGGCCTCCGGCTACCGCTACGGCCAGCGCGCCTACCTCGTGCAGCTGCGGCGCGACGGCGCGGGCAGCGCCCTGATCGACCCGGTCGGCTGTCCCGATCTGTCGGGACTCGGCGAGGTCCTGTGCGGCAGCGAGTGGATCCTGCACGCCGCCACCCAGGACCTGCCCTGTCTGCGCGAGATAGGGATGACCCCCACCGGCCTCTTCGACACGGAGCTGGCCGGACGCCTGGCCGGCTTCCCGCGGGTGGGCCTCGGAGCCATGGTCGAGAGCGTGCTCGGGTACTCGCTGGAGAAGGGCCACTCCGCCGTCGACTGGTCCACCCGCCCGCTGCCCGACCCCTGGCTGCGCTACGCGGCACTCGATGTCGAGCTACTGATCGATCTGCGCAACGCCCTGGAGGAGGAGCTCGACCGGCAGGGCAAGCTGGAGTGGGCGCGCGAGGAGTTCGACGCCATCGCCTCGGCACCGCCCGCTCCCCCGCGCAAGGACCCCTGGCGCCGCACCTCCGGCATGCACAAGGTCCGCCGCCGCCGTCAGATGGCGGTGGTGCGGGAACTGTGGCTCGCGCGCGACCAGGTCGCCCAGCGCCGGGACGTCTCCCCCGGCAAGGTGCTGAGCGACGCCGCGATCGTCGAGGCGGCGCTCGCGCTCCCGGCGAACACCCACGCCCTCACCGCGCTGCCCGGGTTCGGTCACCGCATGGGACGGCGCCAGCTGGAGCAGTGGCAGGCGGCCGTCGACCGGGCCAAGGCACTGCCGGACGCCGAGCTCCCGCAGCCCGGTCAGGCCCTCGCCGGTCCGCCGCCGCCCCGCGCCTGGGCGGAGAAGGACCCGGCGGCAGCGGCCCGGCTCTCGGCCGCCCGCGCGGCGGTGTCCCGGCTCGCCGAGCAGCTGCACATGCCGCAGGAGAACCTGATCACACCGGACACGGTGCGCCGGGTCTGCTGGGAACCGCCGAAGAATCCGACCGCCGACTCCGTCGAGTCCCTGCTCACCGCGTACGGGGCGCGGCACTGGCAGATCGAGCAGGTGACCCCGCTCCTGGTCCGCGCGCTCGCGTCGGCGTCCTGAGGCGCCGCCGACCAGGGACGTCATCACGCCGACGTGCGCGGCTCGGGCCGCGCACTGTCCTCGATCGCCGGACGGGCCGTTCCCACCGCCCCGTCCGGCGTTCGGCGTTCCGGTACGGCTCACCGACCCGCCCGGTGCCGGCCTCCATGCCGGGCCGCGACAGGGCAGGGGCGGCCCCGTCACCCGCCCGCCCGCATGTGACCTTCGCCGCTCCGGACACAAGGGCTGGGCAGTCTGGTTACCCGCAAGTAGCATGAGGGGAGCGGCGCGCCTTCAGGCGTGCCCCGCAGCAGTGCCATCCCGCACCCTGGAGGAGAGCCATCGTGCCTCGTACCATCCGGGACGTCGTCTTCGTCGACGGCGTCCGTACCCCGTTCGGCAAAGCGGGCCCGAAGGGCATCTACCACGAGACCCGCGCCGACGATCTCGTCGTGAAGGCCATCCGGGAGCTGCTGCGCCGCAACCCGGCGCTGGACCCCGCGCGGATCGACGAGGTCGCCATCGCCGCGACCACCCAGATCGGCGACCAGGGCCTGACGCTGGGCCGTACCGCCGGAATCCTGGCCGGTCTGCCGCAGTCCGTCCCCGGCTACTCCATCGACCGCATGTGTGCCGGAGCCATGACCGCCGTCACCACGACGGCCGGCTCCATCGCCTTCGGCGCGTACGACGTCGTGGTGGCCGGTGGGGTCGAGCACATGGGCCGCCACCCGATGGGCGAGGGAGTCGACCCGAACCCGCGCTTCGTGTCGGAGAAGCTGGTCGACGAGTCCGCCCTGTTCATGGGCATGACCGCGGAGAACCTGCACGACCGGTACCCGCAGATCACCAAGGACCGCGCGGACGCGTACGCGGTCCGTTCGCAGGAGAAGGCCGCCAAGGCGTACGCCAACGGCAAGATCCAGCAGGACCTGGTCCCGATCTCGGTGCGCCGCACCAACGCGGAGGCCGGCGAGACGGGCTGGGGCCTGGTCACCGCCGACGAGCCGATGCGTCCGGGCACCACGCTGGAGTCCCTGGCCGGTCTGAAGACCCCGTTCCGCGCCCACGGCCGCGTCACCGCCGGTAACGCCGCAGGGCTCAACGACGGCGCGACCGCCTCGCTGCTCGCCGCCGAGGACGTCGCCCGCGAGCTGGGCCTCCCGGTCAAGATGCGCCTGGTGTCGTACGCCTTCGTCGGTGTCGAGCCGGAGGTCATGGGCTACGGCCCGATCCCGTCGACCGAGAAGGCCCTCGCCAAGGCCGGGCTGACCATCGACGACATCGGCCTGTTCGAGATCAACGAGGCGTTCGCCGTGCAGGTGCTCGCCTTCCTCGACCACTACGGCATCGCCGACGACGACGCGCGCGTCAACCAGTACGGCGGTGCCATCGCCTACGGCCACCCGCTCGCCTCCTCCGGTGTGCGTCTGATGACGC
This sequence comes from Streptomyces sp. NPDC052052, assembly GCF_040680455.1. NCBI lineage: Bacteria > Bacillati > Actinomycetota > Actinomycetes > Kitasatosporales > Streptomycetaceae > Streptomyces > Streptomyces sp. NPDC052052. The sequence goes on along the minus strand of NZ_JBFAWU010000029.1, from coordinate 25,232 downwards.
AGCTGGCCCGCCAGTTCGAGGAGCAGCCGCAGGTCCGCTACGGTCTGACGACCATGTGCGTCGGCTTCGGCATGGGCGCGACGGTCATCTGGGAGAACCCGAACTTCGACACCGCAGCCGGAGGCAGCAAGTGAGTTCCACCACTCAGCTTCTGAAGGGTGCGGCCGAGCTGTTCCCCGACGAGGTCGTCACCCAGGCGCACGTACGCCACCTGGACCTTCCGGCCGGTGCGGGCCGCTTCGCCCTCATCACGCTGGACAACGGCCTGGACCACACCAAGCCGACCACCTTCGGACCGCAGTCGCTGGCGAATCTGAACGCCGCCATCGACCAGGTCGAGAAGGAGGCCGCCGAGGGTGCGATCACCGGCGTCGGCATCACCGGCAAGCCGTTCATCTTCGCGGTCGGCGCCGACCTCAAGGGCGTCGAGCTGCTGAAGAACCGCGACAACGCGCTGGCCATCGGCAAGGGCGGCCACGACGTCTTCCGCCGTCTGTCCGGCCTCGCGGTCCCGACGTTCGCGTACTACAACGGCGCGGCGATGGGCGGCGGTGTCGAGGTCGGTCTGCACTGCTCGTACCGCACCGTCTCCAAGGCGCTGCCCGCGTTCTCGCTGCCCGAGGTCTTCCTCGGCCTGGTTCCCGGCTGGGGCGGCTGCGCGCTGCTGCCGAACCTGATCGGCGCCGACCGCGCCGTCTCGGTGATCATCGAGAACTCGCTGAACCAGAACCGCCAGCTCAAGGGCAAGCAGGTCTTCGCGCTCGGGATCGCCGACGCGCTCTTCGAGGGTGCGGACTTCCTGGAGCGGTCGCTGATCTGGACCGCGGACGTGCTGAACGGCACGGTCACGGTGGAGCGCCCCGAGGTCGACCGCGGTGAGGCCTGGGACCAGGCCGTCGCCCGCGGCCGGGCCATCGCCGACGCCAAGGTGCACGGCGCCGCCCCGGCCGCGTACCGCGCGCTGGACATCATCGCCGCCGCGAAGAACGGCGACCTGGGTGCGGGCTTCGACGCCGAGGACCAGGCCCTGGCCGACCTGATCATGGGCGGCGAACTGCGCTCCGGGCTCTACGCCTTCAACCTGGTCCAGAAGCGTGCCAAGCGCCCGGCCGGGGCTCCGGACAAGTCCCTGGCCCGCCCGGTCACCAAGGTCGGTGTCGTCGGTGCCGGTCTGATGGCCTCGCAGCTGGCCCTGCTGTTCCTCCGCCGCCTGGAGGTGCCGGTCGTGCTGACCGACATCGACCAGGAGCGCGTCGACAAGGGCGTGGGCTATGTCCACGCCGAGATCGAGAAGCTGCTCGGCAAGGGCCGGATCAACCAGGACAAGGCCAACCGCCTGAAGGCCCTGGTCTCCGGTGTGCTGGACAAGGCCGAGGGCTTCTCCGACGCCGACTTCATCATCGAGGCCGTCTTCGAGGAGATCGGCGTCAAGCAGCAGGTGTTCGCGGAGGTCGAGGCGGTCGCCCCGGCGCACGCGATCCTCGCCACCAACACCTCGTCCCTCTCGGTCACCGAGATGGCGTCGAAGCTGCGGCACCCCGAGCGGGTCGTCGGCTTCCACTTCTTCAACCCGGTCGCGATCCTCCCGCTGCTGGAGATCGTCCGCGGTGAGCAGACCGACGACGCCTCGCTGGCCACGGCGTTCGGTGTGGCGCGGAAGCTGAAGAAGACCGCGGTACTGGTGAAGGACGCCCCGGCGTTCGTCGTCAACCGCATCCTCACCCGGTTCATGGGCGAGATCCAGAACGTCATCGACGAGGGCACCCCGGTCGAGGTCGCGGAGAAGGCCATCGATCCGCTCGGTCTGCCGATGTCCCCGCTGGTGCTGCTGGAGCTGGTCGGCCCGCCCATCGGTCTGCACGTCTCCGAGACCCTGAACCGCGCCTTCCCGGAGCGCTTCACCGTCTCCGAGAACCTCGCGGCCGTCGTCAAGGCCGGCAAGCGCGGCTTCTACGTGTACGACTCCGGCAAGCCCGAGCTGGACCCGGAGGTCGCCGCACTCCTCAAGCAGGGCGATGTCGTCCTGTCCGAGGAGCAGGTCCGCGACCGGGTCCTGGACGCGGTCGCGCAGGAGATCGGCCTGATGCTGGACGAGGGCGTCGTCGCCGAGGCCCAGGACATCGACCTCTGCCTGATCACCGGCGCGGGCTGGCCCTTCCACCTGGGCGGCATCACGCCGTACCTGGACCGTGAGGGCGTCTCGGAGCGCGTCAACGGCAAGAAGTTCCTGGCGCAGGGCGTGGCCAGCGTTCCGGCGTAACACCTGACCGAGAACGGCGACGGGCCGTACGGAGAGTTCTCCGTACGGCCCGTTCCTCGTGTCGTGCGCGGCTCATCAGCCCGGTCGGGGAACGACCGCGAGGGCGACGGCGACCTTCCGCTGGCTGTGGTCGGCGGTCCGGCCCGGATCCGCGGGACGGTTGAACACCCGGTCCCGCACCACCATCGTGCTCGATCCCCCGCCGTCGAGGTTCATCGCGTCCACCGCGCCGAGTTCGCGCAGGAGTACTGCCGCCTCCCGCAGCGTGACGCCCGCGCTCGCGGAGGTACGGCCGTCGAAGACGACGAGCAGGAGGGAACCGTCCTTCTTGATCCCGGCCGCCGTCCGGGGTTGACGCTCGGCGGCCGTACCGGCCGTGAAGCCGTTGGCCGCGTCGTTGATCCACACCTTTCCGCGGCGCAGGAGTGCGGGTCCGGCACCCAGCACGGACACGCCCGGTGCGAGGATGTTCCGCCCGGCCGTGTCCGTCACGTTCGTGTCCCGGGCGACCGGCTGTCCCGGTGCCGCGTGCGACCGCAGCCAGTCGGCGCCTTCTCCCACTCCGACGAGGGTGGAGGCGGTACGGGGGATCTCTCCGCCTGCGGGGGTGCGGAGCTGTGTCACCCGGCCGTCCGCGTCGAGCACCGCTTCCACACTGCCCGGTCCACCGGGTGGGGAATGCACGCCCCAGTCCGGCGTGAAGGCGACGATCTCACTGTCATCCAGGCAGAGTTGGTTGTGGCGGGGCCGCTGCTCCGGCATCCCCGTGGCGGCCAGCCGGTCGCCCCCCACGCCTCCGCAGCCGACGATCCTGCCCGGTACCCGGTCGACGCCGTCGAGTTCACGTGACGCTCCGTCCGGTACCGACAGCCGCAGAGCGGAGCGCACCTCGTCGATGCGGGCGGGGGCGCCCGGTTCCGGGAGGATCAGCGCGGTGCGTCCGTTCGCCGCCTCGCTGATCAGTTCGCCGTCAGTGACGAGGATGCCCAGCGGGTCTCCCGGATAGCCGCTGAACGCGGGGGACTTGGCGGCGTCGAAGAAGGAACCGTTCACGGCGGCGACGGCTCGTGCCTGCTTCGCCATCCGGCCGACGGTCTCGGTGGTCGCGAGGTGGTCGCCGACGACGGGTGCCACCGTGACGCGTGCAGACTGCCGCACGGTCAGGATGCTGATCGAGACCCGCTTGCCGTCCGCCAGACGGTGCGTGATGCGCTCCGCCGCCACATCGCACGACCCTGCGGATCCGCATACTCCGTCCGGCTGCGCGGGGCGGGTAGCGTCGTCGCGCGGCGAGGGGACACGTCCGGTACACGCCGAAGCCGCCGCCGCCAGAACCAGCAGGCCCACGCACCATCGGGCAAGGAGCCGGGGCGGACTCACCGGCCCGGGGTCCGGCCTCCGAGCACGCCAGGTATCGCACCGAGGTCTCCGACATGGACCGTTACCCGGCCGCGCACCAGATGGCCACCGCCGGGGTCGAGCACGTAGTCGAACCAGTCGTAGCCCCGCTGACCGGAGAACGGGTGATACGTGACCGCTCCGTCCGCCTCCACGCTCGTCACCCCACGCCGGGCGGGGCCGACACCGACCAGCCGTACGTCCTCGCCCAGCCCGGCGGTGAGGTCCCTCAGCACGCCACGGTGCCCCGGCACCACCGTCATGCTCCGTCCCTGCGGGGGCAGCGCGGCGATCCGGAAGCCGTGGTCCTTCAAGGAGAACGTGGTGGAGGTGAGTCCCTTTCCGCCGTCGGCGATGATGCCGGCGCGCAGGACGGGGACGAGGAAGGCATCGGGTGCGACGTGCCGGTTCACACGGAGTGTGAACCGGGCGACGCGCTCGACGCCGGGCCCCGTCGACGTCGCGTACCGGTCGCCCGAGGGCAGCAGGCTCAGGCCGGCCATGTTCTGCATGGTGGCGACGGATTCGAACGAGTCGGCCATGAGGTACCCGTAATAGCGGGTCCCGTTGCCCTGCGGGGTGAGCAGCCATTCGAAGTCGATCTGCTGACCGGGCCGGACGGGCAGGCGCGGATCCGCGGCGGACCGGAGCTCCATATGGGCAACGATCGAGGGATCGTCCTGCTGGACGCTGCGAAGTCTGGCCAGGGTGAAGGTACTCATGATCGTCCGACTCTCAGTTCGAGCCCACCGTGCGCGACCTGGTCAGCTCGGCGTGAGCCGCCTCGTCGAGCCAGGTCACCCATTCCGGAGGAAAATCCGTACGGTCGAGATTGATGGCCCAGTGCGGCGGAATGATCCCCTGCTCCACCAGCGAGTAGGCGACGTAGCGCGCACACGCGATGGCCCCTTCCGGCGTCATGTGACCGGGGTCATGGAAGCCATCCGGGTAGTTCGGATGTTCCTGGGGTTCGAGGTGGATGAAGAAGGGACGCACGCCTTCCGGTCCCAACTCCTCCCACCACCCGTGGCTCTGATCGTAGAGATTGATGTACGGCACGCTGCATTCGGCCGCGAGGTCACTCATCGACATCGAGTACTCCGTGATGCTCCTCGGCATATTGCCGTGCACATCGTGGGTGTCCCGTTCGGGCGGGCTGACCAGCACCGGGTGGGCATTGCATGCCCGCGCCCCGTCGACGAACTTCCTCAGGTACTGCGGGAAATCGCCGTACGCCTCGGTGCGGAGCCACTCCTCCGGCTTCGCGTCATTGATGCCGAACGAGGTGAGCAGATAGTCCCCGGGGCGAAGGTTCTGCAGGATCCATTCGAGCCGGCCCCGTTCGCTGAAGGTCCGGGCGCTCGCCCCGGCGCGCGCACAGTTGACGACCTCCACTTCGGAGGTGAAGAAGAAGTGGAGCACCTGGCCCCAGCCCGCCATGGGCGCCTTGCTCGCCTCCCGGGTCACTGCCGCCGAGTCACCGGCGAGGAAGATCCTGCAGGGCAGTCTCTGCGCGTCGAGGCTCCAGTCAGACTGCACGGTCCCACCTGCCGTCGTTCGGGTCGTGGCTCACCTCGTGCACGGCCGTGCCACCGGCATCGGTCAGGCGCCGCAGCACTTCGTGGTCCTTCCGTGCGCGCGGGATCGGCAACGCGGCGACGGGTCCCGAGGGGCCGAGGTCGGCGGCGTTCGCCGTCCCCAGCGTATCGATCGCCCGGTAGACGCGTTCGCAATTGCCGTCGTCGCGGTACGCGAAGAACTGCTCGGCACGCTCCCGGTAAGGGCTCTCGACCGTGAAGTCCCTGGCCATGGCGGCGATGATCTCGTCGACCGCCTGGTCGACGGTGCGGCAGACCGGGCCGAAGCCGTGCTCCGTCAGGTTGAAGTACCCCCGCTTGTAGTGCCTCCCGTAGAAGTCCTCCTCGTCGAAGGGCACGTGGACGAGCGGGATCCCCATGTAAGCGACGTCGAAGAAGACGGACGAGTAGTCCGTCACCATGAGGGAGCACTCCTTCATGGCTTCCTGGACATTGCGTGTCTTCGGGTCGGCGACCTCAATCGCTTCGGAATCGATCCGGAAGTTATGCAGATACGGACGGATCTCGTAGTGCGGGAAGAATTCCAGGTCGACGCCGAAGTGTTCCAGGGCCGCGATGAGCCGCCGGTCCGCCAGCAGGGAGCGGTAGAAGCGGAAGTACTCGGACTGGGTGAACGCCGTCTTGGCGGGTCCCGCGGACTTCTTGTAGGAAGCCGTCACGATCCACTGCCGCCACGTCGGCATGAGCAGAATGCGGGAGCGCTTCCTCGGTGCGGGACTCAGTGCGTCGAATCGGGGCAGGCCCGCCAGCACCGCACGGTCGCCGAAGCCCGCCTCGTGCGCGAGGTATTCGCGCTCCTGGCGCCCCGTGGTCACGATCATGTCGTAACTGGTGATCCGCTGATCGACCCCGGAGGTCACATCGTTGTAGATGACTCCGTGCTGCAGGAACACACGCTGGTACCTGAGCAGTTCGCCGAACCGGTGCAGGAAGAGCACCTTCCGGTACCCCTCGGGCACGAGGTAGGACTCGGAGTCGTACGACCCGATGAGCTTGGTCGCATGCAGCAGATACATCCGGTGCCGGAAGGAACCGAGCTTGAGCACCCTGCCGTAACGGGCGACCTTGTGATAGTCGGGGGAGTTTCCGTCGATGACGTAGTACGCCTTGCGGCGCTTGCGGTGGGTCCGCATCCACTTGAAGAAGTGGTACGAGTTGTCCTGGGCCGTGTCCGACCGCTCGCCGATGAGCCAGATCTCGCGCGAGTTCAGGAACGGGTGGACGAGCCAGTACGCCAGGCGCATGCGCCAGCCAGGGTTGCGGGTCCTGAGAATGCGTATCTCACGGGCCGCCCGCCACAGGGCGTGCTTCGCCCTCGCGCCGATCCCCCGGTCGACGAGACGCAGATGCAGCGTCTCCTGACCGCCGATGGTCAGCATGTAGGGGTACCCGGCGATACGGCCCGGCCCCTTGAGGCGGTGCAGCGGAAGACGCGCCTTCATGATGACGTTGCGCTGCCGCGACCGGTCCACACGGTGCACCCGGAGCCGGAAGTCGCCGACGCCGAAGCCGCCGCGCGCGAGGTCCGCGACCGGGACCTCCGCGTACCAGCCGGCGTACAGGTCCCGGCCGTTGCGGGAGTTCCACAGGTCGCGGCGGGCGACCTGGTGCAGCGGCACCACGATCTTGGCGTGCGCCGTCTGGTAGACGAACTCCAGGGGGTTGTCCAAAGGGCCGCTGATGTCCATGCCGGGAAAGGCCATGCACCCTTCCACGACCAGCACGCCGTCGCGGGTACGGACCGATTCCACCACGACGTTGGGGTCGTTGACGCGGGCGGTCCTGGTGTTCTGAACACCCCCGTCGAAGGTGCGGTAGAAGCCGTCGTCATCGATCTCCACCGCCGGCGCGGCATTCTCCAGAGCGGCTGCGGGATCGCAGAAGAGCTCGAAGTTGCCGCTCTTGGCCGCGTAGTGGTCGAGCTGCTGGGCGGAGTTGGTCGCGTACTCGAGAATGACGTCGTCGGGGATCTGCGCATAGTGGCGGCAGATGTCCGGGAACATCTCCTGGAGCTGCGACCGGCCCATGACGTTACGGGCGTTGCAGAGGAAGCCCTTGTAGGTACGCGTCACATAGCGCTGGAACATGTGCCGGACCGCGGCCCGCTCGTCGGCGGTGTAGTCGAGCAGGAAGTGGTTGAGCCGCAGGTGGTCCCGGTAGTTCGCGGGCTTGCTCCACAGCGAGTCCATGATGGAGGAACCGTCGGGACGCCCACGGTAGTAGTACACCGGCCGGTCGACCAGGCTGATGGCGTTCGCCCGGAGCATGCTCGGCAGTGTCACCCAGGAGTCCTCGAAGTGGACTCCCTCCCCGAAGCGCACGCCCAGCCGCCGCAACAGGTCGGTGCTGAAGACCTTGTTGCACGCGGAACCGCTGAAGATCAGGTCGGGCACGGAGGCGAGGTCGTCGATGCGGCGGTCACCACGGCCGAAGTACTGCTTCCAGGGACCGTACGGCCGGTCGGGGAAGTTCACCAGGTCCCCGATGACGACCTCGGAGCCGTCTCGCCACGCCGCCTGCAGCATCAGGGACAGGGCGCGCTCGCCGAGGATGTCGTCGGAGTCCAGGAAGGTGACGTACGGCGCGGTGACCCGGTCCAAGCCGTTGTTCCGCGCGTTCCCGAGTCCGCCGTTCGTCTGGTGGACGACCGTCACATTCGCGTAGTGCTGCGCGAAGTTGTCGAGGATCCGCGGCGTCTCGTCCGTCGCGCCGTCGTCGACCAGAACGACCTGGGTGGCGGCGAAACCCTCCTGGGCCGCGATCGAGCCGAGGCAGTCGTCCAGATAGGCGGCGACGTTGTAGCAGGGCACGACGACGGCCATTTCGAACGGGTGGTCAAGGGTGGCGATCGGCGGATGGCTTCTGTCGCGCCACCACATCCACGGCGCATCGGGGTCGTTCTGTGCGGACTCGAAGGTCCTGCGCCCGGCCGTGGCCTCTCTCAGTGCCAGGTTGCCGCTGATCGTGCGGTAGCCCTCCAGCTCCTGCCCGTTCGCCGTGAACGTCAGGCCGGAGAGTTCGACATCGCGCACATTGAGCGGGGACCGGGACCTGGCGCGGTTCCACTCGACGATCACGGAGACGTTCCAGACGGTGCTCTCCGAGAACTCGTCGCCGAGCACGGACGGCAGATCGACCACGCCGCTGAAGTCGACGAACCGGTCGTCGACCTCGATGCCGGCGAGGGGCACCGTGACGTCCTTCTTGGAGTGCCTGTTGCGGATGGCGAGGCTCAGTTTCAGGTCGTGGCCGGGCTCGATCCGCCCGAAGCGGTTGAGCAGCGCACCCTCGAACCGGAACGTCCCCTCGTCGACGGTCCATGAGTCGAGCTGGGCGAAGAGCGGTTCCTGGGCCAGCTTCTCCGCCGACAGACCGAGCACCGTCACGTCGAGCATGCGCCGGGCGTCCGGCAGGTGCAGATGATCGCCCGACCAGTACACGCGCCCGTCCTCCTCCACCAGGAAGGACGACAGCACGCTCTTGCGCTGCACGTAGTCGAGTGTGGTCAGCGCGGCCTCGATCTCCTGATACATCACGAGATAGGCCCGGACCCGGTCGACCGGGTCGCAGAGCTCGAACGCCTCTTCGCTGATCGAGAAGAGGTAGTTGCTCGCGATCTCGACGAACCCTTGCTGGAACTCCGGATCGCCCTCCGCGAGCGCTCGCATGTACAGGCGCAGGTCGTGGGCGAGGAACTTCGAGTCCTTGCGGACCTTGAGCTGCCAGTGGCCGCGGTCCAGGAGGAAGGCGTCGGTGGCGCGGTGCACCGCGACACGGTCCCTGATGGAGCGCAGCTCGCCCGTGCGGCCGGTGATCGAGCCGCCCTCGGGTTCCCACATCCACCGGTACACCGGCTCCGTGATGACGGTGATGCCTTCGGCGAGGCAGCCCGCGACGGTGGAGAAGTACGTGTCCTCGTAGAAGACGCCCTCGGGGAACCAGACCCCGCCGTCCCGGAGGAAGTCCACCCTGTACAGCTTCGCCGCCGCGATGGGGTCGGTGAGCATCAGCGGGAATTCCACGAGGTTGGGCACGGTGCGCCCCATGGCGTACACCTCGGGGGCCCAGCCCTCGCTCTCGCCGGTGGCCCGGTTGACCCGGACCGCCTTGCCTGCGGTGATGTCGCTGCCGGACTCCAGCGCTCCGGCCAGCAGCAGTTCGCAGGCGCGGGGCGGCAACTCGTCGTCGGCGTCGAGGAACATCACATAGCGGCCGGCCGCCTGGGCGATGCCCAGGTTGCGGGGGGCGCCGACACCACCACTGTTCGTGGGGCGGCGCAGCACCCGGACACGAGGGTTGTTCCCTGCAAAGTTCTTGACGACATCGAGCGTGTGGTCGGTGGAGGCGTCGTCGACGATGACGACCTCGACCAGCTCGTAGGTCTGGTTGACGGCCGACTGGAGGGCCTTGCCGATCGTCGTGGCCGCGTTGTAGGCCGGGATGACGACGGTCACCCAGACGTCGGGGGTGTCCTGCTCGAAGCTCATCCGACGCCCTCTCGATCGCCCAGGTATCCGTGCTGCGGCGGCGGAACGGTGGCAGGGGGATACAACGGCTGTCCCTGAACCGGAACGTCGTACCCGTACACCGGAATCTGTTCGTAGGTCTGTGTCTGATCCACCGACGTCCAGCCCTGCTGGTCGTAGGTCGGGTAGGGCTGGGGATACGGCTGGAAGCCGGGATCCTCGTCGGGCTGCGGGGCCCGGAACACCGGGTCGGCGAGCGGATCGCCCTGCACGCCTCGACGGTGTCGGCCGCGGTGCAGGTGAGGGGCGATGGAGCCCGCTTCGGACGGCGACTCGTTCAGCTCGGCCATCACCTGGGTGAAGTCACGGGTGGAGAGCCAGAACTTGTACATGATGACCAGCTCGAAAAGTCCCAGGAGGATCGCGGATACCAGCGTGGTCCACAGGATCTGCCCGATCAGCGGCCCGACGATGAAGACGAACATCTGGAACTCGATGCCGCTGATGAGGTGCGGCCTGATACGGCTGCGCAGCAGTGCCTGCCGGACCCTCCGGTACCAGGGGAAGCGGTGCCGGAACTGGGCATGCAGGTCGACGACCTGGCCGGAGCCCGCCTGCTCCTTGATCGTCTCCGCCTCGGCCTCGGGGTTTTCCCGCAGCAGGTCTTCCATGAACCGGATCTGCTGCGCCTCGGGCGCCGCCTCCGTGAGACCCGCGGCCGCGAGTTCGGCCTCCCTGCGTTCACGGGTGACCTTCTCGATCTTCGTACGCATGGACATGCGCATCTTGTAGATCTGCAGAGCGTCGACGTAGCGGAGCATGTCGAGGAAGACGACCATCAGCGCCGCGAGCAGAAACCTTTCATCATCGTTGCGCAGGTACTGCCCGCCCATCAGGGCGAGGGCGCAGAACAGGACGCGGATGCGGTCGAAGACGTAATCCAGCCAGCCGCCGAAGACGCTGCCGTTGCCCTTGAGCCTGGCGAGCTTGCCGTCGATGCAGTCGAGAATGAAGCTCAGGTGATAGAGCGCCGCCCCGATGACGAGGGACAGCGTGTCGCCCTTGAGGAAGAAGCCGGCAGAGCCGAGCCCCACGAACAGTGCCGCCCAGGTCACGCGGTTGGGCGTGATGAACTTGAACCGCGCCATGACGATGAGCATGCGGGTGGCCACCGGGTCGACCAGGATCACCGTCCACCAGGCATCACGCTTCTTGCAGGTGAGCTTCTGGACAGCACGCAGAGACAGCTTGGCCATAACCCCTCAGTCACGAGAACGACAGCGACAAAGCCCCCGTCCAACCGTTCGCAGTCGTGGGTGTCTGACTGTTCGCGAGACCCCCGCATCCTTCACATCGAAGATTCACAGACTTTATCAAAAACTGAACAGGATTCGACCGAGAGATTGGCGCAGAATGATCAAGATTGACGATCAATTGTCACGCTGTGTACCAGTGCCCGAAGTCGAAACCACTCGAATGTGACTTTCGGTGAGAAAGGGTCAACTGTGTTCCGGCCGTGAACGTCGCCACCGTGACCAAGCCGGTATGCCCCCGGGCAGCCGAAGGCATCCTGGTCGACTCCGCGCCGAGCGCGTTCCACCACACACCCGTGTCCGCCCTGCCCTCGGCATACGCCCCGACAGCACAGGCACCCGCGGAACCGGTCCGGATGAGCAGGGAGTATGCCCAGCCGTCCGCCTCGACACCGCGGACGCCGGTGATGGGTCCGGTGCCGTCGGTACCGCCGAGCGGCACCGGGGCGGTCGCGCCCGGCCACCAGAGACACGGCTCGTTCGTCCGCAGATCGCGGAAGACGAGCGTCCCCGGTTCGGGTCCGGCCGTCATCGATCCCGGACGGGGCGCGACCGGCACGGCCCGGTCCTCCACCCAGGTGCCCTCGGGCCCCGTGCGGTACCACCGCACCACCGCGGCGGAGTCCCGTGCCCGCGCGAAGAGTTCGACCTCGCCCTGGGCAGTGGTGACGGTGACGAGTTCGTCCGCCACGCGGACGCCTCCCAGGTGTGCCCACGGGGTCAGGGCCCCGTCGGCCCCCTGGTACCGATAGCTGACGCTGTGCCCGAAGTTGCGTACGAACACGACGAGACCACCCGTGGCATCGAACGCGGCCGCCGGAAAACCGACCTCGCGGCTCTTGTGCCGGTGGCCGGGGTTCGGGCTCCCCAGCGAGCGCCAGGGAGTGAGGGGACGTCCGGTCCGGTACTGGGTGGCGTGCACGATCGAGACGTCGTCGCCGCCGTCCTTGAGTCCGGTCCGGCGCAGCGCGAAGAGGTGCGGGAATCCCTGGAGGTCACGGACCACCCGGAGGCCGGGCATCAGCCTCGGGCCGGGAAGCAGTTCGGGACCCTGCCAGGCGGCGCCGCCCCGCTCGGTCTGGGTCCAACGCAGCACCCCGGCCGCCGAGGGCTGGAAGGCGGAGAGCCGGCCGTCGAATCCCTCGGTGAGCCAGTGGGTCGTCTGCGGATAGCGCAACGTCGATGCGGTGCCGAGCCGCTCGTCCGCACCGGCGCGACGGCAGTCCACGAAGACCGGGGACCCCGACTCCACCTGGTACTCACGCGCGGCAGCGAGCGCGTCCAGCGCCGTGGCAGCGTTCGCGTCGGGCTCATCGTGCACGGGAACGTCACGTGCACGGTCGTACCCGGTACGGACCGGATCGGGATCCTGCAGACGCACCCGCTGCGGGCGGAGCGCACGCAGCTCCCGCAGCAGCGTCGCCGCGCTGCCGCCCTCCTGCGTACCGACGGTCCTCGGCGCGCCGAGGACCCGGCAGCCGCGCCGTGCGGCTTCCGCAAGCGCCCGGTCCAGCGCGGCGCGTCCGTCCTTGTCGTCCTCGGCGACGCAGAGCACGCCGATCTCCGCACCGGTTTCCTCGGCCGCGACCAGCGCCACGGCGTCGCGGTGGCGCGCAGCGACCACCACGACCCGTTCGGCCGCCGCCGCGCTCACATCGGCCTCCAGTCGCTGAGGGTCAGCCCCTCGCCGTCCTGCTGCCGTGCGACGGCCGGCCGGCCGTCGGGGCCGACGGCGGCCACGACCACCCGGCCGTAACCATCCGCGGCCAGTGCGGGATCGCCGGCACAGCCCATCCCGGTGCCGGTCCACCACACTCCGCCCTGCTCGCCCTCGGTCGGACAGACGCCGAGATGGACCGTGCCGTCGGCGCCGCGGAGTGCGAGCACCGTGCAGTCGTAACCGTCCACCGTCGTCCGGAGGGCGGCAATGTGCCCGTCCCCAGGATCGCCGCCCAGCGGTACGGGCCAGTTGTCCGCGCGGAAGGCGACAACGCCACCCCGCACGTCCGTCAGGTAGTACGTCAGCCGGCCCGGGGCCGTCTCCAGAGCGGTCACCGATCCCGGAAGAGGGATCACGCCAACGTCGTGGCCTCGCTCCAGGGTGCCGCCGGGCTTGCTCTGCCGCAGATGGAGTGCGGCGGTACGGGTCGGGACGAGCACCTCCACCAGGCCGGAGGAGGCCGCCGCAGGCAGCGGTGCGTCGGTGGTGCCGGCCACGGGAAGCCGGCTCCATGCCTGCCACCGGCCCCGTGTGTCCTCGCGGCGCAGGGCCACTTCCCCGGATCCGGTCGGGACACAGACGTACAGCGCGCCGTCACTGGCCACGGCGGCGGCCGGAACACCGGCCTCCACCGCCTCGGCGATCTCCTTGGACGGGTTGCCCAGCGAGCGCCACTGCGTCATCGGGCGGCCCGTCTGGTACTGCGTGGCATACATGACGTCCACGTTCGACCAGCCGTCGGCCCGTGGACGGACCCGCCGTCCCAGCAGATGGGCGTACCTGTTCTGCCCCTGCACCACCACGAGATCGGTGATGTTCTTCGCGGGAAGGACATCCGGTCCGTCCCAGCGCGGACCGCCGGGAGTGGTCTCCGTCCACCTCAGCACCGCACCGTCGGTGTGCACATACGCGGTCACTCTGCCGTCGTGACCGGTCAGCAGCCATGGGCCGCCGCGTACGTCGGCGAGCGGTGCGGCGGCCGCGGGTTCGCTACGCTGCCCGGCTTCGCGAAGGGAGGCGCTGCGCATCGCTGTTCGTCACTCTCCCTGGGAACAGGCCCGTGCGAGGCAGGGGCTCCGGATCGAGCCATCATAGACAAGCGAAAAAACGATTAAGCAGGTGCTTCCGCCACATTCGTACGGCGGGCGGCGGGGTGCCTGAGGCACCAGCCCTCCCACGCCGACGCCACCATCTCGCGGGCGTCGTGCCGGGCGGCCCAGCCCAGTTCCGCATGGATCCGGGCGGCGGACGCGACGACCCTGGCCGGGTCACCCGGCCTCCGCGGGGCGGACACCGGGGCCGCCTCGGCGGCGTACCCGGTCACCTCGCCGATCAGCTCGATCATCTCGCGCACCGAGACGCCCTCGCCGCGGCCGATGTTGACCGTCAGGTCCGCGCCCGGCTCCCGGTCGAGGAGTGCGCGGGCCGCTGCGAGATGCGCCGAGGCGATGTCGTCGACGTGAATGAAGTCACGTACGCAGGTGCCGTCCCCGGTGTCGTAGTCGTCGCCGAAGACGACCGGTGACGCGCCCTGCGACAGCTTCTCGAAGACCATGGGCACCAGGTTGAAGACCCCGGTGTCGGCGAGCTGCGGTGTGGCCGCGCCCGCCACGTTGAAGTACCGCAGGGAGGCGGTGGTGATGCCGTGCGCCTTCCCGGCGGCCCGGACCATCCACTCACCGGCCAGTTTGGTCTCGCCGTAGGGGTTGATCGGTGCACACGGAGTGTCCTCCGTCACCAGCGGTACGTCGGGCATACCGTAGACGGCCGCCGAGGACGAGAACAGGAAGGCGCGCACATCGCTGTCGGCCACCGCCTCCAGCAGGGTCTGCAGACCGTGCACGTTCTCCCGGTAGTAGTACAGAGGGCGCTCGACCGACTCGGCGACCTGCTTCTTCGCCGCGAGGTGGACCACACCGTGAACGGAGTATTCCGTCAGGGTCTGCCGCAGCCGGGCCGCATCGAGTGTCGATCCCTGGACGAACGGCACGTCCGCCGGAATCCGCGAGCGGTCTCCCGTCGAGAGGTCGTCGTACACGACGACCTCTTCACCGGCCTCTCGCATGGCCCGCACCACATGTGCACCAATGAAACCTGCCCCGCCCGTAATCAACCACGTCATGCACGAATGATAGGTCGCGGTGGCAGGCCGTAACCCCGGCCACTAAAACATACATTCGAACGATTCTCTGTTCTATAGTGCTCGGTCAGGCATGTATGCACGGACCGGCCTCGCCCCCCACCCGAGTCCCACGCACCTTCACCGCCCAGCCGGGCCATGAGATTGAGGACTCGACGACGATGAGCCACGACCCCATGACAACGGGCACCGGCGACAGCTCTCCGGCCTCGCACAGCAGCGGACGAAGGGGCGCGCCCCGCAAGCGCCGCCGCGGCCTCAAGATCACCCTCGGAGTCCTGCTCGTGTTGCTGCTCGCCGGCGGTGGCACGGTCTACTGGCTCTACAGCAAACTCGACGGAAACCTCAAGGGCGTCGACATCGACAAGGCACTCGGGGACGACCGCCCCGAGAAGCTGCCGACCAGTGGTCAGAACCTGCTGGTCCTCGGTTCCGACTCCCGGGCCGGTGCCGAGAACAAGGAGCTGGGAGGCGGCGGCAACGTCAGCGGCGCCCGGTCCGACACCGCGATGGTGGTGCACATTCCCGAGGGCCGCACCAGGGCCGTCGCCATATCGATACCCCGGGACACCCTGGTGACCAGGCCGGAGTGCACCAAGGCCGACGGTTCGACCGTGCCGTCGGCGAACCGCGTGATGTTCAACTCCGTCTACTCACAGGTCGGTCCGGCCTGTGTGGTCAAGACCGTCGAGGCGATGTCGAAGGTCCGGATCGACCACTATCTGGAGATCAACTTCGCGGGGTTCAAGGACCTGGTCGACGCGATCGGCGGCGTCACCGTCGACGTTCCGCAGGACATCCACGACAAGTCCTCCGGCCTCGACCTCACCGCGGGAGAGCACAGGCTCGACGGCACCCAGTCGCTGGCGTACGTACGCACCCGGCACGGCATCGGCGACGGCAGCGACCTCGGCCGCATCGGGCTGCAGCAGCAGTTCCTGCTGGCGCTGCTGAGCGAGGTCAAGTCGCAGGACCTGCTGAGCAGCCCGACGAACACGTACCGGATCGCCAACTCGGCGACCAAGTCACTGACGACCGACGACGGTCTCGCCTCGCTGACCTCGCTGTCGAAGTTCGCCCGGTCCATGAAGGGCGTCGATCCCGCCTCGATGGAGACGATCATGCTCCCGGTGGCGTACGACAAGGTCGATCCGAACCGGGTCGTGGCGGCGCAGCCTCAGGCGAACACCTTGTGGAAGGCGATCCGCGAGGATGCCACGATCCCGGAGTCCGCGAAGAAGTCCCCCGCCACCGGCGGCTGACGGGCCCCGGCCCCGGTGGACCCATGCCACCCTTCGGGGATGCGCAACGAACCGACCCTGGTGATCGTCGACGCGGCCAACACGGTCGGGTCGGTACCGGACGGGTGGTGGCGGGACCGGCGCGGCGCGACCCTACGACTGCGGGACGCGCTGGTCCCGCTCGCCGCCGAGGAGCAGGACACCTTTCCCGGGCCCGTCGAACTGGTCCTGGTCGTCGAGGGCGTGGCCCGCGATGTCGAGCCGGTTCCTGGCGTACGGGTGGAACCGGCGCCGGGCAGCGGTGACGACCGGATCGTCGAACTGGTCGCCGCGGAAATGTCCCGTCCGGCGGCCCGCAGTTGTGTCGTCGTCACCGCCGATCGGGAGCTGCGGCGGCGGGTGGAGGCGTACGGGGCGCGGTGCGTGGGCCCGCGGACGGTACGGCCGCCGCGCGCCGACGGGTCTACGGGCGGCCGACGGGCTCGTTGAGCCCGCTGTGCCTGCGCCCGTACGCGAAGTAGATGACCACACCGAGGGCCATCCAGAGGATGAACCGCAGCCAGGTCTCGACCGGCAGATTGAGCATCAGCCAGACCGAGGCGGCCACCGAGAGGACCGGGATCAGCGGCACCCACGGTGTGCGGAACGCGCGGTGCAGATCGGGACGGGTGCGGCGCAGCACCAGGACACCCAGGGCCACCACGACGAACGCGAAGAGCGTGCCGATGTTCACCAGCGCCGCCAGTTCGTTGATGCTGGTGAATCCCGCGACGATCGCGATGACCACGCCGAGCAGAATGGTCGGGCGGTACGGGGTGCGGAAGCGGGGGTGCGTCACGGAGAAGAACCGCGGGAGCAGCCCGTCGCGGCTCATCGCGAAGAACACCCGGGTCTGTCCGAGGAGCAGGATGAGGCAGACCGTGGTGAGCCCGATCGCGGCGCCGAAGCTGATCAGTCCGGCGTAGACGGGCTGGCCGACGGCCTTGAAGGCATCGGCAAGCGGGGCCTCGACCGACAGTTCGGTGTAGTGCTCCATGCCCGTGACCACCAGCGACACGCCGACATAGAGCACGGTGCAGATGAAGAGCGACGCGAGGATGCCGCGGGGCACGTCACGTTGCGGGAACTTCGTCTCCTCGGCGGCGGTCGCCACCACGTCGAAGCCGATGAAGGCGAAGAAGACGATGGAGGCGGCGGTGAAGATGCCCATGAGACCGAAGTTGGTGGGCGCGTAGCCGAAGAGCTCCTGGGTCAGCGTCGCGGTGAGTCCGGAGCCGGCCGGCTGCGGCTTCGCCGGGGGGATGAAGGGGGTGTAGTTGCTCGCCTTGACGAAGAACGCTCCCGCGATGATCACGATCAGGACGACGACGATCTTGATGGCGACCACGATCGAGGTGACCCGGGCCGAGAGCTTCATGCCGAGCACCAGGACGAAGGACAGGACGAGCACCAGCACGAAGGCCAGGATGTCGAAGCCGAATCCTTTCGTCGCGTCGGTCCCGGAGAGCACCCCGGGCAGGTTCCAGCCGATGCTGCTCAGCAGTGAGCGGACATAGCCGGACCAGCCGACCGCCACCACCGCCGTGCCCAGGGCGAACTCCAGCACCAGGTCCCAGCCGATGATCCAGGCGACCAGCTCGCCGAGCGAGGCGTACGAGAAGGTGTAGGCGGAGCCGGCGACCGGGACGGTGGAGGCGAACTCGGCGTAGCAGAGCGCGGCCAGGGCGCAGACGATGCCCGCCACCACGAAGGCGAGGGCGGTGGAAGGGCCCGCGGTCTCCTTGGCGACCTTGCCGGTGAGCACGAAGATGCCGGTGCCGATGATGACGCCCACTCCGAAGACCGTGAGATCCAGCGCGGAGAGGGACTTCCTGAGCGCGTGTTCCGGCTCCTCGGTGTCACGGATGGACTGTTCGACCGACTTTGTCCGGAACAGTCCATCTCTGCTGGGTGGTGTGTCCCGCTGGGCAGTCACCGGCGTACCTCCACGCACTCGTCGTGGACGCCATGATCGGGGGCGACGCGGAGGGCACAGTGGACAAGGTGCCGCATACCGGGCGATTTCACGCGAACGGGCCGGTCGAACCACCCGTACGGGGTGGGTCGACCGGCCCATCGGCGGCAGAGGGTGCCGGCCGTCGGGACCGGACCGCGCCGGTCAGTCGCGGACGGGCTCGATCACCTCGGCGGAGTCCGACCCCGCTCCGCCGTCCAGCTTGGCGACCAGGCCGGTGACCTGGCGGGCGATGTCCGGTGCGGTCAGCCCGATCTCGGCGAGCACCTCCGCGCGGGAGGCGTGGTCGAGGAAGCGCGGCGGGATACCGAAGTCCCGCAGCGGCACGTCCACTCCGGCGTCGCGCAGCGCCTGGGCGACGGCGGAGCCGACGCCTCCTGCCCTGCTGTTGTCCTCGACGGTGACGACGACCCGGTGCCGCTCGGCGAGCGGGGCCATGGCCTCGTCGACCGGCTTGACCCAGCGCGGGTCGACGACGGTCGTCGAGATGCCCTGGGCGTCCAGCAGACCGGCGATCTCCAGGCACATCGGGGCGAGCGCACCGACGGAGACCAGAAGGACGTCCGGCCGGTCGGTGCCGGGTTCCCGCAGGACGTCCATGCCGCCGACCCTTCCGACGGCCTTGACCGCCGGGCCGACGGCACCCTTGGAGAAGCGGACCACGGTCGGCGCGTCGTCGACCTCGACGGCCTCGCGCAGCTGGGCGCGGACCTGGTCGGCGTCGCGCGGGGCGGCGATCCGGAGCGTGGGCACGCACTGCAGGATCGACATGTCCCACATGCCGTTGTGCGAGGCCCCGTCGGTACCGGTGACACCGGCCCGGTCCAGGACGAAGGTCACACCGCACTTGTGCAGGGCGACATCCATCA
The DNA here is from genome assembly GCF_040680455.1 of Streptomyces sp. NPDC052052. Taxonomy (NCBI): domain Bacteria; kingdom Bacillati; phylum Actinomycetota; class Actinomycetes; order Kitasatosporales; family Streptomycetaceae; genus Streptomyces; species Streptomyces sp. NPDC052052. Next base: position 6,213 of record NZ_JBFAWU010000029.1, on the reverse strand, counting down.
GGACCTGGTCGAAGGCGCGGTTGAGGAAGGTGGCGTACACCGCGAACACGGGGTGCAGTCCGCCGGTGGCGAGGCCGGCCGCGGAGACCGCGCCGTGCTGCTCGGCGATGCCGACGTCGTAGATCCGGTCCGGGAACGCCTTCTCGAACCCGGTCAGGCCGACCGGCTGGAGCATGGCCGCGGTGATCGCGACGATGTCCTCGCGCTCCTTGCCGAGCTTGACCATCTCCTCGCCGAAGACGGAGGTCCAGTCGAGGCCCGAGTCGGCGACCGGAAGGCCGGTGTCGGGGTGGATCTTGCCCACGGCGTGGAAGCGATCGGCCTCGTCGAGCAGGGCGGGGGTGTAGCCGCGCCCCTTCTCGGTGAGGCAGTGCACGATGACGGGCCCGCGGAAGCGCTTGGCGCGCTGGAGCGCGGACTCCAGGGCCTCGATGTCGTGGCCGTCGATCGGGCCGACGTACTTCAGGCCGAGGTCCTCGAACAGGCCCTGCGGGGCGATGAAGTCCTTCAGCCCCTTCTTGGCGCCGTGCAGCGTCTCGTACAGCGGTTTGCCGACGACAGGGGTCCGCTCGAGGATGTCCTTGCCGCGGGCCAGGAAGCGCTCGTAGCCGTCGGTGGTACGCAGGGTCGCGAGGTGGTTGGCGAGGCCGCCGATGGTCGGGGCGTAGGAGCGCTCGTTGTCGTTGACGACGATGACCAGCGGGCGGTCCTTGGCGGCGGCGATGTTGTTCAGCGCCTCCCAGGCCATGCCACCGGTGAGCGCGCCGTCCCCGATGACGGCGACGACGTGGTCGTTCCTGCCCAGGACCTCGTTGGCCTTGGCGAGGCCGTCGGCCCAGCCGAGCACGGTGGAGGCGTGCGAGTTCTCGATGACGTCGTGCTCGGACTCGGCGCGGGAGGGGTAGCCGGACAGGCCGCCCTTGCTCTTGAGCCTGGAGAAGTCCTGCCGGCCGGTGAGGAGCTTGTGCACATAGCTCTGGTGGCCGGTGTCGAACAGCACCTTGTCCTTCGGTGACTCGAAGACCCGGTGCAGGGCGATGGTCAGCTCGACCACACCCAGGTTCGGGCCCAGGTGGCCACCGGTCTTCGAGACGGCGTCGACGAGGAAGGTCCGGATCTCTTCGGCGAGCTGGTCCAGCTGCTCGGGCGTGAGCCGGTCCAGGTCACGCGGTCCTCCGATGCGGGTAAGCAGAGCCACCCGTGCCTCCTTGCGTTTCGAGCTGGTCGAGCGTGCCGATCCGATGAGTCTAATGTTCCGTCCCCGTCCGCAGGCATCGGGCGGGGTGTGCTGCCCCACCCGCCGGCCGTATATGACGGTGTCCGGCGCCTGGACCGGGGCGCCGGACACGGGGTAACACAGGGAAGGATCAGGCGCGGCCCGCGGTCTTCTGGGTGCGGCGGGAGACCGAGTCGATGACGACGGCGGCCAGCAGCACCGCACCGGTGATCATGTACTGGATGGCATTGGCCATACCGATCATGTTCAGGCCCTGCTGGATCGACTGGATCACGATCATGCCGAGCAGCGCCGACCAGACCTTGCCCCGGCCGCCGAAGAGGCTGGTGCCACCGATCACCGCCGCGGCGATGACCAGCATCAGAGTGTTCCCGCCGCCGACACTCTTGGTCGCACCGCCGGAGAGGCTGGCGATGAACAGGCCGCCGAAGGCGCCCAGGGTGCCGGACAGGGCGAAGACGATGATCCGGACCCGGTCGACATCGATACCGGCGCGGCGTGCCGCCTCCGGGTTGCCGCCGACCGCGAAGACCTGCCGCCCGAAGGTGGTGCGCCTGGCGACGAAGTCCGCGACGACCAGCACGGCGAGGAACAGCACCAGGGCCAGCGGCAGACCGCGGGCGCCCTCGGGCTCGTTCAGGACGTACGCGACGACGAAGCACAGGACCGCGATGACACCGGTGCGCAGCACGACCTCGGTGACCGGGCGGGCAGGCAGGTTCGCGGCCCTGCGGCGCCTGCTCTCCACCAGGAGGGAGGCGGCGTAGGCCAGCACGGCGACCAGGGCGAGCCCGTAACCGGCGGCCTTGTCGGCGAAGAAGTAGTTCGTGAGGTTCTCGACGGTGCTGCCGGAGGGCGTGTTGATCGAGCCCTCCTTGCCCATCAGCCACTCCTGGAAGCCGCTCCAGCCGAGGAAGCCCGCCAGGGTGACGACGAACGCCGGTACACCGATCTTGGCGAAGAAGAAACCGTGCAGGGCGCCGAGAGCCGTCCCGCAGAGCACCGCGACGATGATCGCCGGCCACTCGTTCCAGCCGTGATTGACGTTCAGCACGGCCCAGACGGCCGCGCCGACGCCCGCGACGGAACCGACCGAGAGGTCGATCTCGCCGAGCAGCAGGACGAAGACGATGCCGACCGCCATGATGCCGAGGCCGGAGCTGTAGACGGCGATGTTGGCGACGGAGCTCGCGGAGAGGAAGTTGCTGTTCTGGAACTGGAAGACGATCGCGATGACGATCAGCCCCACCAGGACGGGCAGCGAGCCGAGTTCGCCGCCGCGCACCTTCCGGACGAACTCCGACCAGTAGCCGGCGAAGCCCTCCTCACGTATCAGGAGCCGTGGGTCGACCGCGGGTGCGGGTGCCGCCGACGGCTCGGGGGCGGGCTGCTCGGCGGGGGTCGCGGGGGTGCTGGCGAGGTCGCTCACTTCGCCACCTCCTTTGTGGCCGTGCGCGCCTGACGACGTGTGACGGCATTGTCCGTGGCGCCGGTGATCGCGGCGATGATCTCTTCGTGGGAGGTGCTCGCGACGTCGAAGAAGCCGTTGTTGCGGCCCAGGCGGAGGACCGCGACCCGGTCCGCGACGGCCCGTACGTCGGCCATGTTGTGGCTGATGAGGATGACTCCGTGGCCGCGCTCGCGCAGGCGCTCCACGAGGTCGAGAACCTGGGCGGTCTGCTCGACGCCGAGGGCCGCGGTCGGTTCGTCCAGGATGACGACCTCGGGGTCGCCGATCAACGCACGGGCGATGGCGACGACTTGGCGCTGACCTCCCGACAGGGCGGCGACCGGGATGCGGACGCTCGGGATCCGGATGGACAGGGTGTCGAGCAGTTCCTTGGCACGCCGTTCCATCGCGATCTCGTCGAGAACGGAGGCCCTGCGCAGCTCGCTGCCGAGGAAGAGGTTGGCGACGACGTCGAGGTTGTCGCAGAGGGCCAGGTCCTGGTAGACGGTGGCGACTCCGAGCTCCTGGGCGTCGTTCGGCCGGTTGATCCGGACCGGCGCGCCCTGCCACTCGATGGCACCTTCATCGATCGGGTGGACACCCGAAATGGTCTTGACGAGGGTCGACTTGCCGGCGCCGTTGTCGCCGACCAGGGCGACCACCTCGCCGGAGTGAATCTCCAGGTCCACATCGGTGAGCGCCTGGACGGCGCCGAACCGCTTGGAGATTCCGCGCAACGCCAGCACGGGCGCAGCGGACATCCGAATCATCTCCTTCGCCGCCTGACCGGCGGGGATCTGCAGGGTGCAGGAGGAAAGTCCGGCCCCCTCCCCTGTGTGCGGGGCGTTGGACGGGGCGGGGGCCGGACCGGCTGGTGGCCTGCCGGACCGGCAGGCGTTTCCGGATGCTGCGTGCGGGTGTTACCCGATGCCGGCTGCCTGACAGGCCGCCTGGTACTCGGGGGTGCAGATCTCCTCGGCCTTGTAGACCTGGTCCGCGATGATCGTGGAGGCGACGTTCTCCTTCGTCACGATCTGTGCGTCGTACAGCTTGGACGGAATCCCCGTGAACTCGCCCGAGAGGCTGTCGACCTTGATCGGGGCCAGGGAGTCGAACGCCTCGCCCTTGAGGAGCTTGACCGCGATCTCGGCGGTGGTCTCGGCCTCCGGCTTGATCTGCTTGTAGATCGTGAAGGCCTGGTCGCCCTTGAGGATGCGCTGCAGGCCCGCGAGTTCGGCGTCCTGGCCGCCGACGGGGACCTTGACGCCCTGCTTGTTGAGGGCGGTGATGATGCCGCCCGCCATGCCGTCGTTGGCCGAGTAGACGCCCTGGAAGCCGTTCTTCCCCAGGGAGTCGATGGCGGCGCCCATCTTCTTGTTGGCCTCGTCCGGCGACCAGTCCGGGATGTCCTGCTCGTAGACGACCTTCTTGACCTGGGTGTCCAGGACGCTGTGGGCGCCCTTCTTGAAGAACGGGGCGTTCGGGTCGGTGGGCGACCCGTTGATCATCACCACGTTGCTGTCCGCGGCCTTGGCACCGAGCGCCTTGACCAGGGCCTCGCCCTGGAGCCGGCCGATCTTCTCGTTGTCGTAGGACACGTACGCGGAGATCGGCCCCTCGGCCAGTCGGTCGTACGCGACGACCTTGACGCCCTTCTTGTCCGCCTGCTGCACCCAGGACTTGGTGGCCTTGTAGTCCACGGAGTCCAGGATGATGACCTTGACGCCCTGGGTGACCAGCGCGTCGAACTGCTTCTTCTGGTTCTCGCTGTCCTGTGCGGCGTTGTTGTACTTGATCGTGCAGTCGGCGCAGAGCGCCTTGACCTTCGCCTCGATGATCGGGCGGTCGAACGTCTCGTAACGCGTGGTCTTGTTCTCCGGAAGCAGCAGACCGATGGTCTTGCCGTCACCGCCGGAGTTCCCGTCGTCGCCCGCCTTGCCGCAGGCGGCGAGCGAGACGGCCATGGACAGAGCGGCTGTGACTATCACGATGCGTCGCGTCGTTGCATTCACTTCGGGTATGCCTCCCTGACGCGGCCGCAAGGGGTGCGGCCGAGGTGACTGGAAGTCAACGCGGCCGCGGCGTCAGCGTCAAGTAATAAATCATTAACGAGACGACAACGGTGCCATGCCTTATCTAAGTGAAGGGGCGGTTGACAGCGTGCTCTCCAGGAGGGTCGAATCCCCCATCTCGCTCAGCACCAGGGCCAGCGCCCCCAGCACCTCGGCCCGGCCGCCGAGCGCCCCGGGCAGCACCGACAACTGCCGGGCGGCGCTGGGAATGGCGTAGCGGGAGACCGAGTCGCGTATCGGGCCGAGCACCAGCTCGCCCGCCTCGGCGAGCGAACCACCGAGCACCACCCGGCTGGGGTTGAGCAGATTGCAGAGGTTGGCCACGCCACTGCCGATGTACCGCCCGACGTCCGCGATCACCCGGCGGCAGCCCGGATCGCCGCCGCGGGCCAGCTGGACCACCCGTTCCATGGTGAGGTCGGGCCCGTGCGTGGGCGTGAGCAGCGGCAGGACGTACCGCGCGGCCGTGAACGTCTCCAGGCATCCCCGGTTGCCGCACCGGCACACCGGGCCCGATTCGTCGAGCGTGATGTGCCCGATCTCGCCGGCCGTACCGCCCGGCCCCCGGTAGATGTGACCGTCGATCATCAGACCGGCGCCGACCCCGCTGGCGACCTTGATGTAGGCGAGGTCCTTGACCCCGCGCCCGCTCCCCCAGACCAGCTCGCCGAGCGCGCCGAGGTTGGCGTCGTTGTCGACGTACACCGGCACGCCGAGGCGAGCCGCGAGCTCCTCGCCGGGGTTGATGCCCGTCCAGCCCGGCAGGATCGACGTGGAGCCCAGCGTGCCGGACTCCACGTCGATCGGGCCGGGAACACCGAGGCCGACCCCGATGACCTTGCCCGGGCTGACCCCGGTCGCTTCGATGAGCCGTTTGACCAGCCGCTCGGCCCGGCCGAACCCCTCCGCGGCCGAGGCGTCGACGTCGAGCGGTTCGGACTCCTCGGCCAGCACCTGGTGGGCGAGGTTGCCGACCGCCACCCTCAGATGCGTGTGCCCGAAGTCGACGCCGATCACGATGCCCGCGTCGCCGCTGAGCGAGACGCTGCGGGCCCGGCGGCCACCCGCGGACGTGGGGGTGACCTCGACCGTGCCGCCGTCCTTCAGTTCGCGAACGATGTTGGAGACGGTGGCCGCCGACAGGCCGGTGCTCCGGGCGATCTCCGCCTGGGTGAGCGAGCCGGCCATGCGTACCGCGCGCACGACCCGCTCGAGGTTGGCGCGATGCAGTGATGTCTGCGACCCCGGAGTCTCCATGGACTCTCTCACTCCTGCCGTTTTCTCCAACATGTGAACTCTAAGCTGAACGTTTTGTGACACTCTTCGTCAAGACCTTGAGCGTGCGAAGCCCCGGATGAGCGCCCCTCCACAGAGACGAACCGCCCGTCGCGCATGCGCGACGGGCGGGGCGTCTCTGGGGCGCCGACAACCCCCGTGTGCCGCACCTCGATGGG
>NZ_JBFAWU010000028.1:0-94632 GCF_040680455.1 Streptomyces sp. NPDC052052 | reverse complement strand
AGTCCTCGGCTCCGTCGACCAGATCACCATCCGCGACACCCTCGCAGCCCCGTTCGGAGCCTGGCAGGTCGGCGACGACGTTTACGTCCGCGTCCACAACGCGTGGGTCGACTACGTCGGCTGGCGCCGCATCACCGGCTGGACCATCAAGCCCGACGCCCCTGGCGGACCGCAGGCCGTCATCACCCTCAAGCCCGCCGACGCTTACAAATACGGAGGAGTCTCATGACCGACCTCGGCGCCATCGTTGCCAAGCTGCAGAAGGACGTAGCCGCTCTCCAGCGGGAGTCCCGGCTGTCGTCCGCGTCCCTGGACAACGCGGCTCTGCAAGTCCGCGACGACAGCGGATCCCTGCGCGCCCTCGTCGGGCAGCAGGGCGACGGCACCACCGCCGTCAACATCGTCAACGGGCCACCGCCGCCCACCCCGTCCGTCCCGACCGTCGCGCCCGCCCTCGCAGGGCTGGCCGTCACCTGGGACGGCACCTTCGCCAATACCGTGGCCGCCCCTCTCGACTGGATGCGGTGCGAAGTCCACGTCGGAGCCACCGCCGGGTTCACCCCGTCGCAGGGGACACTGCGGGACACGATCGAGTCACCGCAGGGCGGCATGGTCACCATCCCGCTCCCGTACACGGAATGGTTCGTGAAGCTCCGGTCGCGGACCAGTAGCGGAGCCGCGTCCGCCGCCACCACAGGGGTGTCCGGGACGCCGCGGAAGGCCGCCACCACGGACCTGACGGCGGGCATTGTCACCGCCGACCTCATCGCAGTCGACGCCCTCACCGGCAAGACCATCACCGGCGGCACGATCAACGGAACAACCATCACCGGTGGCACCGTCACTGGCTCCACCGTGCAAACCGCCACCACCGGTAAACGCATCGCGCTGCTTCCCGACGGCACGATGGCCCTCTACTCCGGCCGCACAGGCGGAGAGACACCTGGCAGCCTTGAGTCCGGCATCAATTCCGACGGTGAGATGCAGCTCGGATACCTCGTCCTCAAGCCGCCGACGCACGGGCCGACCCCGCCTGAGATCACCCTTGCGGTCGGCCCGTCCGGCGAACAGCAGTGGTACGCGGGCCCCCTCACTCTCCTCGCTGAAGGAGGGAACGGGTACACCTACATCGCAGGTGACGTTTCCGTCACCGGGCGCCTCGCGGTAACGAACACCGCATACGAGACCTACACGCCGACCGTCGGGAACGCCGGAACAGCCACCTGGTCTACCCGCGACGGCTGGTACTACAAGCTCGGAACCATGGTCTTCTTCCAGGCATACCTGGTCGCTTCCGCCGCCGGGTCCGGCACCACCGGAATCACGATCTCCCTCCCCAGCACGCCTTGGCGCGGTTCAGCGAACCGGCGCCAGTACTTCGGCATCTACGCCGGAGGCATCGCAGCAGGCACCAACTCCGCTGTCGGCGGCCACGCCGTTGGCCTTATCCAGCCCGACGGTTCTGGGGCTCAACTCGACCAGGTGCGAGGAGCCACCGACATTCAGCTCCGCGGCAACAACATTGGTGCGACCAGCACGTTCACCATCAACGGCTGGTACCGGGAGGCGTAGCCCCGAGCAGGGGCAACACCGGACCCGCACACCCGTACGCTGACTCATAGGGCGACCCTCCGCCCCGCATCACCCCCGAGGGACTGCCACCCGGCTCCGGCCGGCGCAGCACACCAGCCATCAGCTCTGGGCGCGGGGACAGTGCAGGAGAACGGGCGAATGCCCACCGATCTCACGATCCGTACGTACGACGCGGCCCCGCACCTGGGCAGACACCAGGTGCTGGACCCGCGCAGCCTCGCGTACCGGCGCCCGTACGACGGGCAGCCGCTCCGCGCCACGGCGTGGGAGCCGCGGATCCCCGTCCTCGACCAGACCAACCTCCTGTCCCAGGGCATTCACACCGCACAGTCGTACGGCCTCGAGGCCGATGTCGACGCCTTGTCGTCGTGCACCGGCAACGCGGCCACCGCGCTCCTGTCGATCCTCCTCACCCCCGAACAGGCCTACGCCGCCTCCCTGAACACAGCCGATGCCGCCGAGGCCGAGCACTTCGCGATCGGCCTGTACGCCGACGCCACCAGCTGCGACCAGTGGTCAGATATGGCCTGGCCCACGCAGGACGTCGGGTCGTCCGGTCTCGGTGTCGCCAAGGCCATGCGGGCGCGCGGCCTCATCGATCAGTACGGGCACGCCACCACCGCTGAAGAGCTGTGCACGCTCCTGCAGTCCGGCCCCGTCCTGATGGGCATGCCGTGGTTCAGCGGCTTCTCGGACCCGGGCCCGGACGGGTTCATCGACGCCGACCCCGACTGGGCCACCTCCCCGATCGAGGGCGGACACGAGGTCTGCCTCACCGCCCTCGACGACGTCGCCGTCCAGGACGGGGCGCTGATCCCCGACCACACCGTCCTGCGCTTCCGCCAGTCCTGGGGCGCTTCCTGGGGAGACCACGGCGACGGCCGGCTCCGCCTATCCACCTACCTGGCCCTACGTGACCAGATCGACCTTATCCAGCCCCGCCGAGACGGAGTCCTCCTGTGACCCTCTTCCACGTCGCGGTCGACCGCGTAGACCCTGGCATCCTCAACTCGATCACCACCTATCTCGGCACCGTCGATCAGGCGCATGTCGACGAAGTCCGCGCGATCGCGGGCCTCGATGCGTCCGGGCGCCACATCGTGGAGCACCCCCGCCAGGACGGAGCGTTCTGCGTCCTGCGTGACGACGGCGACCTCGACGTGTACGTCCCGGTCGACGCCCCCGAGTTCCGGGTGTACCCGCCCGACCCGGACGCGAAGACCAGCAGTGCCGAGGGCCTGCCTCGTGGAGCATCCGGCCCTGCGTACATCGACGGTGCCGTTCTCTTCGGTGCCCAGTCCATTGGCGGCGCCATGGACACCCCAGGCAACCCGCCCCGCGCCGTCTGGCACACCACCGAGTCCCCGGCAGGCGCCGACTACTTCACATCGATCGCCGCCTACCTCATCCGGGTGGGCGCCGAGCCGCAGGTCATCTACGACCCCGTGTCCGACAGGATCGGCCAGTTCGGGCCACTGAACCTCAGTGGCCGTGCACTGAAGAACGACGGCTCTCGGCGCACCAACCGCGAGGGCAAGGCGTGCATCCAGGTCGAGGTACTCGGCCGCGCCGCCTCCCCGTGGACGAAGAGCTTCGACCCGGCCGACAAGCCGAACTACCGCAAGCTGCTCGCCGCGATGCGCGCCCACGGCATCCCCGACCTCTGGCCGGCCGGGAGCCCGCCGCCGTCGTCGGCTGCCGCGGTCAAGGCCGGGCGGGACCGTGCGACGTGGCAGACCAAGGGCGGCCACTACGCCCACGCCCAGGTCCCCGGCAACGACCACTGGGATCCGGGCGCGATCGACACCGGCATCGTCCCGGGTAAGTCGACCGACTCGGGATCTGGGTCTGGCGGCGGTTCGTCAACCGGCGGGTCCTCGAGCACCACGACGTACACAGTGAAGAAGGGCGACACCCTGTCCGCCATCGCCACCGCGTACGAGACGACCGTCGCCGCCCTGGTGAAGCTCAACGGGCTCAAGAACCCGGACAAGCTGAGTGTCGGCCAGAAGCTGAAGGTCCCTGGTGCGGCGTCGAATCCGAAGGCCCCGCAGTACGAGCCGTTCCCTGGCGAGGGGTTCTTCCACGGCGGCCGGCACAGCCCGATCATCACCGCTCTCGGCCGCCGCCTCGTTGTCCTCGGGTTCGGAAGGCACTACACCAGCGGGCCCGGCCCGGACTGGACGAATGCCGACAAGCGCAACGTCCGGGACTTCCAGCTGTCGCGGGCCGACCTCAGGGGCGACGCCGACGGCATTCCCGGCCCGAAGACCTGGGCAGCGCTCAAGGTCCCGAAGTCCTGACTCACCCCTGACACCCGTCTCATCTCTTATCAAGGAGAACCCTCGTGAAGATCATCGGCCGTGAGCCTGCTGCGCTCCTCGGACTCGTTGCTGTCGTCGTGAAGCTCGTCGCCGCGTTCGGCATCGAGGTGTCCGGTGAGCAGCAGGCTGTCATCAACGCGGTCGCCGCCGCTGCAGTCGGTCTCACCCTCGCCGTCATGGCGTCCGACGGTGTCGGCGCCGCCCTCGTCGGCTTCATCCAGGCCGCCGTCGCTCTCGCGGTCGGCTTCGGGCTGGACTGGTCCGCGGAGCAGCAGGCCGTCGTCCTGTCCGTGGCCGCCGCGGTCGTCGCGATGTGGGACCGCACCCAGATCACCGCACCCGTACCGGCAGAGGCCCCCGAGGCCGCCCTGCCGCACTGATCGACGAAGCGCGTGCAGTTACCCGCAGAGGAGAAGCCCCGTGCCCGCTGAGCTGATGGGTATCAACGTCGCCCAAGGCGGTGCCGTTGCTCTCCTCACCCTCGTGGTCCTCATGGTCCTCACCGGGCGCCTCGTGCCCCGGCGAACCTACGACGACCTGCTGAAAGAGCGCGACACCTGGAGAGAGGCCCACACCGAGTCCGAAGCTGCGCGGGCTTCGGAGCGGGCCCAGACCCAGGAGCTGTTGGAGCTGTCCCGGACGTCGGCGCATGCGCTGCAGGCGCTGCCACGGATGGGGTTCGAGGAGGAAACGGAGGTGGATGTCCGGTGAGGCGGTTGTTCCGGTGGCTGCTCTGGCCGTCTGCCTCTCCTGAGGGGCAGGAGGCTGCCGAGTCCGCGCTGCGACGGGCTCAGGCAGACCGGCGAGAGGCCGAGGAACGACAGCCCGCCGTGTCCGAAGCGGCAGGCATCCTGCGGGATTTCCGGCAGGAGAACCACTTCGCAGCGCGGTTCCGCGCATCCATTGAGGGGAGATCGGCGTGAGCATCGCGCAGATCCTCAACCTGGCGGCCAGTGGCCTGGTCGCCGTCACCGCGGCCGCGTTCATCATCACGTACCAGCTGCTCGCCCCGTGGCGCCGCACCATCATGGGCTGGCATCTCATGCTGTTCACCGGGGCGATCGGCTGCCTCGGCCTGTACACCATCGTCGTCACCATCACGGGGCTGGACGGCACACCGGCCATGGTCCTGCGGTACGCCCGCACCGTGATTCTGCTGTTCGTCGCGGGGCTGATCGTGCAGCGGACGTGGATGGTGTGGGCCGCCCAGCACCCCGACCACCAGCCCGACCGCACCCGAGAGACCACGACCGCCGATGGTGGCGGGCCCGGCAAGGAGGAGACGCGATGACGACGGTCACCGGCAAGGTCATCGGCGGTACTCCGGCCCGGACCGAGGTGACGTGCACTCTGGTTGACGTCACGGGGGAGCGGGCGGTCGGGTATGTCGCGGACGCGCGGGCGGAGATCGTGCGCCCGGTGACTGTGCGCCCGCAGTCGGACGGTACTTGGTCGGCGGAACTCGTCCCGAACGCGCTCGTCGACTCCACGGCCGGGGACACGGTGTGGGCGGTGATGGAGGGCCGGTCCCTGGACGGTACCCCGGTGATGACGTACATCCTGGTCCCGGAGACGCCTGGTCCGCACTGGATGGGCGACCTGCGCGTCGACCTGGGGGACGCCCCGACCGGCGGCTCCACCATCGTGTACGTGCCGGGCCCTGCAGGACCAGCAGGTCCGGAAGGCGCCCAAGGCCCTGCCGGACCGACCGGCGCTACCGGCCCGCAGCCCGCACTCGGCGCGACCGGCGCCGGAGCCACCATCGCCCTGAAGTCCACGGACCCCAGCACGACAAATGCCCGCACCCCGACCGCGCATGCGGCCAGCCACCGTGCCGGGGGCAGTGACGTACTCACCGCGGCAGACGTCGGCGCCGACCAGGCCGGGGCCGCCACGACCGCCGTGTCCGCCCACGTCACAGCAGCAGACCCGCACGGTGACCGCGCCTACGCCGACAACAAACTCGCCAAAGCGTCGAACCTCTCCGACCTCGCATCGGCGGCAACGGCCCGAACCAACCTGGGCCTGGGCAGCGCCGCCACGCAGCCGGCATCGGCGTTCGACGCCGCGGGGGCCGCAGCCGCAGCCCAGACCGCGGCCATCAGCGCTGCCGCTACCGACGCGTCGGGGAAGGCGAACTCGGCACAGTCCGCAGCAATCTCGGCCGCAGCGTCCGACGCCACCACGAAGGCCGACGCCGCCCGCGCCGCGGCCGTGAGCACCGCTGCCGCAGACGCGACGACGAAGGCGGGCAACGCGCAGACGGCCGCGATCAGCACGGCCGCGGCGGACGCCACCACGAAAGCGAACAACGCACAGACGGCAGCTGTCTCCGCAGCCGCCACGAGCGCCGCCACCCTGTACCTGCCGAACGCGATCCAGACCGTCGACCAGTACTTCGCCGGCGCGACCGCGGCCGACCCGCGGTTCTTCGCGCACCGCGGCGGCGGCATGGTCCGCCCGGAGCACACCCTGGCCGCCTACCGGGCCAGTGCTGCGCAGGGCTTCCCGCTCGAGGTGTCCGTGAACGTCGACGCGTCCGGTGAGCTGTGGTGCATCCATGACATGACGATGGACCGCACCACGTACCGCACCGGCAACGTGAACACGTACACGACGGAGGAGATCGGGCAGCAGGTCCTGACCAACGGCCGCGTCATGCTCGGGCCCGGGTGGACGGATCAGCCGATGGTGCCCCTGAGGCAGGTGCTGGATGAGTTCCTCGGGCGGGTCATCATCCTGCTGGAGGCCAAGGGCAACGACGCCGTCGTCCCCCTGGAGAACCTCCTGTCGACGTACTACCCGCACGCCCCGCGTTCGGTGGTCTGGAAGGCCCACATCGGGACGGCGTCGCTGCCGTGGGCGAAAGCGGCCGGGTACCGGACCTGGGTCTACCTGGACTCGGGCACGACGGACGCCACGATGGACGGCAAGGACTCCATGGTCGACTACTGGGGTGTCCAGACCACGTTCACCGACACCCGGATCCAGCAGGTCGTCGCCCGCGGGAAGCCCGTCTTCTGCTGGCCTGTCTACCGGCGCTCCCAGGTCGCACGCCTCACCGGGCTCGGCGTCGTCGGCATCATGGCGTCCGACCCCCGGTACGGGTACCTGGGCCTGTCGAACGGGTCGGTCACCGATGTGGCCACGAGGCCGTATTGGAGGAACCTCGTGATCACGCAGCTCTGACCTGCGGTGGTGTCCTATAGAAATGCACCAAAAATAAGGTGATCTTGCTCGCGTGAGCGCTCCGCCTGGGCTCAGCCCTCTCGGTCGCCTCTGCTCGTCCGGGTGAACAACCCGCAGCAGCGGAACCGGTCTTAGCCCCCGGCCCTTGTACGGGTGTGAGACCGATCGATGCTGTGCATGTGTCCGAGCCGGGCCTGGTCGTGGTGGAGGTGGTGGCCGGCGACGAGGAGACCGCCTTGGCTGCGGTCGCGGAACTGGGTGAGTGGTGGGCGACGTCGGGCCCGTCCGCACCATGGCGGGCCAGGCGAACCAGGGGTACGGGTACGGACGTACGCGCACACCCGCACCCTTGCGTCCTCCGACGAGGGGCTGCCGTAGGCTGACGCGACGGTGCCCCGCCTGCTTACCTCAGGCGGGGCACCAGTGCTGTCTGGTTCACTTCTCGTCGGTGCGGTCGGCGGCGCGCATGCGGTCAAGCAGCGCGGCTGTCACGTCCGGGCCCGTGCCACCCGGGGTGCCGATCTCGATGGGCTCCTCCCACCCGCGGACGAACACTGAGACCGACAGGAACTCGTCCCGTACGGCTTGGATGTCGGCGACTCGAACACATGAGGCTCCGTCCACCCAGATGAATCCCGGGGGAGCCTCCGGTAGGGAGGTGAAGTTGGTGTCGGCCATGGTCGTGGTCCTCACTGCTCGGTGGTGGGGGCAATCCCGATCCAGTCCCCAGGCCAGCCAGGGCGGTTGATCGGGAGTTTCTCTTTGGTGACCTCGTCGGAGAGGTTCAAGGGAAGTCCCATGGTGTGGGCTTCTTCCAGCATGCGGGCGTAGTTGGTGTCTTCGGCGAGGTAGCCGACCGGGCCTTCGCTGGTGGTGACGCAGACGATTGCGAAGTCTCGGTCGGCCGGCCAGTTCGGCAGCCCGACCAACTCTGCCATCCAGCTGACATTGTCCTCGCCGATTTCCTCGGCGGTGGCGTATTCCACGTGAGACAGGCGTGCGGTGAGCATGGTCGTGGTCCTCACTTCTCGGTGGCGCGGTCGGCGAGCCGGGCGAGCGCGGCCTTGGCGTCGGAGGCATCTCCAACAAGCCCGCCCCCAGGCCCGTACGCGACCGGCATCTGTCCGGCCTGGTCAGGGATCAGGATGGAGCCGATGAACGCGTCGTCAGTGGGCTGGTCGCCCTTGAACAGCCACAGGTAGGCGACGCCGAACGCGTCGGTGCCGATGGCGGTGGTGTGGCCGGGCGGGGTGTCGTCGTCGGTGCCGTGCCAGTTGATGGTGCAGTGCTGCGTAAGAAACTTGGCGGGCATTGCGTCCTCACTTCTCGGTGGCGGACTTCTTGGGGATGGGGCTGTTGATCGCGTCTCCGAGCGCCTGGAACGAGTCGACGGCCTCGTTGATGTCGCGCGGGTCGAAAGGGCCGGAGTCGTCGGTCTTCTTGATGGCGGTGTGGAAGATCTGCACGAGGTCGTCCGGCATGCGGTAGCCGACGACCTTGCCGAAGCCCGGCCCCTGGGCCTCGATGGGGGACTGCATGTTCTCCGGCCACTCACCGCGCCTGAAGCCCCGGCGCAGTGCGCGGCTGAGAGCGGCGCTGTGTCCTCGGAGGCTGGAGTTCTCGTCGTCGCGGAGTTCGTCGGCGGGCACGTACCCGTCGCGGGTTACGGCTTCCCTGACGATGCGTCGGGCTCGGGCCGGGAGGCACCGGTAGTAGCTCTCCGCTCGCTCCACGGTCCACGTTGCGTCCAGTTCGACGGTGGCAGCGTGCTCGGCAAGGAGGGCCAGGAGGCGGTCCTGGAAGTCTCCAGTGGGTTGGTCGATCGTGACGGTGATCTTCATCAGTGCTCCCGTTACAACTAACGAGGATGAACGTTGGCCTTACGTGAGAGACGGTACAGCACCCCGACTCGTCTGTCAGCCGTTAACTCACGTTAGATGCAGGGAGGTTGACGAGCAGGGGGATTGGTACATCATCGTCCCAACTCACCCGCCACACCTGGCGCGCAGAGCATGCGGCGCCCTACCGTAGAGGCGTCCGCTTCTCCTGAGGCTGGCTCCAACTGGTTCGAGAGCGCGGTTCCGCAGAAGCAGTCCCTTTGGCGAGGGTGCGGGACCGCGCTTCGTGGTGTTCAAGGCTCGCGGCGCCTACGCCTTCTCGCGCCTCTTCTTCCTGGGATGACCCGGCTCGCCTGCGCGCTATGGCCGCCTACCCGGATCGACACCAGAGAAGCCAGACGGAACGATTCGAGATCACCCACCTATAATTTCCCTTGTACGTCAGTGCTTGCCTGAGAAGGGATCTACGTGTCGTCGGTCTGCCCCACCCCGAAGAAGAGAAGCTACGCATCCAGGAGCGAGGCGTTCGCCGGAGCCGCGACCTCTGGCGTGAAGCTGGGGCCATACCTCTGCATGTGCGGACAGTGGCATCTGACTATGCGCCCGACGGCGGCAGAGGACTACGACGAGCAGGAAGTGAACCGTGTGCGCGCTCTGCCGGACGAGGAGTTCGTTCAGCTGGTGTTCGCCGAAACCCGCAGCGTGGTGGATCCGCCGACGGCAGCCGCCCTGCGCGCGCCGTCTGTCCTCCGGCGCTGGGACGATGCTCTCAAGCTGATCCTGGGCACTGTGCAGTCCGGTCTCGACAAGGTACGCGGGGTACAGGAGCCGCAAGCGGTAGAGCAGCGGAACAAGCTGGCCCGTAGAGAGCATCTGGTGCGCACCCGCTTGATGGAGACCAAGCGGCTAAAGCGCGAGCAGCATGAGGTGTGGGTTTACGAGGGCAAGGTCAACCAGGAGCGCAACAAGCAGCAGCGGAATACGGCCGGAGACGCGGCGATCCAGCGGCTCATCGACGCTCACCCGGAGGAGTACCGAAAGCTTCTGGACGAAGAGCGACGGAACTGGAAGAGCAGTCCCGCAGACTCTGCGGAGTGGGCGGAATGACAGAGCGCGACGTGGAGGTGGTCGACGCCGAGCTGGTGGACGACGGCCACCTGCCCGCCGTAGTCGAACCGCGCCCGGCCGCACGCCCGTTGGTGGACCGGCACACGATCCTCATGCCCGGCGAGGGCCTGCCCACCGAGGCCGACGCCCCCACCTACACCGAACGCGACCTGTACGTCTCCGAGCGGACCAAGGTGCGGCTGGAGAAGCACTCCGCGCCGAAGAACACCAGCGTCAACTACAAGGCCCAGCGCGGCATTTTCGAACGGTGGTGTACGGAGCAGGGTCGTGTTGCCCGCCCGTGCACCACCGCCACGTACGTCGAGTACGTCGCCCACCTCATCGAGCTCGGCCGGTCCCCGAACGCCATCAACGCCGCCATGTCCGCCATCCGCACCTGGATGCCCGAGGACAAAAAGCCCGGCACGAGACAGGCCCGGGGCATGCTCAACGAGTACAAGAAGGCGTGGGCGAAGCGCACTGCCGTCCGTAAGGCGCCCCCGGTCACCGACGAACTGCTGCGGGCCATGGTCGCCACGTGCGACCTGCGCACCCCGGCAGGGCTTCGCGACCGGTGCATGCTCCTCCTCGGCCGCGGAGCCCTCAACCGCCGCATTGAACTCGCTGACCTGTCCATTGCCGATGTCGCAGTCGACAACGACTTCGTCACCCTCCACATCCGGTCGTCCAAGACCGACCAGGAAGCCAAGGGCGAGCACACCGACATCCCAGCCGACGACGACCCGCTCCTCGACCCCGTGGCGGCCGTACGGGACTGGCTCACCGCCCTCCACTACCTCGGCGTCCGCGAAGGGGCGTTCTTCCGGGCCCTCACCTCCCGCGGCACCCTGCAGAACCGGGCCGCCGCCACGGAGCGGGGCGACTACGTCACCGGTGACGCCATCAACGACTGGGTCCGCAGCCGGGCCCACAAGGCCGGGGCAAAGAACTGGCAGCAGATCACCGCACACGGGCTACGCCGCGGTGGCGCCCAGGCCATCGCGGACGCCGGCGGTGACCCGACGAAGCAGGGCCGGTGGAAGGCGGGCTCGGCGGTGGTGAAGCGTGAATACCTGGACCGCGCCCAGTCCAGGGCGGAGAATCCATGGCTGAAGGTGCAGGCGAAGCGCCGCGCCGCAGCAGAGGAGCAAGGGTGACCTCAAAGCCGTACAGCGCGTCGTCCGTGCGGCAGTTGGCTGCTCTGGTCGAGCGGATCGCGCCGCGGGATCCGGCCCGGTGGGATGGTCGGCAGCGGGTGCCGGGGGCGGGCGGTGTGCTGATCCAGGTGTCCCGCCAGCGCGCGGATCAGCTGTGGATGGTCGTCGGGATGATGGACCGGGCGGTGCAGCAGACGGAGGTCGTCGGCCCGGTGGGGCGGGTGGCCCGGAAGCTGTTCACGTGGCAGGTCTTGGAAGCGTTCTGGGAGTTGGCGGTGGCCGGCGAGCTGCGTGCTCGCGCACGGGATCGGGGTGTTCCTCTGCCTGTGGCGACGCAGCGGGTGGTTCGCGACTGCCTTGCGCTTCTGGCCGGGGTCGTGTTGCCGGGCAAGGATGTTCGACTGCCGGTGGTGACAGCCCCGGACGCGCGGGCTACGACGACTCCTGTGCAGGAGCTGAAGCTGTTCCGGTTCTTGGTGGACTTGGCGGGGCAGGTCCCGGTCGGTCATGACGGGCAGTCCAAGCAGGTGAACGCGGATTACCGGGTTCGGTTGCTGGCGGTGACGGCTGTGGTGCTGGATACGCGGTCGCGGCTGGGTGAGCTGGCGGCGATGCGGGTGGCGGATCTGGGGGAGGGGTTGGAGTCGGTGCGGGTGCGGCGCCGGCAGCAGAACGGGGCTCATTTGGAGCCGGTGGAGGTGCTGTTGCCGCTGCAGGAGGGGACGCGGGTGGCGCTGCGTCGGTGGTTGGAGGTGCGGGAGCGGTTGGTGTACTCGCTGGAGGGGGCGGCGACGGCGTTGTGGGTGTCGGTGGCGGCTTCGAATCGGGGGGAGCCGCCGGGGATTCCGTTGAGTGCGCAGTCGTTGGGGGCGTCGTATGTGCGGGGTGTGCGGCAGTTGAATGGGGCGATGGCGGGGGCTCCGGGGTGGGAGCCGTTGCCGGCCCGGTTGGAGGGGTTGCGGCGGGCGCTGATTCCGGAGGCGGAGGAGGAGGTGCGCAGGGTGCGGGCCGAGCGTGAGGCGGCGGAGCGCCCGGTTGTTCCTTTGGGGCGTCCGCCGGGGCCGGTGCGGCATGGGTGTGAGTCGGGGTACACGAACTCGGTGTGCGGGTGCGCTGATTGTGCGGCAGCTTCGCGGAAGGGTCGGGCGGCCCGGCGCAGGAGGGCGACTTTGACCGTGTCCCGCGCCCGGCCGGAGTAACTGACCGGGCGGGGGACTGCTGATGGTCGTACGGTCGGGCGTGGGTGCCTGGACAGGACGGTGCCCCTGGGATGGCCCTGCGGTCACTTCGCACGTTCCGCAGGGCCACCCCCTTTTGTCAGGTCAAAGCAGCGAGAAGTGACTGATGGCCAGCTTCGTGACGGCGGCGGTCGCGAGCATGGTGATGACCTTCCACGGGATCTTGCCTACGCGGACGTGGAAGCTGCGGGCCCTGAACTCGATGTCCGGCCGGGACTCTTCTTCCTGCTTCGCGCGCTGCTGTCGGGCTGTGGTGCGCTTGCTCATGGGTGTCCTTCGGTGCTTGTGCCACACGGGGTGTGTGGCGTGTGGCAGCACTTTGGAGCAGCGGGGGGTTAGCCGCGCAAGTCGCTTCTGACCTGCGGTTTTGTCGGATCGTGCGCGCGTTATCACGTCAGGGGGTTAGCGGCGCAAGCCCTACTTGTATGGTCGCGGGTGCGCGGAGCGTGACAGGGGGTCAGGTTCCGGGGAGCGGGTCCTGGTCGACGTGGTGCTCGGGCGCCGGCTGGGGGTGTCGGTTGGGGTCGCAGGTCTCGCCGTAGCCGTTCATGCGTGACTCGGGTCGGGTGAGAGGGCGTCCGCAGCGTCGGCAGTACCGGTGCCGGTAGCCGGTCGGGGTGTCGACGAGGGTCGGCTGGTGCGCGTCTCGGTCCATGGGGTCAGTGTCCTGGTTGTGAAGTTCGCTGGTAGCGCGGCGAGTCGGCGGGATACACTGCGTGTGCGCGTTCACTATGACTTGAAAGGCCACCGCCCGTCAGGGCGGTGGCCTTCTGCGTTCTACTCGTCAGATCGGATCCGGACCAGGTCCAGTTCCACTCCTGCATCCAGCGCATCGGCGATGGCTACCTGGTGAAGATGACGGCCACAGGTAAACAGCCAGTTCCTTTCCAGCGAGTCACCCTTCTGTCGCACCTTCCAGGTGGGCGGTGTGACGCAGGGGCGGCTGGAGTTGCACTTCGGGTGGATCGTCACAGGCTTGCCCATATGGAGCTCCTAGGCGGCGAGGGTGGTGTCGGTGCGGGTGACGCGCGGGAGGTAGTCGCGGCCGAGTTCACGGGCGATGAGCTGTGCGGGGCTACGGACCACGATGACGTGTCCGGCGGGGGTTGTTGCCTCCGGTCGGTCGAGGACGAAGCCGATCCGATGCAGCGAGTACGCCTTGATCTGGTCCACGTAGAAGGAGCGGGCGTCGCCGCGGAGGCGGCAGCCGGCGCGGAGCTGGATGCGGCCGGACTTGGTGGTGCGGATGTCCCATGGCTCCACGGTTCGGACCGTCTCCGTGCCGTCGGCGTCTACGTAGGTGATGGTGATGGCGTTCTGGCGGTCGAGGGCCCGGTAGAGGTCGGCCAGTGTGCGGGTGGTCGGCTGCTTCGCGGTGTGCTTCACGGTGTCCCCCTTGGTGCGGTGTGGTCCCCACAGTAGCCGTAACCCATTGCACTAGCAAGAGGTTATGCGTATGCTGGTTCCACCGGGACGCACCACCCCCGGAAAACCCGCAGGCCATACCCCATGGCGCCTGCAATAGAAAAGGGAGGACACTGGCGTGGTCAACGCCCCCACCACGCGCCCGACGACCCGACGGTCCGATCGGCGCCCGCCGAAAGGACCCACCACCGTGGCCCGCACCCCCACCAGCCCCGCCCGCACGATCCGCGCCCGGCTCGCCGCCGCCAGCGCGAAGCTCACCGAGGCCGGCTCCCCCGACCTGGCGGCCGCAGTCGACGAGGTCCTCGCCCCGAACGGGTGGGGCCTGCTGCGCCGCACCGAAGAGAACGCCGACACCAACCCGAACCTTGCGATCTTCATGAACAAGGAGATCCGCGAATCCCTCAAGGCCAAGGCGGAGGCGAAGGGCACCACGCTGACCGCGGACGTCACCGAGGCGTTCCGGAAGTTCGTGGCCGGCGAGTTCGTGCCAGACGCCCCGATCCGCTCCCGCCGCAACTCCGGCGCCGAGAAGGGCAACCTGAACGTCCGCCCGGACGCCGACCTGCTGCAGCAGGTGAAGGACCTCGCCGAGCAGAAGTCCGCCGAGTACGGGTGGACGGTCACGCCGGCCCGGGTCGCGTCCGCGTACCTGATGCGCAAGTACCGAATCTCTGAGGCCGCTCAGGCCAAGTAGGCCGGCGGGCGGGGCGGCCTGGGCGCCGACAACCGGGCCGCCGCACCGCCCCCACAGGACAACCCCATAGGAGACCTCATGGCCACGGCCAACGGGGCCCCCGCCAGCAACATGGCGGCGGGCCGGACCTCGCACACCCTCAACCAGCTCGACGGACTCGACTTTGAGGACGCCGTACGCGCCGCAGAGAAGGCCCGGATCGCCCTCACCGGACCGTCCGGGTCAGGCAAGACTTACACCGCGCTGAGCATCGGAACCGGGCTCCTTCCCGAGGGCGGAACACTTGGGGTCATTGACACCGAGCGGGGTTCCGCATCGAAGTACGCCGGCCTGTTCACGTTCAAGACGATGAAGCTTCCCAGCTTCGAGCCGCAGGCCCTGATCCGGGCACTGGCCGTTGCTGCAGCACGCGGGATTGACGTCGTCGTCATCGACTCCCTGACGCACTTCTGGTCTGGCCGCGGTGGTGCCCTCGCGCAGGTCGACCAGAAGACGAAGAACTCCAGCTCGAAGAACGCCTTCACCACCGGGTGGAAGGACGTCTCCCCGCTGCTGCTGGACATGCTTGACGCGATCCTGTCCTACCCCGGGCACGTCATCACGACGATGCGGGTGAAGACCGAGTGGGTCATCCAGGAGAACGACCGGGGAAAGAAGGAGCCGACGAAGGTCGGGATGAAGCTCGACCAGCGGGATGGCATCGACTACGAGTTCGACCTCGTGGGAGCCCTGGATCAGTCGCACGTCATGTCCGTCGATAAGTCCCGGTACCCGACGATCGAGGTCGGGTCCCTGCACGACAAGCCGGACTTCTCCTTCGGGCAGACGATCGCTCAGTGGCTTGATGACGGTGAGGGCAACGCCCTGGGCGTCATGGACTACGCGCGCCTGGCCGTAGACCCGGAGCAGACACCTCAGCAGCTCCTCAACCTCCTTGCCGACGCCGAGGGCCGCGGACTTCTCGGGGCGGCCGTGCTGGACCTGTCCCGGCAGGCCACCTCGCTGGGAACCCTGATCCGGCTGATGGGGGCTGCCGCACGGGTGAAGGACCCCGCTACGGACCCGGATGGCATCCGCGCCCTGCGTCTGCGCATGGAGCAGAGTAACCAGCTCGGCCTCCTTGTTCCCGGCATGGACGGGTCGCCCACCACCCTCGGCGACCTCATCTCCTTCGTCCAGCACCAGGCCCGACAGCAGAACGCCCAGGGAGGCGACAAGCACAACACCGATCCCGCTGCCGGACCGGACCCCGTGGACCAGCTGCTGGCGCAGGTGCAGCGGCACTGGAACGACTCGACCGAGCTGACGAAGGACATGGCCGAGGCCGGTCGTCGCAACGTGGTGATGCGTGAGGTCGATGGGCCGCTCGGAGGGATGGTCAAGTTCGGCGAGATGGTGACCGCCCGCATCACGGAGCTGAAGGAGAAGGCCCGCCAGGCCGAGCTGAACGGCACAGAGAGGAGCGCCGCCTGATGTCTACTGCCTCGAAAAAGAAGGCCCGGACCGCCACGCATCGGCCGGCCGTGCGGCGTCGCCGGTTCCGTCACGACGACCTGGTTGCGGTCGACCTGTTCTCCGGCTTCGGCGGCCTGACCCGCGGTATCGAGATGGCCGGATTCACCACGATCATGGCCGCGAACCACAACAGCTACAAGGTCGAGGTTCACGAGGCAAACCACCCGGATGCAGAGCACTGGATCGCCGACCTCGTCGACCCGGAGGCGGCGGATTACCACTCCGCCCGGGATCTTCCCGCCGCGGATCTGTTGGTCGCGGGCGTCAGTTGCGTCAACCACTCGCAGGCCAACACGGTCAAGGCCTACGAGCAGGGCGCGACCCTCTTCGATCTGGAGGACCCCGACTACGAGGCCCGTGTCACGAAGTCCGAGCGGGACCGGGCCACCGCGAATTGCGTCTTGCACTACGCCGCCCAGCACCGTCCGCGGCTGATCCTCGTTGAGTGCACGACGGAGCTCACCTCTTGGGGTCCCGCGATCCCTGGCCGGCCGAAGGTCGGAGACGGCAGTACTTACCGGTGGTGGCTGAAGCAGTTCGACCTGATCAACTACAACCACAAGGTGCTGTACCTCAACAGCCAGTTCTTCGGAGTCCCGCAGTCACGGGACCGGGCCTACTGGGCGTTCTGGGACAGGTCCCTGCCCGCCCCGGACCTGGACCACCGGCCGGTGTCGCGTTGCCACCGCTGCGACAAGGACGTCGAGGCAGTCTGGACGTGGAAGACGGGCATCCCACCCACCGGGTCGGTGCGGTACGGCAAGCAGTACGAGTATCGGTGCCCGTCGTGCCGGACTCCGGTGGTTCCGCCGATGACGCCGTCGTTGGCTGCGCTCGACCTGACTGACCTCGGGACCCGGATCGGCGACAAGCCGGTGAAGACGTTCAAGGACGGCACGACTGGGCCGCTTGCCGCCGCGACCATGGCTCGCGCGGAGCGCTGCCGCCAGCGGTTCGCCGACTTCCCCGCGGTGCTGATGCCGGCGAAGGCCGTGCACGGCTCGGAGCGGCATCCGTGGCAGCCGATGTCGACGCAGACGAGCCAGCAGGAGACCTCGATCCTGTCGACGGGCCCGGTCACGCAACCGCTGTGGACGCCGTCGATGGCGTTGGCGGTGGACAACTACCAGGGCGTCCCGCGTGGTGCCGACGAGCCTCTGCCGACCCAGGTCGGTTCGGAGACCCTTGCTGTGGTGTCCTCCGGCATCGTCCCGTTCCGGAAGAACACCCTGCCGACGGTGCACGGTGAGGCGATGCCGACGTTCACGTCGGACCAGATCCCGGGGCTGCTCACGGCCGCGGGCACGATCGACCGGAGCGCATTCGAGGCTCAGCTCGCCGCCCAGTGGCGGGCCGCGCTCTCGGACCTGCCGCTGGAGAACTGCTTCTTCCGGATGATGAAGGCGCCCGAGGTCGGCCGCGGTTGCGGCTTCGACGTCGACTTCGCCAACCACAAGGGGAAGTTCATCGTCTGGGGTTCCGCCCGGAACCAGGTGGACGGGTTCGGGAACGCTGTCTCTCCGCAGGTCGGAGCCTGGATCGGGTCCCGGCTGCGGGCCATCGTCCACACCGCTCAGGATCGCAACCTGGCGACCGCCGCCTAGTTCCTCTGCCTGACCCCACCGCGGGGCCAACTCACCTCTGAAGGAGGCCCCGCCGTGGGCAACGTCGTCATGCCCTTCCTCTACACCGTTCTGGCGCTGAACGTCGCCGTGGTGGCGGTTGCCGCACTGCGGTACCGGAACCGGCGCCCGGGGAGTAACCCGGCCGCGTTCGTCCGGTACCGGCCGGACCAGCACCCTGCGGTCGTCTCGGCCGAGCACCTGGTCGCCGACACGTACCAGCGGATCGGGGACTTGTACGTACAGCCCACCACCGACCCGCGGCCCGCCCCGTGACCAGACATCCGTTCAGGAGGTGAGCACCGTGATTCCTGTCCTCGCCGCGGTGCTCACCACCGTGGCTGTGGCCGCCGGCGCGTATGCCTGGCAGCAGATCCGAACCGTGCGGCGCGCTCTCACCAGGGAGCGCGCCGCACGCCGTTTAACCGAGGCCGCCCAGCACCGGGACATGCAGGCGTTCCGCCGCCGTATCGACGCCGCGATCGCGGAGCAGCGGGTCCTTGCCGCCGCCGACCGGATCGTCGACGACGAGCTGGCCCGCACGATCCGCCACAACCCGAAGGAGGGGGACACACCATGACGACGCCGCTGATTGCCCGGCAGGCCCTGACCGACCACCCGCACTACCGGTACCGCGGCTGCGCCCCCGACCCGGACAACCCGCGCGCCGCGGCCGGCGACCCGGACGTGTCCGTGGATGCGTGGGCCCCGTACACAGGGGATGGTGCGGAGCCGCAGAAGGACCGGATCGCCCGGGAGAAGGCGGCGAAACGCATCTGCGGATGGTGCCCGGTACAGCTGGAGTGCCGCGCGTACGCAAACACGGAGATCGTGGAGCCGGGTTCGGGCGGGGCCCCGGATGTGGTGCGCTTGGCGGAGCCGGAAGGGGTGTGGGGCGGGCAGATAGCCCTCGAACGGCACCGGGCCCTGATCGCCCGCCGGGCCAGTGCTCCGGCTGTGACCGAGCAGGCGTTGACCGAGGCACGGTCGCCGCAGAAGCAGGCCGTGCTGCGGGCCCTGGCCACGGAGTTGTACGAGTCGAGGGTGGCCCGACGGGCTGGGATGGACGTCCGCCGCACCAACTGGCACCGCTCCGCGCTGTGCTCGCTCCTTGGCCTGGACAAGGACACCGCGACCCGCGACGAACTCCTCCTGGCCGCCGTCCACCACGGGCTGCTCCCGGCGAATCACCGGATCGTGTGGGACGGGCTCTGGCCGATCGCCGCCGCCCCGAACACCGACGGGTCCAGGCAGCGCCGTGTCGCCCCCGGCTTCCCGCTCACGCTCCTCACCCCCGCCCCGCGAACCCGCCGCCCCCGCAGGCGCAGCACCTCCCGCACCGGGCCCGCCGGCACCGACCCGGCCACCCACACCGGTGGCAGGCGCCTGCGTCTCGTCACCACCCCGACTGCCCCCGCCCTGCCCCTCCCCACCACGCTGGAGCCCGCCGCATGACCACCACACCCGACACCCGCCCCCCGGCCACCAACCCGGCAGTCGACGCTGCCGAGGCCGCCGCCGACCTGGCCCTCACCGCACGCTGCCAGTCCTCCGGGGACTACCTCGCCGGAATCGTCGCCAAGGGCATGCTCGACGCCGTCGGCGCCCCGAAGAAACTGCCCGAGCTCCTCTTCCCCGACATCGACCCCGACGTCGTCCGCCGGATCTGGGACGCCGCCCTGCCCGTCGGGTACCGGGCCGGGAAACTCGCCGCACGCCCCCGCTGGACACCCGAAGCCCTCGACCGGCTCCGGGCCGAGCTGCAGGACGCCGGGTACACGGCCATGGCCGGCCTCGCCGCCCGGTCCCGCACCGTCCACCCACCCCGACACCCCGCCGACGACGACACCCACACCACCCGCGGGGGCGACCGGTGACCAACACCCGCCCCACGCGCGGCCGTGGCCGTCCGACCGTGTTCGACACCGCCCTGCGCACCCTGTACCTGGACGCGGTCCGGTCCGGCATGTACCTCGGCGCCGCAGCCGACCACATCGGCATCCACCGCAACATCCCCGCGCGGGCCGCCCGCACGGACAGCGAGTTTGGCCAGGCCCTCACGGACGCGAAGGCCGAGGGGAGGAAGGCCCGGGTGGAGGATCTCGCGCATGGCGAGGCCCGGTACAACAACTACGCCTGCCGGTGCCGGAAGTGCACCCGGGCTGCGGCCAAGGGGCGGGCCGGCCGCCGGGCAGAGACCCAACCCGAGGAGGAGGTAGGCGAGTCGGGGCAGGTCCTCGACCTCCGAACCGGCGCGGAGTCCCCTATTCCTTTGCTGCTGCGGATTGCGTCGTGAAGTGATGGCGACCACTCCGAGCAAGATCACCTTATTTCAGGTGCATTTTTATAGGACACAACCGCAGGTCAGCCCACTCTGGGCGACGACCTGCCTATCTGACGACAAGTCCGATCAAAGACACGTTCGGCAAGGGGTGGGACAAGTGGCGGGTTCAACCGGTAGGCTCAGCCTGGCGCCAGACGACCACTCAGGAATGGGTCCGGTCGGACGGGGCCACCAAGACAACAGGAAAGCCCCCGCAGTTCTCCAGATGTTTGCCGCATCTGGTGCGGGGGCCGACCGACACCACACTCGCGAGAATGAAGGTGCCAGTTCTATGGCGAAGCGTACCCGGCCTCCCGGGGATACGGACAGTGGGACCTCGCAGACCGGCGTGAACATCACACCGCCGACGCAGCGCAGGAGCCCTGTCACCACTACCCACACCAGCGCATGAGCGCCCAGGGCGAACACCCCGCCCAGTACCTGCGCAAGACCGACCCGGACTTCGGCTGGGAGTTCTACGCCGAGGACTTCGTGTACGCGCGACTCCAGGAAGAGCTGACCGCCGCCAAGGAACTTCCGGCCGGCCCCGCCCGGGATCAGGCCGTGGATCGAGTCCTCTCTCTCCGGATGGCCGTCACGCAGCACGCCACGTACGTCGGCAAAGACGGCAAGAGCTGGGCTCGCTGCTTCACCTGCCACGGCTCGAACGGCTTCCCCTGCTCCACGATGCGCTTCTTCACGCGCATGTGGCGTCACCACCCCGCCTACCGGCCCGGGTGGAACGAGACCTGGGATCAGGCCACGGGCCCGAGCAACTGGACGCAGGACATGCTGCGCGTCGCCGAACGGGGCGGGTTCCGTAATGACTTCCTCGCCGAGCAGGCGCAGGAGC
This sequence comes from Streptomyces sp. NPDC052052, assembly GCF_040680455.1. Taxonomy (NCBI): domain Bacteria; kingdom Bacillati; phylum Actinomycetota; class Actinomycetes; order Kitasatosporales; family Streptomycetaceae; genus Streptomyces; species Streptomyces sp. NPDC052052. The sequence continues at coordinate 73,751 of NZ_JBFAWU010000028.1, read as the reverse complement.
AGACCTCGCCCAGCAAGGGGGATCAGATGACGTAGTGACTTCCTAGGCGGGAGGTCCTTGGCCCCTTGGCGGGGGCACTTCCTCTACCGCTGGCCGCTGATGTTGGCGCATCGTGCGCGGCCACTTCCTACGGCTCGGTTTGGCGACCGAGCTAAGGCCCGACTCTCAGATCCGGTTTGGCGACCGGGGCCGAGCAGGTCGAGCGAACAACAGGTTCTGGCGAACCACCACCCGTCGAGACGGGCTTCTGCATTTCCATCAACCAAGGAAGGCAGCTACATAGTGCAGTACCGCACCCCTGCTTGTCAGCTTGAGCGCGCCCAGATGGGCGATTCGCGGCAAAAGTCCACCCCAGAAGTCGGCACGCAGTGCCCCGAAACTGCTACTTGGGCGCCCGTCAGTGCCAACCACATGGAGGTCGACACCACCGCCTCCCGGCACACCGGACCCCGGAACTGGCTCCGCTCGGTGGAGTGGCTCATCGCGGCCGGCCTCCACCCGAAGGCCAACCAGACCACCCTTGCCGTCGCCCGCGACCTCGCGAAGCGGATGGACTACTCGACCGGGCACGTCCGGTACGACCTCGAAGGCACCGCCGTCCGCCTCAACATCCACCGGTCCAACGTCGCCCGGCACGTGAAGTACCTGCGCCAGCTCGGCTCCCTCGCCTGGGCAGAGCGCGGTACCCGCCGCAACGTCCGCCGCACCCACGGGCTCGGCGGATACGCGGCCACCGCCACCGTGTACGCCGCTATCATCCCCGCCGTGTACGACCACGCCCTCGGCCACCAGATCATCGGCACCGGGTACGGGGCGCGCATCGTTCGCGACTATCGGCAGATGCCCGACACCCGCCCCACGGCCGCCCCCGACCGCCCTGTGGATAACGCCTCTTCGGGACCTGTGGACAACCCGGCTAAACGATCTCTTGCGACCCCTTCCCTTACCTCAGCTGATGAAGAGAGTCAGGTTCAGATGGTGGGGGGTGTAACTACTACCGCAGAGCGGCCGAACAAGACCGCTCCCACCTCCTCCTCGAAGATCCCGGCACAAGCAGGCAGCGACAAGAAGCGGGCCACCATCCTCGGCGCGACCATCACTGCCGCCGGTATGCAGCTTGGCGACAAACTCGCCCGCACCATCCGCCGGCACGTCCCCTGGACCCGCAAAGCCACCCACGACCAGCTGCGGTGGGTGTGCGCCGACATGGGCGAGCAGCAGTGGACCGACGACCAGGCCGTCCGGTTCGCCGCCGAGACCGGGCACCAGCACGCTGCCGGGTACGCCTGGCAGCCGGACCGCCCGCACCGCCTCATTGCCGCCGCTCTCCGTACCGCGACCGACAGCGTCCTCGAGGACCAGGAGCCCACCGTCGTGGAGGTCGACGAGGTGCAGTTCGTTGCGTGGGAGGACAGCACCGCGGGCAAGGAAGCCGCCCGCCTCGCCGCCCTCTTCGCCGCCATCCCCGCCCAGCAGCAGCCGGAACGGACCGACGAAGACCGCCTCCGCGCCCGCACCGACTGGAACCTGTGGCCCGAGGTCGCCCACCACTACGCCACCGACCCCGACGACGCCCTCGACCTGTACGGGGTGCGCCTGTGCACCTACGCCGTCCGCATGGACTCCCGAGAGGAGAGCTGGGCATGACCGAGCAGCCCACCGGGTCCGGCCGCGACCTCGCCCGCCAGGCCCTTGCCGCGTACAAAGCCACCGCCCCCACGGCACCGGCAGCCAAGCCGAAGCAGCGCCGCCGCACCCGCCGTACAGACCGCGGCACCGGCCGCGACCCGGTCGGCTTCGGCGCCCTTCTCGGCCAACTGAATGCCGAACAGGGCTGGGGCATTGGCCTGTCCGGCGGGAGCATTCTCGACCGGTGGGCGGAACTGTGCCCCAGTACGTCGGCCACATCGAACCCGCCGGCTTCGACCCCGAGCGCGGTCGGCTCGACCTCCGCCCCGGCTCCCACGCCTACGCCGCCCAGCTCCGGATCCTCGGCGGCCAGCTCGCGAAGCAGATCAACGACAAGGTCGGCACGGTCGTCGTCCGGTCCATCCGCATCCTGCCCGTGGGGGCGGTGACGACCGGCACCCCGGCCGTCGATCCCGTCCCGGCCGAGCCGACCCCGGCACCCGGCGGCCCGGTCCGTACCCGCGAGACCGCCTCCCCCGGCTATCACCGGGCCCTGGCCGCAGCCCGCGCCCACAAGCCCGACACCGTCACCAACCCCCACGTCCGAGCAGCCATCGACCGGCAGGACCAGGCGCTCGCTGACCCTCACCGCCGCGAGCCCGAGGCCGCGTTCACGGACGCCGTGGCCGCGCTCGAAGCGCTCACCGCGGGCCAGGCCGCCGACGGCCTCCAGGCCAGCATCCGCGCCGCCCTTGACCGGAAGCACGGCGGCGCCCAGCCCGTCCGCCGCGCCTTCGACGCCGCATGACAGAGACCAGGGGCAACGAACGACCGAACCTGCGGAAACGTGGACTGCAACTCCCCACCTCCCCCCCAGAGGAGACCGACGTGCACCGCTTCACCGTCGACTACAGCAAGGACCAACCCCAGGCCAGGGCCCTCCTGAATCGCGGCTACTTCCTGTACGACCTGCCCCGGCTCATTGCCCTCTGCCGCCTGCGTGGGCACCGGCCGATCGTGGACGGATACGACTCTGAGTACAGAACCCGTGACCGTGCACGGTGGGTGATCTGCGACCGGTGCGGCATCCGACCTCAGCCGCAAGGAACTCTGGACCCCGACGAGTGGACCCTCGGACAGCGATACACGGGCCACTTCACCAAAACCCGCCCTCGGGGGGTTAAGACCACGACACAGCTCGAGGACGCGACCTCAGTCCCACTGCCGGCGCCCGAGCCCGGCCCATGGCCGGAGCGCCCCACCAGTGCTATCGGTGCCCAGCTCATCATCGGCCGCGGCCTGGGCGGCCTCAGCATCCAGTTCAAGGTAGGCAATCCAGCGAGCGAGCAGGGTTTCGCTGCCCACATCAGCCTCGGACCGCTTGGCGCCCTCTACGTGCACACCGAGGACCACGGCCGCTGGATCCAACGCCGTCTCAACCATAAGAAGTGGGAATCCCGAGAGACCGGGCTGCGACTGGACAACGGACGCTTCAGCTGGCGGGTATGGGCGCCTCGGGACACCAGCAGCATCCACGACCCGTGGTGGATGCGAGGAGACCTGCACGTCGACCCCCGGCACTACCTGTACGGCCCGCACGGCGGCAACCGAACTGAACGCAGTGACAAGACCACAGCGGTGGTCTACCTGCCCGATGATACCCAGCACGACGTCACGCTGACCCTCGAGCGCTGGGTGCGCGGGCGTGCCCGCGGAAAGAAGACCGTTACCTGGGAAGCTGACTGGTCCTGCAGCGAAGGCATCCCGGTGCGGTTCGACCGGTCCGTCTACGGGGCCAGCATTGAGATAAGCGAGGAGGCGGCCACCTCTGAGCACTGGGCACAGGAAGCATGCGCCGCCATCGCCGCCCAGTGCATTGCCGATCGGATCCGCTACGGCTACATCGCTTCCGCGATCTGAGGCTGGGATACCCATGCACCGCAGCACCGCACGAATGGAACCTGCCATGCCCGAACTGCCCCAGCAGCAGACCATCAAGTCCAGGAAGATGCAGCCGCAGGCCCCGAAGCCCGCCTACCGCGGCTTGTTCCTCGAGCCGTCCTTGCCCGACCAGATGACCGAGCCCGAGGACGACGAGTAAGGCAGCGGCTGTTTTACGGCCGTAAAACTGACCTCATGCACAGCACCAGCCGGGCGCCCGGACAGCCGCGGCAGCCGAACGCGCGGCACCGAGTTTTACGGCCGTAAAACAGCTCCGACTCTCCCTCGGCCTTGTCCGACTCCGATCCGCTCGTCTGAGAGACTTCCCTCCGTCCGGAGTACCAGCACCATCGGGAAGTAATCGGAGACAGCAAGATGCCTCACATCACCGTGCTCTTGAACAGGAAGGGCGGGGTGGGCAAAAGCCTCATCACTGCCAACATGGGCGCAGTTCTCGCCGAGACCACCGGCAGCACCAGCGAGGACCCCACCGTCGCAGTCGTGTCGATCGACCCCCAGGCCACCAGCGTGGAACACGCAGAGAAGGTCCGGGCAGCCGGTCGCGAAGTCCCCTTCCGCGTCGTCAACGCCAGCGTCCGCAACATCGAGCAACTCCGTCGCCTGCGGCGAGCCAAGGCCGACCACATCCTCGTGGACACCCCCGGCTTTATGCCCCTCAACGAAGACGACGACGACGACGACGAGTCCATCGACCCGCTCGGCGACGGCGCTGTAGGCGACGCCCTGCGAGCCATCCTCGACGTGGCCGACGACGTCATCGTCCCCCTCGAAGCCGAAGGGGCCGCCTTCACACCCACGAAGGTCACCATCGAGCGCGTCCTCATCCCGCGGCAGATTCCCTACGGCGTACTCATCAACAACTGGGACCCCAGGGACGGCACAGCAGACCGCGACCGCACCATCAGCATGGTGAAGCGACGCGGATGGGACTTGTACAACACCAACATCCGCCACTACAAGCAGCACGCCCGAGGCATCATCAACGGCCGCTTCTGCACCCAGTACGAGCCCAACCACGCCTCGACCAAGGCCAAGCAGGACTTCGTAGCCCTTGCTCTCGAGCACCAGCTGCGTCGCCAGAAGTACGCAGGGGCACGGTAATGGCCCGCGACGAATTCGATGACTTCTTCGGCGACGACGACACTACGTCAGTACCGGACACCCGGGCCGACGGCCGGCTGTACCGAGTACCTGTCACCAGGCTCGCCCCGAACCTGGTCAACCCACGAGAAGACTTCGGCACCGAAGACGACCTGATCGACTTCGGGAAGAGCCTCCAACGACGGCAGAACCAGCCGTGCCCCGTGGTCAGCCGCATCGCCTACCTGAAGCTGTGGCCCGACCACGCCGACAAGGTCGGGAACGTCGACTACGTCCTCGTCAGCGGCGAACGCCGCTACCGCGCCGCTACCGCAGTTGGCCTCGCCAGTCTCAACTGCGTCGTCGACGACGCTTTCGCGAAGGACCGCAAGACGTTCATGGAGGCTGTCGTCTCCGAGAACGTCGACCGGCAGAACTTCGACCCTGTCGAAGAGGCATACGCCGTGAAGGCCCTCGTTGCAGAGTTCGGCTCCAACCGGGCCGTTGCCCAGCACTTCGAACGCGTCGACGGGTGGGTCACACAGCGGGTGCTGCTCACGCACCTGACCGGAGAAGTACAGGGCCTGGTGCGGAAGAAGACCATCCCGCTCGAGGTGGCCCGCTCGCTGGGCAAGCTGGCTCGCGACCATGAGTGGGGCGCGGCTGATCAGTTGGCATGGTGGGAGGCGGAGCAGGAACGCCGGGCTACTGCCGCAGCGGCCCGAGCAGCCGCCCGCAAGGCAGCCAAGCAGAGGACTGCCGCCAACTCGGAGAGCGCTCCTGCAGAACCGCTGAGCGCACAGCAGATTCCTGTAGAGGTTCCGGTCGCCGAGCTCGCGTATGCCGCGGCGCACGCGCAGCCGTCCCCCGCAGCTCCCAGCCCCGTGGCCGGTCCTGTTGTCGCCGAGCCGGTACCGGTGCCCGAGGTGCCGAGCCAGTCGCTGCCGGAACCTCGAGCCTCCGTCACCCCTGAGACCGCCCCCGCCGGTCCGGTTGAGGTGCCGGTCGCGGAACGTCGCCAGGTCAAGATGCCGTGGACCGACGGCCGGGAAGCCATGGACATAATTTTTCGGAAGCTGGACACGGCGGAGCGCCGAGCAGCTCTGAGCCGGTACTTCGAGCTCGTCGGGGGAGCCGAGGCAGCGGCTGCCGACTTCAAGGCAGCAGCCAGTCCCCAGTTCCGGACCCTGCTGGGCGAGCACCTCATAGACGGTCTGTAGCCCTGCTGACCCGCGGCCCCGTTTTCCGCCCCACCGGTGGGGAATGGGGCCGCTGGCATATCCGGCCAGTTCCGGCCGAATTCCCGTACCCTGCCCGGGTTTTTCGGTCACACGTCCGAGTGATCCTCAAGCAGACGTCTTCCCCATACACGCATTCTGTGGGTTGGGTGGAAGAGCTGACGCCCACACGGGCAGGCCGGCAGCGGGGGCACGGGTCTTCCCACCCGGGAGTCGCAGCACCCTGCCCCCGCACCCCTCACCACCAGAAACACCAAAGCCCTCCCGGCGCGGTGAGACCGCGGCCTACAATCCCCGTATCTGACGGGCACGCCCGTGAGGTCTCGGCCCCCGCGGCCGGCCACGGGATGTTGTCGGCAAACTCCGCCCCCTGGCCACGCCCCGGGGGCACTTCCATACCGTCACCCAGGCCCGGCAATACCCGCCCAGAAACTGGCCGGTACTACTCCCCCGCGAGTCACAGCCGAATCAAAACTTCGCCTCGCCTTACTAGGGATCTTCTGCAGGTGCCACAGTGGTACTCCCCGGTACGGCTACCGGCAGCCACCCGGGGGAGGCTGCACATACTGCGAGTGCGCGGCCGCCCTTCCCGATGCCGGAGGAGCGGAGACGCCCCATGCCCTCAGCAGCAGAACCCACCCGCCCCGGATCCGGCCCCCCGGGGGCACAGTCCCCCTCGTACGCCAGAGTCATCTCGATGCGCAAGCCACTCAGCCGAGTACGCGGGCGCCGGAGATCGGCCCCCGTTCCCGAACCCGCGGGGCCGCCCACCCCGCAGCAGCAGCTCGCCGAAACGATGGAAGCGATGTTCCTTGCGCGCGGGCGTACGCTCACGGACCCGCAGACCGCGGACGCGTACGCCATCACTCTCGAAGCGGTGCTCCTGATGCTTGATGGGGCACTCGCCGAGGGCGTGGTGGGGGAGCCGGCGCATGAGTCCCTGCGCGGCATGATCGGGGGAATGGCTGACTCACCGAACATGCTGTGAGCGCGCCGGCCACGAAGATCGGACATTGCGTGACGAGTCCGCAACAGTCCCGCACGCATCGTTGATCACTTGGCACTTTCTGTTCAACTCAGGTAATTCCCGTGCCAAACTGGGGCGTCCGGAATCACCCGGAGTGACAACCTCCGGCCACCGGCGCGCGCCCGCACGTGCACACCGTCACGTACCGCGCCCCCAGGCCGGAATACGGACGGGGACACCATGGGCCAGGCAGACGACACCACCGCACAACGACTCCGCCTCCTCCAGCGCGAGTTCGTCCAGCCCGGCAGCCGCGGCCCCGGGGACGGGCGCACAGCCACACAAGTCCACGCCCCCGCGCCGCTGAATATCGGCATCGTCGACCGCATCCGTGCCGCCGTGTACGAAGTCGAGACCCACACACGGGCTTCCGCGCCCGAAGCCGGCCGCTTCACCGGCGAGGCTGAACGTGTCTACGACTGGGCCCGCCAGCACACCGCCCACCTCGAACCCGAACGCCAGGCCGTCCGCGAGGCCCTGATCTACCGGCAGGGACTTGAGCACGCCATTGCCGCCGGAGACACCGACGTCGTCACCCGCCACCCCTGCCCCGGCTGCGGCTGCTGGGGAATGTACTGGGACCGGAATGAAGGGGAGGCGTTCTGCGTGAATCGGTATTGCGTGGACGATGCCGGACTGTCCCGTACCTGGTCGCTCGCGCACATCGCCCAGCAGCACGTTGCCCGGCTAAAGAGTTTGAAAAGTCAAGCAACCTGACCACCCTCCGGCAGGTCTACCACCCGTCACCACACATTCATCACATCCCCCATAGCCGGACTCACTACCTCCACTAGTGCGTCCACCCGTAATCGGCCGCCGGAGCTGCGAACGATGGCCGTCGAGAGCGGAGTCCTGCATGGCCATCACCAGCCTCACCCCCTACAGCGCGCCCAGCGACCTGATGAACCTCAAGGAGATCTGTGAACTCCTCAAGGGGACGGGCCACCCCTTCTCGCAGTCCACTGTCCGCAGGTGGATCGAGCAGGAGGAGATCCCGGTCCAGCACTGGGGCCGCAAGCGGGTCTTGTACGTGTCGTACTCCGACATCTTGATGGCACACCGGAAGGCCGTCGCCCAGCGCGAAGGCTGACGCCGGCCCCGTAGCCCCTCACTCTCCAGCCCGGAGGTGGGGGGCTTTCTCATGCCCTCACTCTGAATCTATTGCGTGCGCAATGGAATATGAGTTAGTCTGGCGTAGCCGACAACGGCCAACCCCCAAAGGGAAGGCCGGAGTTACCCATCCCAGGAGCGCCGCCATGAGCGTGATCAGCCATGCCCGCACACACCCCGCCACCATCAACTACGGCGACCTCACCGCGGACCAGCAGACCCGCTTCGACGACCTCATGGACCAGGCCGACAACACCGCCTCCGCCACCACGTACGACGCACTCATGGCAGCCGCCATCGCCATAACCGGCATCCGCACCCCCCGGCACAGCGAAATCCTCCTCTGCGCCTGCCCCTGCACCTGCGGCTGCATCTTCGACGCCCACGACCCCGACGCCCTCCCCACCGAACAGCCCGACGGCTACAACCTCGGCCGCCTCCAGTGCCCCGACTGCGCCGACGCCCACCCCCGGCCCATCGAGGACTGACCCTCAACTCCCCGGCCCCGAGTCGAGCACCACACCTGATGGGTGCGCAGTAGCTCCCCGGGGCCGGGTGCCCAGCCACCACGCACGCCGAACCCGGAGGCACCCCATGAACCTGCCCCGTACCAGCACCGGAACCATCCTCGACGTCGCCGGCCAGCTCCTCAGCTACTTCGGACTCGAGCGCGACAGCCTCGTCACCCCGGCCCGCGAAGCCCTCAGCATCGAAGCCGCCCTGTTCCGCGCCGTCACCGGACGCATCCCCACCGCCTTCACCCGCGACCCGAAGACCGCCGAACTCCTCCTCGAGACGAACGAGCCCACCCAGGACGCCCTCCGCTGGATCTCGGCCGTACTCCCCACCAACGCCCCCCACGACCCGGACACCGGCATCGACGACCACCTCGAGCACATCCGCACCTGGGTGACGACCGCCGACTTCTTCACCGGCGCCCTTCCCGAGCCCTTCGAGGTCCTCCGAGTCCTGGACCGCGCCAAGCAGGCCGCCGAGACGCTCACCGCCGTACCCGCCCAGCGCGAAGCCGCCTGACCACCCGCCCGCACCATCGCCCAGATCGGAGCACCGCCATGAGCATCCTCACCATCGCCCTCAACACCCTCGACGACCCCCGCGACCCCGACCACGCCCACGGCCGCGCCACCGCCTACGACGCCATCCACGACGGCACCCCCCTCAACACCCTCGAAGATCGCCTCGCCTGGATGGAAGACCCCACCGTCTCCGGCACCACCTACACCGCCGCCTACCTCGCCGGCTACCGCGCCCAGATCACCGACTGGCGGGCCTACGAATACGCGATGCGCACCGCCATCACCCACAACACCGACTACTGGAACGAGGCCACCCGATGAGCGACAACGAGGCGATGCAGGCCCTGTCCGACGCCGGGGCCGTCTGCGGCAACTGCGGCGACGAGCCCGGCGACCGGACCTGCCCAGACTGTGAGCGCTGCTACCAGCGGTACGCGGCCGCCCTTCGCGCAGCCGGATGGGCACCCCGCGCCGAGGTGCTGGCCGACCCCATCGAGACCGAGTACGGCATCCGCCTGACCCCCGACGGACCCGAAGCCGAGGTCCTCAACTACGCAAGCGCTAGCCGCGCGGTCGTCGAGGACAGACTGGCGCGCCACCGTACCGGCTACCCGGACGCACACCTGCTCCAGCGGACCGTGCGTCACGGCAAGTGGACGGACGCCCCCCAGGACTGACAGCTGCCTCCCCCGCCCGTCTCGCACGGGCAGGGCCGAGGGGAGCCGGACAGCCCACACACCCGAACCCGAGAGGAGGACCCATGACGGACGAAAACGACCCGCGGATCAGCGACCTATGGCGCGGACAACGAACCCCCATCCTGCAGCTCTGGGCCACCTTCAGGACCATCGGCGCCCAATACTTCATCCGCCACGGCCGCCAGCACGCCATCCAGATCCGGTTCTACGACGTCAACGGACAGCCCATCGTCCTCGAAGAAGCCCTCATCCCCGAGAGCGCCTTCGACGACCTTCTCCTCGCCCTGCGCGACCTGCGCGACCGGCGCATCAAGGAGAACGAACAGCAGGGCTGGCTCGATCAGTACCGCGCCGACCGCGACATCAAGTCCATGCACAGCGGGGGCGTCGTCTCACGCAAGGACCCCGACAAGGCGAAAGCCGCGATCCGCGCCGGCTACGCCGAGGCCGCACGCCGCGCCATCCAGCCCGACAGCCCCTTCCCCGAGGAGACCACCACCTCGTGACCTGGCCGCCCACCGCACCCGCACTCATCGCCGCCGTGCTCGGGCTCATCGCACTCGCCATGATCTGCGCCTCCCAGCACGGCCACGGCACCACCAACCCCAACCCGCAGGACCCGCCGGACGGAGAACACCCGTGAGCCGCAAGTCCAGCACCAAAACCCGCACCCGCACCGCCCCGAAGCTGGCCACCACCAAGCCCACCCCAGCGGTCCTCCCCGTCCGACCCGCACGGCCCGACTTCCTCGCCGAAGCCCAGACCGCCGCCTACCACGCCGCCCTCCTCGCCAACCTTCCCCAGCGCCGCATACAGGACTGGGCCCCCACCCCCGGCGGCGGCGCCCACCTCCTGCTCTCGTCCGGCACCCGCCTCCAGCACCTCCCCGGCACCGACATCCCCTTCACCGTCCTCACCCCCTGCGCCCAAGGCGCCACCCACACCACCCCCATCAGCACCCGCGCCCACCTCGACCACGCCGCCCAGGCCGCCGCCCACTGCACCGACCTCCACGGCCGGCCCCGCACCCTCACCCTCCACCAAGCCGCCACCACCAACGCCGACACCCAAACCCTCGACACCACAGCCCTCCGCAACAAGGCCGCCGACGACCAGCCGAAGGAGCACCCCGAGCCGTGATCGACACACCCCGCGAATTCTGGATCCGCATCGACCCCACAGGCTGCGTCACCGGCTCGGTGCGAGAGAGCGCCGTCGGCCCCCTCGCCGAGGACGCCCACAAGGAGTTCACCCCCCGCATCGCCAACCGGCGCAAGGAAGCAGCCGCCGGCTGGCGACACGAACTCATCGGCCGCGACGAGTGGACCCGCCGCGCCGAACCCTGCCTCCTCGGACGCTGCGGACACCACAAGGCCACCAGCGCGGCTACGGGAGGCGCGACCAATGGCTGAGACCCACGACCAGACGTACATCGCGATCCTCAGCGGCCAGCTCGCCCGGACCAACCGCAACGCCCTCGTGCTTGCCGAGAACGGCACCAACCAGCTCGGCCGCCCCTACCCCGAACACCCCGGCTACCGCATCTGGAACGGCAACCTCTGCCGCGTCGGCCACCACGACCACGACCCGTTCGTCCTCGAAGCCGACGCCATCCTCCCCGGCCATGTGTCCGTCGCTCACGCCGAACACCGGTACGCCCGACTCGACGACCAAGGCAACTGGACCCGATGCCCCGAAGGCATTGAAGGAGCCATCCCCATCACCGTCGCCCTCGCCAAAATCCACAGCCCGGACAACGAGCCCCGGTGACCGAGTACGAGATCTCCTGCCTCGGCAAAACCCGCTTCCCCAGCCGAAGCACAGCCCGCCGCCGAGCCCGGCAGATACACGGCCAAGGCGGAACCAACCTCCGCGACTACCGCTGCAACTTCTGCAACGGCGTCCACCTAGGCCACAGACCCGGCCACGCCACCTACACCCGCGACACCCCATACGGACCACGCCCCATACAGGAGCTCACCCCATGACCCTCACGACCGAACAGGTCCGATACGTGCCCCGAGATCCCTGGAACACCGTCATCGGCATCGACCCCTCCCTCACCGCCACCGGAATCGCCAGCAGCAACGGCTGGTGCCAAGTCGTCGGCTGGACCGACAAGAAGAACCCCATCACCGGCCTCCCGCACCAGGCCCGCCGCGAAGCCCTACACGAAGTCCGCCAACTCGTCACCGACACCATCGGACGACCCGACCTCGTCGTCATGGAACTCCCCGCCGTATCCCGCGCCGGAGGAGGAGCCCACGAACGCGGCTGGCTCTGGTGGGAGATCTACAACTACCTCGGCTCCCTCGAAATCCCCACCGGCCTCCTCTCACCCAACCAGCGCGCCCTCTACGCCACCGGCAAAGGCAACGCAGGCAAAGGCGCCGTCATCGACGCCATCGCCCGCCGCTTCCCCGACTGGGCCACCGACGGCAACGACAACGCCGCCGACGCCGTAGCCCTCATGGCCGCCGGCTGCGACTGGCTCGGCCACCCCCTCGCCCCCATGCCCCAGACCCACCGAGCCGCCATCACCAAAGCCATCTGGCCCGACACCCTCACCGGAGACCCGTCATGACCACCCAGACCCCCACGAAGCGCCGTCTCATGAGGCAGGCCGTCAGCCTCGCCCCTGAGTTCAACTGGCGTGTCCGGGCTGCCTGCCAGTGGATCGATCCGGAACTGTTCTGGCCGAAGGGCGAGAGCAAGCCGGCCCGGCTGCAGGCCGAGCAGGCAAAGGCGGTGTGCGCGAAGTGCCCCGTCGAGCAGCAGTGCCTGGCGTGGGCGCTGGAGACGCGGCAGGACACCGGGGTGTGGGGTGGCAAGTCGGAGCGGGAGCGGCGCGCCATTCACCGCCGGAAGAACCGGTCGTACGGGCGGGGTGACGTGTCGGCGCTGGAGCAGATCCTGACCGAGCGCATGGACCTGTTCGAGGCTGCCCAGGGGCGCGGGTTGGCGCCGATCGAGATTGCGCGGGAGCTCGGGACGAACGTGCAGACGGTGAACAACGTCATCGCGGTCCTGGCCGAGCGGGAGCAGCTCGACAAGGTATCCGAGGAGGTGGCGGCATGAGCCGGGCGATTCCTCCTCACGGGCACCACAACCGGTACGCGTACGGGTGCAGGTGCACGCCGTGCACGAAGGCGGCTTCGCGGGCTGACGCTGAACGGCGATTGGACCGCATGGCTGGTCGGCCCCGGAAGGTTCCTGCGGGCCCTGTTCGGGAGCACATTCTCAAGCTCCTGGAGCGGGGACTGTCGATGGAGCAGATTGACCGGGAGAGTGCTGTTTCGGTCACGACGGTACGGCGCCTGATCAATGGCCAGGCCAACCTGAGCCGTGCGAACGCCGAGAAGATCTTGCGGGTTCCGCTCACCGTTCGGGTGAGTCTCGGGGATGTGCCGGCCCTCGGTGCGATGCGTCGGGTGCGTGCCCTGTACGCGCTGGGTCACTTCAACTGGGAGATCGCGAAGCGTGCGGGGGTGTCACGGGACACCGTGTCGTACCTGGCGGCCGGGAAGTGGCAGACGCTGAAGGTCGGCGCTGACAACGGGATTCGGGCCGCGTACGACCAGTTGTCGATGCGCACCGGCTCGTCGACGAAGACCCGGTTGTTGGCTGAGCGACAGGGGTGGGCGCCGCCGTTGGCGTGGGATGACGACACGATCGATGCCCCGGCCGCGGTACCGGACCTGGGCGAGGAGGTGCCCCGGTTCGTTGAGCTTGCCGAGAACGGGTTCGAGCTGGAACAGCGGCAGGGATACACCCGCGAACAGGCCGCGGAACGGCTCGGCGTGACGAAGGACGCCCTGCAGAAGTCCATGGACCGTTACCGGGCCGCCCAGTCGGAGCCTGGCGCCTCGGGCGCGTACGTGACGCGTGAACGAATCATGACCCAGAACCAGATGGAGGAAGCAGCATGAGCGGCGAGACCGTGATCACTGTTTGCGGCAATCTCGTGGACGAGCCGGAGTTGCGCTGGACTCCGGGTGGTGCCGCGGTGGCGAAGTTCCGGGTGGCATCTGTGCCGCGGACGTTCAACAAGGACACGCAGCAGTGGGAGGACGCGAAGGACGGCCTGTTCCTGACGTGCTCGGTGTGGCGGCAGGCGGCCGAGAACGCGGCGGAGAGCCTGCAGAAGGGCATGCGGGTCATAGTGCAGGGCCGGCTGAAGCAGCGGTCGTACGAGGACCGTGAGGGCGTGAAGCGCACGGTGTACGAGCTGGATGTCGAAGAGGTCGGGCCGAGCCTGAAGAACGCTACGGCGAAGGTGACGAAGGCGGCCAGCGGTCAGCGTCCGGAGGTGCGGGAGGCGGCGCGTCGTCAGGGTGCGGTGTCGGCTGAGGATCCGTGGGCGCAGGGCGCGCCGGCTGGTGGCCAGCAGGGCGGCGGCTGGGGTGGTGGCTACTCGGACGCGGCGCCGTTCTGAGCCTGGCGTACGCGGCAGGGGTCCGGTCCTTCGGGGTCGGGCCCCTTTGTCGTGGGTGGGGTGGCAGCCAATCCGTCATATCCCATTGCGAATGCCATGGAGTATGGGTACTCTGGCAGAGCCGACAACAACCCAGACCAACGGGGGCCACCATGCAGGACATCCGACTCCTCGACCCCGACGGCTACACCGTCCCCGGCACCGTCCAGATCAACGTCCCGGACGCTAACGCCGAGAAGGTTCGCGACCACCTGCTGAACGACGTCGCCCCCCAGCACGCCAAGGACTGGGCGGACTTCGGCTACGACGCCCGCAACTACCGCGTCGCCTGAACCACCCTCACCGGTCTCCCCACACCCCCCCAGGGAGGCCCCGGGCCGCGGTCCCGCCCCCCATTCGGGACCGCGGCCCCACCCCGCCACTGACCAGACCGCCCAGGAGGGCACCGTGAGGATTCGCCCCGACGTTGCCGAGCTCATCCACCAGGGCTTCAACAACGCCTACATCACGAAGCGCTGCGGGGTGTCCGGGCAGCACGTCACGGCCGCGCGCCGTCGACTCCAGCGCCCCAACGCCCCTGAACGGCGTGACGTGACCGCCCTGGAGCGCCTGTACGCGGAGGCTGTGCCCACCGGCCGTGTCTACGACTACCGGCCCCCGTCGGGCCTCATGCCGCTGTCGAAGGCTCAGCAGGCCGCGAACCGGGCGACGCTCCTGGCCGCGCTGCGCGGGGAGGAAGCGGCATGAGCAAGGTCGCCCACCACATATGGCTGAAGGCCCGCGGCCTGGTTCTTGCCGTGCTGGGTGTGGCCGCCGCGTACGCCCTGTCCCTGGCCCTTGACGGGCTCGCGTGGCAGGCCGGCCTCGGCCTCATCGCCTTCCTCACCACGGTCCTGACCGTCGGCGTCTTCGCCTTCCGCATGCACCCCGACGACGCACTTGAGGAAGCCGCCACCGCTGTACGGGCCGTGCTCGCGGTCGCGTTCGCGATCGTCGTCCTCACCGCCACGTTCCTCACCGCCCTAACGGGCAGCCCCAGCCCCACCACCTGAAAGGCCAGCCCATGACTGCGCGCGACGACCTGTACAACTACGCCGACGACGCCCACCTCGGTGGCGAGCACCTCGACCGCGTCGAGATGGCAACCCCGACATTTTTCAAGCCCGGACACCTGTATGCCGCTCGCGTGGGGCGTCCCGAAGGGCGTGAACGGTCCCGCTTCCTCTGCGAGTCCGTCACCACCGACGAAGTCACGGGCGAACCCGTGGCGCACGGTCAACACGGAAGGCTTCGAACTGCCGACCAGCAGTGGATTTGGACGCCCAACCCTCGCACCTTCGACGACTGGCGCGGAGGCTCCTGGACCGACATCACGGACGAGACCTCATGACCGCCCCCAAGTCCTGGCCGTTCGGCACCGACGCCGACCGCGACGACCCGCTGACCGCCCTGCGCGTGCCGGTAGTCGGCAGCTTCAACCCGCAGTGGAAGTACATCGCCGCCTACCTGAAGCCCGTCACCGGCGGTCCGGACTACCTCAAGGGCCCGCCCTTCGGCAGCAACGAACGCCCCACCGACCACGAGGCCCGCATGATCGCCTCGTTCATCCAGGAGTACCTGCAGCACTGGTTCCGTGAGGGATACCAGCGCAAGCTCGCCGAACGCGCCCTGGACGTCGACAGCGGCGCCAACACCACCGTCTTCATCAAGTACGGGCCCAACGACTGGGGGTACCGCCTCTGCTCGTGGATTTCCGGGCCGACGTTCGTACCGGAGCCGCCCACCTTTGCCGACCGAAAGCCGGGCCCGCTGACGCTTGAGCAGGTCATGGACCGCCGCCACACGATTGGCAGCGAGGAGCCGATGAAGCACTGGCTGAACTGGAAAACCGCGCACCCGGAGACGTTCCCCGCCCTCACCGGCACCGCCCCGACCACCACCTGAAAGGCCACCACGCCATGCCCATCCGTATCCAGCGCCGCCGCACCAAGGGATGGCGCAAGCCCGACAACACCGTCATCGTCACGAGGCCCTCCCGCTTCGGGAACCCGTTCACGCTCGCCGGGGCCATCGAGTGGCTCGGAGCCGAGACCCCCGAGCAGGCCCGCGAGGCGTGCCACATGGCGTTCCGGTCCTGGGTGTGCGGCTCCGACCAGTGGTGGATGGGCCCCGAGGCTGCCGCGACCCGCAAGCGCCTCCTGGACGGACTGCCCGAGCTGCGCGGCAAGAACCTTGCCTGCTACTGCCCGCTCCCGGCCAAGGGCCAGCAGGACCACTGCCATGCCTCCGTCCTGCTTGAACTCGCCAACGCCCCGAAGGAGAACTGACCATGCTTGAGATCGCTGAAGCTCTCATCGAGACGAAGTTGTCCGCTGTCCGTTCCTGGTACCAGGCGGTCCGTGACCGGTACCCGTCCGCCCTGGTTCCGGACTGGCGGGTTGGTACGGCGGAGGACGGGGCGCCGCGCCTGACCGTCCAGGTCATCGGGGAGCACGCCCAGGAAGCCCTGCACCACTTCGCGTCCGGCTACCCGCTCGCCCTCGGCAGTGCCGGTGATCTGCGGCCGGTGTGCGAGTTCCGGCCGGGTCGGGTCGTGTGCGTGTGGCGGTCGAACGGCGTGTGGGTGGAGATGTGGCACCACGACCTGCCCCCGGTAACCGCCCCGTCCCCGGCTGTCATGCCGAAGCGCCGGTTCATCTCCCCGTCCGCACGGCTCCCGTTCCCCCGCCGGCCCCGCCCGACCGCCCTCACCACGAAGGAGAACTGACCATGACCGACACCACCCGCCTCGACGAGATCCGAGCCCGCGAGCAGGCCGCGACACCCGGCCCGTGGGGTACAAGCCGCGACCTGAACGGCACGTACACCATCAAGCACGGGACCCGCATCACCAGGGAGGACGGGTTCGGCTCGGACGGTGACGTGGCTGTGCTGGTCGGGGACGAGCAGGCTGCGTTCAGCAACGGGTCGTTCATCGCCCGCGCCCGGAAGGACGTGCCGTACCTCCTGAACCGTGTTGCCGAGCTGGAAGCTGCCGTCCAGCGAGCTTGCGGGCTGGCTACCCGGCTGGAGGAGTTCGCGGAGAACGCCCTCCGGGTCGACGACCGTGAGTTGTACACGGCCATCGCCAAGGATCTCCGCGATCGCCTCAACGCCGTCGGGGTGCAGCAGCCCACTGCCACCGCCGCGCCCGAGCAGAGGCAGCACGGATGACCGCCCCCGCCCTGGTGGGCCCGTCACCGGCTGGTGGCGGGCCCACGGCCTTCCAGGACCGTGACGAGCTCCTCGCCGACGTCGGCGACCGTATCCGGGCCGAACGGCATGCCCGCGGATGGTCCCAGTCCGTGCTCGGGAAGCGCGCCGGCATGGCCCGCAAAACCGTTGCGCACGTCGAGAACGGGCAGACGACCCTTCCCCTGCACTGCCTTGCCGCCTTGTGCCGCGGTCTCGGTATGTCGATGAGCGACCTGCTGTCCGACGCGTGGGTGATGCCGGCCAGGCCCGAGGCGCGGGTACTGACGCCGCGACAGGTTCAGATCCTGCGGGTGGCGGCATCGACCGGTTTGTCGCTGCCGCAGGTCGCTGCCCGGGTGGGGACTACACGGCAGGTGGTGGCGGCCCGGTTGTCGGAGACGTACCGGGAGCTGGGGGTGTGGGATCTCCCGCGGGACGAACGCCGGGCTGCTGCGGTGCGGGTCGCTGAGGAACGCGGACTGTTCGACGCCATCCCTGAGTCACACGCAGCGTGACTGTTCCCGGGTGCCGGGTCTCCCTGATTCCGAGGCCGAGACCCGTACCCGCCAGTACACCCCACCTGTTCGTAACCCACCGTCACACCACTGCCCTGGGAGGGCACATGCTCCGCAAGCACCGCGGCTTCATCGTCTTCATCACCGTCGCAGGCGTCGGTGCCCGCCTCATCTGGGACGCGGCCACCAACCGGCAGGACCCGCCGCTATGGGTAACGCTCCTCGTCGCCGCCCTCATCGTGACCGTCGCGATGCGCGTTGAAGCATGGGTTGACCGGCGAAACCAGGCCCCGACGTCGTGATGTCCCGGCACACCATCCCCAACACCTGGAACCCCAAGGAGAACACCGCATGACCACCATCCCGCAGCCTGCCGAGCGGCTGCGCCAGCATCTCGCCGAGGCCATGGCCAAGGATGCCGGGTCGAAGGCGTTCATGAAGTCGGGTACGGCGTGGGATCACGCCCGTTCCGAGTGGCTCGCCCACGCCGATGCCGCGGTGAACGCCCTGCACCGGTCGGAGAAGGGGGACCGGTGAACGCCCGGAACTCGGCTGCGACCCGTGCTGCGGCGCTTCGTGCGGAGGCCCGTCGTGGCCCGTGGCGGCGCATGCTGGCGTTCCTCGGCCTCGGCGGGGCACGGGTGCGGCGTGCGGACGCCGAGGCGGCCCGGTGGGCGCACGGCGCTGCGGGGGAGGCGACCACCGCCCGATTACTGGCCCATCTCGAGGCCGCCGGGTGGCATGTCCGGCACGACCTCCGATTACCGGGGCGCCGGTTCAACTTGGACCACGTGCTGGTGTCCCCGTGCGGTACCGCCCTGGTCGTCCTCGACACGAAGAACTGGCACCGCGGGCGCACCACCGCACTCGTCGGGGGTCGTGTGCACTGCGGCACGAAGGACAGGCGCGACCGGGAGGACCGGCACGACCAGGTCGTGAAGGTCGCCGGGTACGCGCAGGCGGTCGGTGCGGTCCTGCCGGGGGTGCTGGTGGTGCCGGTCATCGTCGTCCACGGCTCTCCGGTGGCCGGCGGGGGGTTCGAAGCGCCGGTGCCGGGTGGCACGGTGTGGGTGCTCGGGACGGATCTGCTGGTGCCCCGTCTCGCTGGGGCGGTCCGGGGCCCGCGGGATCCGCAGCGCGCGGCAGGCCTGGCCGAGAGGGTGGATGCGGTGCTGCTGCCGTACAGGTGACCTGCCGGATTTGGGCCCGCTGTCTCTGGGAGGGGACGGCGGGCCCTTTTTTGCGTGTCGGGGCGGATTCTCCATCACCAGACTTTACGCATGCGCTTAGTCGTGCCATACTTAACACATGCGGAAAGTCCGCAGGGGGAGCAAGGGGGACCGATGACCGCCATCACCACCGCCGAAGCCGCCACCGAGGCCCGCGTCACCGTCGCCACCATCCGCACCTGGTGCCGCAACGGCGCCGTCGCCGCGGTCAAGCGGGCCGGCCGCTGGGTCATCGACACCGCATCCCTCGCCCACCGCATCACCATCGGCGCCATGAAGCGCCCGCCCGTCTACACCATCTACTACCGGGCGTGCCGCCACACCGAGACCGACCGCAGCCTGCGCCGCAACATGGTCAGCACTGCCATCTGCACCGCCTGCCGGGCCGAGTCCAAGGAGCGCGCCGCCAAGGCCGCCGCCATCGAAGCCGCCGGAGGGCGCGCGACCGCCCGCCAGATCAGCTACCTCGCCACCCTCACCGGTAAGCCCGCTTCCGCCCTGCAGGGGCTGACCAAGCCGGAGGCGTCCCGCCTCATCGACGACGCCAAGCACGGCGGCCGCGGCGAGCGCCGCTCCTACCGCTGCGACTGCCCGTCCGGCCGCCACGGCGGCGTCTGCACCTGCTGCTGACCACCACCCGCACCCGACACCGATTGGACCCCTCATGGCCCGCATCAACGTCTACCGCTACCCGACCGAGCAGGAGCTCTACAACGGCGCCGGCGAGACCACCCTCACCGGCTGGTTCAACCCCGACTCCGCGGCCGCCTACCGGGAGGCCGATGACTGGGACGGCAGCAACGAGATCTCCGTCAACACCGACAGCCAGTGGGACCACCAGACCCTGTACCGCGCCAAGAGCGGCCGGTGGGTCCTCAACAACTGGTCGCAGCGCCAGGGCGTTGCCGAGCGCTATGAGTTCATCGACGACGACGCCGCCAAGACGTGGCTGCTCCACAACCAGCACGACGCCGCCGTCGAGGAGTGGTTTGGCCAGCTGGACGAGGAGGCCGGCCCGAACATGGGCCGTCCGGGGGTGGGGCCGAAGTGGGAAGTCCGCCTCGACAAGGAGACGCGCGCCCAAGTCGAAGCGCTCGTTGGTGGCGGCCGGAAGCGGGCCGACGTGCTGCGCGATCTGATCGTGGCGGGCCTGGCCTCCACCGAGAGTGCCTGAGCAGGTAGACGCGCGCGGAGCGGCCCTGAGCCGTACGGTGCGGGTGTACGCGTAACCGCGAGCGGCCCACTGTCCCTGGGGGATGGTGGGCCGCTCTTGTGCGTTCGGGGGCCCGCCGTGACGGGGGGACACGGCGGGCCAAGCCCATTGTGGCAGGGGGGCGGGGTTGGAAGGGCCGATATCCTGACACGGCGGCGCCCCCGACCAACTTCACCTTGGTCGGGGGCGCCGTGATGTGCGACTACTGCTCGGCGGCGTACAGCTCGCTCAGTTCCCGCATCGCGTCCAGGCGAGTCGCCTGGAGGAGGAGCTTCTGGACTCCGTTGGCGATCTGAGGCATGTCGCCGCAGGCGATACCCCTGTCGACGTCCTGTGCAAAGCGTGCCAGGTCCTCGGACAATCTCTGTGCGTTACGGGCCAGTTCAGTTTGAATCCGGGTCACCTGGGAGGCGGTTGCGCGGGCGGCTAGGGAGTCGGTCATGGTCGTGGTCCTCACTGCTCGGTGGTCTTGCGGTCGGCTTGCCCGCCCGCGTCCAAGGGTGCTTCTTCGTGCCGGAGTCAGGCGCTGGTGCTACCGACCCCAGGGATGCGATCAATCGTGCTCCGCGAGATTCCGGTGATCTGCTGGATTCGACTCTTGGTCACCCCGTCCGCCAAGGCCTGGCGAACAAGGGCATCGCGCATGTCCCGCAGGGCCGCCCACCCCGCGAGCCTTCGCTCTGCCACTGCTTCCGCGCCGGTGCCGGTCGGTTCGAAGTCGGCGGGGGCGAACCGCTCGGCGAATCGGGCGCGGGACTGTTCGGCAACATCCCGGAGGAGCGGGGTGGTTTCCTCGGTCCAGTCCCAGGCTGCGGCAAGGGCGCGTTCGGTCTCTTCGATGCGCTCGGCAGTGCGCTCCGTGCCGTCTTGCGTGTCGGGGAGGTAGGACGGGTGGATGCGTTCGAGCACCCATTCCTCTTCCCGGGTCCGGGATTCGGAAGCGCTGATGGGTCCCTCGTCGGGGCGGTCGTAGCCGCGGCCGGGCTCGGGGGCCCGGTCTCCTCCCTCGATCGGCTGGCTGCTCCGCCAGATGTACTCGCTCAGGAGATCCATGGCCCGGAAGACGTTGTCCGGCTTCCCTGCTCCTCCGCTGAACGAGTGCCCGTCGTGGTAGTCCAGCGCTGTCAGGGCGTCCGCGGTGAGGTGAGACATGTAGAGGGTGCCGAGCCGGGCATCGGCCGGGCTGGCCTCCAGCTGGGCGGTGGTGACGGCGGGGATGGTGTGCCCTACGGCTTCACTGAGCTTGGCGGCGATCTTCTCGGAGATGGCGTCAATGACTTCCCGGTTCCTCATGTATCGAACGATACGAGTATCGATCGATACATGCAAGCCCTGATTCGGTTTTGAGGTGAGGATCCCGGCGCGTCAGCCGCAGCCCGTATTCGAACAGGCGTAGCATTCTCGTGTGCCCACGTACAACTTCCCCGCCGATCTCCGCGCAGCCCAGCTCGCCCTCCACCAGACCCGTGCCGAGTACGACGAGTACAGCAAGACGCTGCCGTGGTCGGCGGAGCCGATGCCCGGGTGGGAGCACGACAAGCAGCTCCACAGCAACTACGTGTCGGCGAAGCCGGACAGCCCCGGGTACACGGAGGAGCAGGCCGCGGAGGTCCGGCGCTTCGAGGCGGAGCTGCTCCGGCTGAGCGTCGAGGTGAGCACGCACCCGCACTGGGCGACGCTCAATGACGGTGTGATGGAGGCGAGGATGGCGCTCAAGCGCGTACACGAGCCCGAGCCCGAGGACCAGGCGGCGTAGTTGTGCCCGACCCTGAAGTGTCCCGCCTGGACAAGTTGCACGCCTTGGAGGAGTGGCTGGACTGGCAGCTGCGCCAGACCCGTGCCCGGATCCGCGAGCTTGAGGCCCAGGAACGGCAGGGACAGGGGCAGGGGCGGCGCGAGCAGGGGTCACGGGCGGTCGACGAGCGGCGCGAGCGCGGGACGCCGCGGCCCGAGGGGCAGCAAAGCCCGACGCCGCGACCGCGAACCCCGGAGTGGGGCATCACCGACGGCGCCCGCACCCCTCACGAGGTGCACCGCGGGGACTGCTGGGCCATGGGAAGACAGCTGCGCCCCGTCAGCCGGGAGGAAGCGGTGACCGCCCTCGTCGACGGGGCCACACCCTGCGACGTGTGCCGGCCGGACCGGGTGCTTGGCGCGCCCTGACCCGCTGCTGCCTGCGTTCTGACCTGCGGTTTCTGATTGCTAGTCACTCTTCAGGGCGACACCCCTTGCGCTTCCTAAAATAGGAAGCTACTGTTGTTGTCATGAGGTCAGGGGAACAGCCCCAGACCCCACCGGAAGGAACCGGACCATGAACCGTCAGGACATCGCCCACCAGGTCTCCCTCACCCTCGGCGACCACATCGAGGACTTCAACGTCGATGGCATCGTGGACGACCTGATCGCAGCCCACGACGGCAACCTGACCAGCATCGACGACTTCGACAGCCAGGCGTACTGGGCGATCGTCGAGACTCACGACACCACCACCGACGAGGCCGAGAAGGTCACCGCCACCGCATGGCTCACCCTCGACGCCGGCTGCCTCATCCACGGCGAGGGCGTCGAGGTCGGCATCCTCGACTACGACGACACCGACCAGGTCACGGGCGAGCCCCTGGCCCCGGTATCCCTGCCGGTATCCCTGGCCGCGGCTTGCGAGGACCACAAGGTGGCGCAGAACGCCGCCGAGGCCCGCCTCAGCGAGCTGGGCTGGGACACGGTCGGCTCGTGGGACGCCGTCGACACCGGCTACACCATCAAGGTCCGCCGCGTCGTCGCCACGAACTGACCTTCCGTTGCACGCACCGCGGGCCCGTCCCCACCACGGGGCGGGCCCGCCCCCTTTGGAGACTGTCATGCCTGAGCAGACCAACAGGACGTACACCGACCCGGCCGGAATGCCGGAGGACGAGCGGATGTCCCCGGCAGAGTTCCGCGTCGTCCGCGAGTTCCTGGGCCTCACCGGGGACTGGCTCGCCGGCCACCTCGGCGTCTCCGGGCGTACCGTGCGCGCCTGGGAGGCCGGCAAGTACGCCATCCCCGACGGCGTGCGTCTGGAGATTGAGGACCTGGAAGCACGGACCGGAGAGTTCATCTCCGGAGTCGTCGCTCAGCTCCTCGACATGCCGGAGCCGGGCGTCCTCACGTACCGGACGGATGAGGAGTACCACGCCGCGCACCCGGAGATCCCTTTCCCTGCTTCCTGGCACCGCGCGGTAGTCGCGCGCATCGCCCAGGAAGTGCCTGGGCTGTCCATCGCCTACGCGGACAGTTGATCGCCGTGTGCGGACCGGTGACGATTCCTCCCGCCTGGTGACCCGGCGGGAGCTCCTCTCAATTTCAGCGGAGAAGGTGAACGTGTGGCGACGATGACTGCATGCAAGGCGCCTCGCACGAGTTGCGGTTCCGCGTCTGGGTGGCGGGCCGGTGGGCGATGCCCTCGGTGCCGCGCCGCGCACAACCAGGAGACCGGTGGTCGGCGCGGGCTGAGTACCGACCAGCGTGCCGAGGTGCTGGGATTCCTGCGGGCCGGAAAGACTGCTGCAGAGGCCGCCGAAGAGGCAGGGGTTACACCGCAGTCGCTGTCTCAAGCGGCGCGGGCGGACGGCGAGCTGCGGGCTGCCCTGGACGGGAAGCCCAAGGCTGTGCAGGCTGCGGCCCGCCGCGGAGACTGGCTTGCTGCTCTGACTCGGTCGGGAGGAGACCAGTCTGCTGCGGCAAAGGCCATCGGCTTACCTCCCTCCACCGCGACCACGTGGCGTGGGGATCCTGCTTTCGACGCGGTGGTAGTCGCCCTGCTGGACTGGCTTACCACGGCGACGGGAAAGGATCTACGTAAAGCCCCCGTCGCGGACGCTCAGCTGGACGCAGCCGCCGCGCACATCGAAGAGGGCGCGACCCTTGCTCGTGCTGCCCAGCTGGCCGGCATGTCGCAGTCCACGCTGTACCTGCGGGCTCCACAGCACGAGCGACTCTTGGCGGCGGTGGAAGCGGCCAGGCAGCGCCCTCGTCCTGGGGGGCGGTCTGGGCTGACGGATGAAGTCGCTGGACGTCTGCGGGAGCTGTGGGTGACACCCGGGATGACAACCGCAGAGGTCGCGGACGAGCTGGGTGTATCCAGGGTGACGATCAACAGGTGGCGGAACGCGCTGCAGTTGCCGCGAAGGCGCTGATTGCTGAAAGCTGCGCCCCCGTTCGGCTTCATGGCCGGGCGGGGGTGTACGTCTGTTGCGGGTCCTACCGGTCTCGAGCGGGCAGGCCCATCACCTGGGCGTGGTACCGGACTCCGGTCAGGGTCATGCCGACTCTGCGGCCGATCTCACGGGTCGACAGGGACTTGTTGGGCCACAACTGCGCGATGGCGCGGCGGGATACTGCGGCGCGCACTTCGCGTTTCTGTGGCAGGCCGTGGGTGCGGGCGTGGATTTGAGGGCGCCGAGGATCGCGGGGGCTTCGTCGCTACGGGAAGGGTTCATGCTTCCATGCTGTGCCCTGGTGGGCGGTTCGTTGCCCCTGCCCGGGGCGCGGTGTACCCGCGGGTGGAGTCGGATCTGGCGGTGGAGGTGCTGGCCTGGTCGGGGCGGCACGGGGTGCTGACGGCGGTTCGGATGCGGTGAGCTGCGGGTGTTCGTCGCGTTGACCTGCGGTTTCTGATTGGCAGTCACTCTTTCGGGTAACCCCCTTGCGCATAACGCCGTACGTACGGCATTATTGGGTCATCGCCAAGGGACAGGGGAACCCGATGAACACCACCACCGCCGCCACCGAGGCCAAGGTCACCGTCGCCACCATCCGCGACTGGGCCCGCCGCGGCATCATCGCCGCCACCAAGGTCGCCGGCCGGTGGGTCATCGACGCCGCCTCCCTCGCCCACCGCATCGAGATCGGCGCCCGCCGGGTCGCCCGCAAGGCCAAGAAGGTCGTCCTCACCGCCGACAACATCAAGGCCATCGGCGGCAACGAGTGGATCCGCGGCAACTACCACCGGATCTACCTGAACGACTGGACCGAGTACGCGGGCATCGAGGTCACCCGGTACGGCACCGGCAGCATCTCCTCCGCCTCCCTCGGCGGCCGCGGTATCGCCAACGGCCGCGCTTACGACCTCCTTGGAGCCGTCAGCAAGGTGTACTTCGACGTCGCCGACGGCCGCCTCTACGTCCAGCACCATGGCGCCGACGCGTATGAGATCCGCTACCTCGACGGTGAGCGCAACTACGTCGACCTCGTCGCCCGCATCTTCGCCGGCGTCCGTGCCGCCGTCGCCGCCCTTTGAAACGCCACCGACATCACGAAGGAGTCATCGTCATGAGCTACACCACGACCAGCTACGGCACCTGGACCAACAAGGTCAACCAGTACTCCACCAGCCCGGATGCCGATGTCCTCGACTGCATCAACGGCGGAGACTCCGACTGGCGGGAGCTCCTGGAGAAGTCCGGCGCCCTGGACGAGATCAAGCAGGCGTATCGGGCCGCGATCGAGCGGGCCCTGCCGGACAGCGTTTCGCTGTGCGGTGACGAGTTCATCGGACCGGCCCACCCGGAGGACGGCGAGTTCGACGACTACCCGGTCGACGACGACGGGCGCCTCGACTTTGCTGGCTGCATCGAGGGCATCGACCTGGACGAGATCATCGAGTGGCACGACCCGGTGACGCTGGAGGACATCGGACGGGACGAACTGAAGTCGACCGCGAAGGAGCCGGACAAGGCCGCATCCAGGGCAATGTCGAGGCTCGGCGTGAAGGCCTTCTACCACGGACCCAACCCGGACTCCGGCCGCATCCAGTCCTACTTCCGGACGGGCGAGGTCCGCGACGCCCTGGCCAAGCGCCTTGGCAAGGGCAACCGCACCGCCTCAACCGCCGCGTGACCGGAAGGACTAGCGTGCTGACCTATCTACTCAACCTGGCGGGGATCATCGTGATCGTCGCCGGGTTAGTGGCTGCGGCCTTCAATCGGTTGTCGGACTACCAGGTCTACGGGCTCTTGGCCGTCTCACAAGTACTGGTTGGGGCAAGCGGGTTCCTGACGGGAAACACCGTGGCAGCGTCCATTTCAGCTGCTGCTGCCGGGTTTTTTGCGTGGAAGTGGTGGAACGGTGGCGGCGGTGACGGTACGCGGCGCCGTCTGCGGTCCTGGGCTCGTCGGTTCCGCGGTGTTCGCCGCACGGCTCCGGCAGGTGCCTCGTGATCCTTCGACCGCGTGGCCTGCCGAAGGCCAGGGCGCAGACCATCCGCCGCATGGACGGGCTGATGAGTCGCCCCAACCCGTTCGTGACGGGCACGGAGGGTGTGGCCGGGCTCATGGCCCGGCACCTGAAGGCCGCAGACCTGTACTGGGCCAGCGAGGACATGACCGCCCTGGCCATGCACGCCGGCGAGCAGCTGGCGGCAGCCCGGTGGGCGACCGCGGACAGGCCGTCGCCGTGTGGGCTGATCGTGTTCGACGGTGGCCTGGGCATGGTGCAGGTCCACCCCGCAATGCATGGCCCGGTTGCCGCCCTGGCATGGGGGCCGGGGCCGGACGAGACCCTCGTCGTGTGGCACCTGATGACGGCCGAGCAGTTCCTGGGTGGTGCGTCGGTACCGAACCCGGAGGCCGTACCGCCCTTGATCGGGATCCGCGAGGTTCGGCTTCCCGTGACGAGCGAGCCGGTTCCGCTCGATGACCTGCCGCCGCATGAAGGGATGGCCCCGTCCAGGGCCATCGTGGCGGCGCTGGCCGCGTCGTGGCACCTGATGCAGCAGCCGCAGCTGGTGGACCGGACCGAGCAGGAACCGCACCGGTCGGATGCTCGGGCTCTGCGCCGTGCCGGGACGCCGGACTCAGGCGTAAGCGTGGTGGCGCTGCGTCGCCAGTACGTTCCGCAGGACCGCGACCCGGATGCGGGCACGGACCAGCGCACGTACCGGAACAGGTGGATCGTTTCCGGGCACTGGCGGAACCAGGCGCATGGGCCGGAGCGGTCGTTGCGCCGACAAACGTGGGTGCCCGCACACATGAAGGGTCCGGAGGGGGCTCCGCTGCTGTCGACGGAGAAGGTGAACGTGTGGCGACGATGACCGGGTGCAAGGCGCCTCGCACGAGTTGCGGTTCCGCGTCTGGGTGGCGGGCCGGTGGGCGCTGCCCTCGGTGCCGTGCCGCGCACAATCAGGAACCCTCTGGCCGGCGTCGCCTACCTGTGGCTGTTCAAGGGCGACCAGCCCACTGACGACGCGTTCATCGGCTCCATCCTGATCCCTGCCCGGGCCGGACAGATGCCGGTCGCGTACGGGCGCGGGCGCGGGGGCGGGTTCGTCGGAAATGCCCCCGCCGCCAAGGCCGCGATCGACCGGCTTGCTGACCACGCCACCAATCAGTGAGGACCACGACCATGACTGCCAAGCCTGCCGCTCCCGCTTCCCGCCGCGTCTGTCGGCGGTACAACGTCGATGGCTCCCCTTGCGTGAACATGACCCCTCGTCTTGACGGGTGGTGCGGTAAGTGTGCGGGGTTCACTCAGCCGCAACCGACGGTTGGAGTCACCGGTACCCGCTGGTTCAAAGCGAGCCTGAACGGCCAGGCATGGACACCCGTTTCGGCTCCCCTTGATCTCGACGAGGCGCACAACGTGGCCGTCACCTTCGCCGCACGCAAGCTGTTCGCCGCCCGACACTCCTGCTCGATGGACGAAGCCGAGGTCCAGATCAGAAGCCTCCTGGAGGATCTGCTGATCTCCGGCCAGATCGACCAGTCGGAAGACGGCTGGTACCGGCTGATGTTCAAGAAGGAGGGATACCTACTCCTCCTGTCCCCCGACCGTGCGGCCGTCAAGATGTACCAAACGAAGCACGTCGAACGCACATGGGCGCAGGTCAAGGAGGGAGTCAAGTCCCGCGTTTCCATGCCTAAAACTGCCGGACACAACCTGACTAAGTGGATACGAGGCGTCCTCGGCAGCCAGGACGCACCTCTCCACATCACCCAACGCGCTCTGTATACCTACGCCACGGCGTACGCAGAAACTCGGCTTCAACGGGACAACGCCAAGGTGATCCTGTCTCAGATGGAGCGGCAGATTGAGCAGGAGATCGCGCCGAAGATCGTTCACCCCCTCGCGGAGGGCGTGGTGTCTTTCGTGGTTGACACCCAGGGGTGGACCTGGGCCCTGGTGCTCGACAAGGGGGAAAGCATGCCCGTCGTGCTCTACCTCACCTGCAGGAACATGGCGGACTGAACAGGCGCACGTAGGGGGCCGGGGCAGGAGCGCATCACGGCTTCAACCTGGCTGGGGGACCTGCTGGAGACGCTGCGGCAGCAGACCAAGCACGGACCGGCCTGGCTCGCCGCCGCCTCGGCGTCTGCACGGCGTCACCTCGCGCGCGGGCACGGTGAGGTCTCCAGCTGGTCGGGGCTGACGGGCCCTCATGGTCCCAGCTGGGGGAAGGGGGGTGACAGTTAGTCATTTGTGCTGGCCGTAGTCCGGCGGTGGGGTGCCGCGCCTCGGTCGACTTCGCGGCCGCGGTGTGGGTCAGGTTGTCCAGGTGCCGCGGAGTGCGGCGGTGGTGAAGCCGGGCCCGTAGGCGACGACCAGGCCGTGGGCGTCGGCTGGGGGCGGGTCGGTGTGGGTGCGCTCGATGACCCTCAGCACGGATACTCCGCCGAGGTTGCCTTCGTCGGTGAGGGTGTCCGTGCTGTGTCGGGTGTCGTGGGTGTCGAGGCCGAGGGCGGAGGCGGTGTCGGCGATGATGCGCCCGCTCCCGGGGTGGATGGTGGCGAAGTCGACGATGCGGGGCCCGATCCAGTGGAGGAGGTCGGGTAGGACGTCGTCCGCCGCGGTGAGGGCTTCCTTGGTGCTGTCGAAGTGAAACCCGGTCGCGGTGAGGCGTCCTTGGTACCGGGTGAGGCTGTTCGGGAGGACGTGTTCGTACGTGTCGTACGGGCTGTCGACGGCGAGGCCGGGGCTGAGGGGGCGACTGGTGACGAGGGTTGCGGCGGCGGAGTCCCCGAAGAGGGCTTTGTAGATCATGTGCTCGACACCGGTGTCGGCGTGGTTGTAGACGCTCGAGATGACTTCGGCCGCGACGACGAGGACGGTGGAGCCGGGCCGTGCAGCAACCATGTCGACGGCGCGGATCAGGGCCTGGGTGCCGCCGGCGCACGCCATCGTCGTGAGGGCGATGCGGCGGACGTGGGGGTGCAGGCCGAGCCGGTCGATGAGGTGGATGTCCAGGTTGGGGACGGCCCAGCCGGTGGAGTGCGTGGTGATGACCGCGTCGACGTTCGCCGCGGTGAGGCCGTGCGCGTCGAGGGTGGTGCGGGCTGCTTGTTCGGCCATGCCGAGGGCGTCCGCGAACGCGACCGCGGCCCGTTCCTCGATGTCCGCGGTGCCGGACACGGTGGGGGAGTCGAGAGGCCGGGTGAAGTACCTTGTCGCGACACCGGTGTTCGCGACGATGCGGAGGATCGCGGCCAGGCGCGGATGGTCGGCATGGTGGGCGCGGATGTCGTCGAGGATTTCGCCGGTGGTGACCTTGTGGTCGGGGAGCACGGTGTACGGGCGGGCTATGTAGGCGACGGGCACGGCATCCTCCGGCG
Source organism: Streptomyces sp. NPDC052052 (assembly GCF_040680455.1). Lineage (NCBI taxonomy): Bacteria > Bacillati > Actinomycetota > Actinomycetes > Kitasatosporales > Streptomycetaceae > Streptomyces > Streptomyces sp. NPDC052052. The sequence goes on along the minus strand of NZ_JBFAWU010000028.1, from coordinate 43,760 downwards.
GGCAGGCTGGTGCGGCGGCGGTGGGGGTGCGCTCACCGTATGGCACGTGGGGCCGGGTATTGACCCTGATCGATGCATTGCCGGGAACAGGGAGGGTGGTCGGTTTTGGGGTGGTCCCCCTCAGGGTGGTGAGGGGGACCGTTCACCGGTGGGTCAGCGGGCTCGGAGCATGGGGGTGCGGGCGTGAGCGCGCTGCGTGCCGGGGTGGAACACGAGGACGATGAGGCGGGCTCCGGGGGCGGTCATGGGCTGGGCGGCGCACATGGTGACCCACCCGGGCCCGTCGATCGCATGGTGGAGGGGGCGTTCGTCGCCGTCGGGGTGGATGTGGGCACCGCCGGCCTCCCAGATCGGGGCACAGTCCGGGTCGGCGGCAACTTCCTTCTCGATCTGGCGGAGGATGTCGTCGTCGGGACGGTGGGCGATCGCGGCCTGCAGCTGGGGGAGCACTAACGGGGCCCAGGCGTTGGCCCAGTCGGTCAGGGTGTTCCGCCCATCCCGGTCCAGCAGCATCCACCGCATGGTGTTCGTAGGGACGCGGCCACCGGGGAACAGCCGGGCGAACGCGGCGTTGTAGGCGAGCATGTCCCACGACGCGTCCGTCACGTACGCCATGTGCGACATCCCGTCGACCGCCTCCTGCCACACCCCGGGGACTTCTTTCCCGGAGTGGAGGGTGAGGGGACCGGGCGGGTCACCGATGCCCGCGTACCGGCACAGGCTGACCCACTCCTGCTCGTTCAGCCCGTAGAGGTGGGCGACGTCCCGGAGCAGGTCAGCATCCGGGTTGCGGATCTGCCCATTCTCAAGCCGGTTGCAGGTGTTCCTGCCGCGGTTGAGGAGCTGGTCGACCTGGTGCTGCGACAGGCCCGGAGCGCGCCGGCCTTGCTTGCTGGGCCCGGTCAGGCCGACGGCTTCCGGGTTGATAAGGGCGCGCCGTTCGGTCAGGAGTGCTTTCAAGGCCTTCTTGTACATGTGCGGGCAATCCCCCCGTGGTGCTGCCGAGTTCAGCGGTGGAAGTGTAATTAGTTACGTCGGTTTTTGTAATAAAAACTGCGCGAAGATAAAACGCTGAAAGCGCGGCATGCTGGGGCGGGACGCAGTCGCTGGCCTGCAAGCTCTTGGCCAACGGTTGTGTGCATGCGCCGCGGACAGCGGTTGCGGGAAGAGCGTAGGGATACTCGCCGGTATTCCGATGTGTGGTGTCGGAACGCTTCGCAGCACGGCCCGTATTTCTACGCTCTTCCCACCATTCCCCCACTCTCCTTTGGGGAGAGGTTCACGATCCGTCAAATTCCCCGGTCACGGACTGCTGCCCGTCGAGGATGGTGATGGTGGGGCACGGGTAGCGGAGAGGTGTGCCGTAGCTGTCGTGGCAGTGCGCGCAGCTTGCGGGGTCGGCGTCCCAGCGTGGGTGGAGCTCCCGCACGCGCTCGATGGCGGCCTCCGCCTGGTCGCGGGCGGCAACGGCCTCGCACGTGGCGTCGTTGTGCTCAAGGACCTCGGTGGTCTCCGCGTCGGCCTCGGCAAGCTGCTGCTCCAGCTCGTCGATGCGGGCCTCGGCGCCTCGGTGTCGGTCGGTGAGGTGGTCGACGGCCCGCTCGGCCTTCTCGGCGCGGGTGGTGAGTTGGTCCAGCTCGGGCACGATCAGCTGCACGTGGCGCTTGTTGCCTGCGGCGACGTGCTCCAGCGTCGTGATGCGGGCGGCCTGCTCGGTGATCCCGGCGGCAAGTTGGTCCAGCTCGGCATCAAGTGCGACGCCGCGGCGGGCACGGTCGACGAGGTGGAGCAGGCGGTCGGTCATGCTCGGTCCTTGCGTGCGGCGCGGCGGAGGTGGCGTGTCTGGGTGGTGATGACGGCGGTGAGGGTGGCGGCGGCGGTGATAAGGAGGACGGCGGTCACGACTGGTCTCCGGTCGCGGCGGGGGCGGCGGGCTGCTGCACCCCGGCGGCGGCCTCGTCGGTCAAACGGCGGCGGTCGTCCTCGGCGATCTGGTCGGCCATGTGGCGCAGCGTCTCGATGGCCTCGGTCCAGGCGGCGGGTGCCGACACGAGGTTGTCCAGCGGGCCGAGCGCGGCGAGGCCGTTGGCGGCTTCGCGGAGTACGGCGGCCCGGTCGACGGGTGCGGGCAGGACGGCCATGCGGCTGTGCCATCCCCGTGCGTCGCCGCAAGATGCACACAAGCCGGGTGCGCGAGGTGTGTCCGGCACGAACCTGCCGCAGGACTCGTCCTCGGCCTCCGACTGCTCGGCCGTGGTGCCGAGGATCTGCCGGGCCACGGCGGGGGTGGGCTGCTGCTGACGGGTGTAATCGGTGGTGCCGGGTCGGGCGTCAGGCATCGACCAGTCCTCGGACGCCTCGTGGAGTTCGGTGGCCCGGTCGCGGATGGCGTCCCACGGGGCGCTGGTGCCGAGCCCGAGCGCCTCGGACAGGGCCAGACGGTGCGCCTCGGCGGTTTGGTCGGCGGGTGCGGTCGTAGTGCCGGGGATTTGCCGGGCTACGGCAAGCGCGGGGTGTACCAGCGTTGCGACAATACCGCCGTCGCCGAGGCCGTGGCAGTCCGACGCGTCGGCCGCCCGCTCCAGCCAGCCAGCGAGGGCGAGGTGTAGCGGGTCGCCGATCTGGCGGGCGCGCTCAGCGGCGGTTCGCAGGGTGTCGGCGGGTGTGGTGGTCATGCGGGGTCTCCTTGCGTGCGGGTGGTCAGGTGCCGCTTGCCGCGGGTCAGTTGGCGCAGGTCGGGCACGGGTGGGCTTCGAGGTCGTTGCAGACGATGCAGTCGACCTCTTCCTCTGCGTCGATCTCGGCCATGTCGCTGATGTCGGTGCCGCAGAGGGCGAGGTCGGGGTTGCAGCAGTAGATGTGGCCGAGCTCGCTGTTGCTGGTCGTGGTGTCGACGGGGGCGGGGGCGATGGCGGTCATCACAGGCTCCAGGCGTCGTGGAGGAGTGTTCCAGCGTCTCGCCGATCCGTCGGGGCGTTGCCCCTGGTCGGGTTGGCGGTGCCGGGTAGAGGGCTCACACTACCTCATATTTCATGGCGTTCGCAATGGAATACGGGGGATTCGGGGCGCCCACGGCCTCGGCGTCGTCAATCCCCGCGCCCACCCCTGCGAGCTCGGAGCGTCAACACCGGGCCCGCACCACGCCCCGCCAGATGTGCCCAACAGCCCCTGTACGCCCCGCTCCCGGCCTACCCTGACCCCAGGGCACCACCATGTGCCCGAGACGCTGGGAGGCCCCCGTGAGCGCACCTGTGACCGAACAGCCCACCCCGCCGTCGTACCCGCCGAAAACCCCGCCCCCGCCGAAAAAACCCATCTCCCCGCCCCGCCCCGAAACCTCGGACGAACACGCGGCCGGCCCCGCCCCGCTGGCGCGGACCGCGCGGCGCGGGGTGGGGATGCGGAACCGCCGCGGCGTGAACTGGAACCTGGAGTCCGCCCCATGGGCTGCGGGCATCGCTCGGCGAAAGGTGGCGGCGCAGCTGGGGGAGTGGGGCTACCGGCCCGCCCAGGCCGCCATCGACACCGTCACCGGGCTCCTCGTCACCGCCGCAGTCGCCGACTCCGGGCGCCGGATCAGCGTGCACCTGTCCGACCAGGACCAGCAGGCGTGCATCCTCGCCCTGTCCCACCAGGCCGCCCTGACACCCGGTCACGCCCCAGACGGCGACAACGTCCTCCACCAGATCACCGCCGTGCCCGGGGTGACAGGGTGCGGGACGGACACCGGGCCCGACGGGCGACGCGTCTGGGCCATCATCAGCCTGGGATGATCCCGGGCATGACCACCGGACGACCGAAGAGCCTCATGGCGTGGATCCGCTGGGTGACAGCAGCCCGGTAGGACCTGGGTTCAGTCAAGGTTGTCGTACGCGCCCGGCTTCCAGTCGGCGAGCAGGGTGATCGCCTTCTCGATCTCGGTGCGCTCCGGTTCGGTGGCGGTCGCCGACCACCACTTCTCGATCTGCTCAGCGTCGACGAGCACACCCTCGCGGTACCCGTCGAAATCACCGGGGTCTTGTGCGACGGCGATGTGGATGGGTGCGTCGTCGGGGAGGTCTTTCAGCGCCTCGCGGAGCTGTGCCGCGTTCCAGACCTGCGGGGCGTGCTCGTAGACGTCGGTCATGGGCACAGGGTGCCGGACCGGATTGCGTGGTGGGTGGAGACGCGGCTGTACCCCGGGCCAGAGCGCTGATCCGGGGTACAGGAGGCCGGGGCGACGAACGCATCACCGTGGTGAACCGAACCCGGCCGGTGGACACGGTACCGAGCGCGTGGCCTGCGTGCCGGATGGTGCAGGAAACGGTGCCACGTCGGGTCTGAGCACCCGTGCGCCCCACCAAGCCCCCTCCCTGCGAACCTGCCCGTGGCGGACCGTCGAACCCATGGGCGGACGGTGCGGACGGTGCCACGGCTCAGCAGAGCCTGACGACCTGGTGCAGGTCGCTCCCGGAGAACAGCGGTGCGAGCAATGCCGCGACAACTGGGCGTACGACAGCCTGATCGAGGAACGGAACCGCGGTGAGGACGACACGCTGACCCGGCCGATCGGTGACCCTGACGAGGCCCAGCACCGGCGGGGAACAGCGGCGTAGCCGTACGTACGACGACGCCCCCAACCCGAACCGGGCTGGGGGCGTCCCGTTGCTAGCAGGCTTCGGCGGTCCCGCCATCGGGCCTGAAGAAGGCAACGACGGCTTCACGCAACTGGGCAACCAGCTGGCAGACGTCACGCAGGTTCTTACCTGCCGCGGCGAAGTCCTTGTACGTCTTCGACGCTCCGCGGAACGCCTTCGATGCCTTGTCGCTGAGCAGAGCAAGCCGCTCGAGGAGGTCAAGGCAGAACGACACGATGGAGGGGCGGGGTTTGGCAGTCACGGAATTGGCCTTTTCTCACGCTGAACGGCTCGGGTGAGCTGCTTCTTCTGCTCGGATCGGTCGGGCCCGGTCCTCGGGGGCCGGGTAGTAGATGTGGGTCGTGGCCTGGTCGGGGTGTTCCCGGAAGAGGAAGTTCTCGAGGCTGCTGCGTGCTTCGTCGAGGGCCTTCGTGGCCTTCTCGAGGTTGCGTGCCGGGCCGGCCTCCGGGCCGGTGAGTGGGTACGCGTGGCCCAGTTGCACCTGCAGGGTGGTGAGCTCGTCACGCATGGCCGCGAGGTGCCGGCCGAGCTGGGTGTGCTCTTCGACGGTGAGGCGCTTCTTCTTCACGAGGGGATCATCTCCTCCGGTATGCGGGCATGTCCGCCCTTCGGTGAAAGAGGGCTGCTGCTCTCCCTCGAACTGAGTCAGGGGCGTCGAATGCCCGTTGGCGTAGGCGGGTTGGCATCTCTGGGGGCAGCGGGGCACCCCCTTGACACCGGCGTGCGTAAAGCGCACAGTAATTGCGTGTAAAGCGCACGCCACTTTCCAGGGGGACCACCATGCCCGTATCCATCGAGCACACCACCAGCACCGCCGCCACCGTCGTGTGGGACTCCGCCGACGACCCCCAGGGCTACCTCGCCCAAGCCGTCGACAGCGGCCGCATGGAAGCCGCCCTCACCGCCCTCGGCCTCAAGAGCTACGACGACCTGGCCGCCCTCACCGCCAACGAACGGGCCGACCTCCTGCGGGCGACCGCCGCCCTGGCCCAGGAACTGACCCGCCGGGTCCGTCACCTCACCGTCGCGTCCCGCGAGATCGACGGCGCGACCTGGGGAGACCTCGCCTCCCGCATCAGTGACGACCCGGGCGCCCGATCCACGGCCCGCAGCACCTACGAAGCGGGCCTGCGACAGATGGGCCGCAGCATCCCCACCACCTGACCCACCCAACCACCCGCAGAAAGCAGACCTCACCATGGCGATCTTTAAGTTCGGCAATGTGACCGTCGACAGCGACACCGCGACAGCCGACGACTTCAAGCAGGCCGCCGAAGCGAGCGGCGGCACCATCACCGGCGGCGTCTACGGCGGCGAGAACTACGGAATCTCGGGCGGCACAATCCACGGCACGATCCACATCGACAACTCGACCGACCGGCAGTAGCAGCGGGGGCGGCCGGTCGCCTGGCAGCGGACGGCCGCCCTCGCCTCCCGCCCCGATCGTCGGACAGCAGAACGCCCCGAACCGGTGTACCAGTTCGGGGCGTCTGGTCATGTTGAGGGTTTGTCCCAGTCCTTCACCCAGCGCAGGGCTTGCATGGCGCCGAGGAGGGCGATGAGGCCGGCCGGGTAGAGCAAGCCGAACACGGTGAGGGCGGGCAGGAAGATGTAGAGGGCGGGGCCGGAGCTGGACAGTGCGGTGGCCTTCCGTGTGAGTGGGCGTCAGGGCAAGATGGGTCGTCCAGCTCCGGCTGGACTGCACAAGGGGCGGCACCGGCGTGACCGGCAAGGGTTTCCGGTGTCGGCCTTGTGTGCAGCACGCTACCCAATAACCTATTGCGTACGCAATGGTGCACCGCGATGTTTCCGCGCGACACGAAGGCGCCCCCAGCCGAGATGGCCGAGGGCGCCTCGTCGTTTCAGGGCAGTCAGAACGGGGCGGCTGAGCCCGCTGACCCAGAAGCGGGCTTCTCCGTGCGCTGTCCTGGTATCGCTACCCGCTGACCCGATAGCCGGGCACTGATCAAGGTGTCGTCGGGGAGGCCCTTTACCGCTTCCCGAAGCTCCGCCACGGTCCAGATCTGGTAAGCCCAGCGAAGCTTCCTGTCTGCGCGGGTCTCGTCGAACTCCTCGAGATCCTTCCTAGCCGGCCCCTTCAAAACGCGGAATCGGCCGTAATGCCAGCGCTTGAGCAAGCCGCGCCCCTGAAGGGCATCCATAGCGGTTGACGCGGTCGGCCGAGACACGTCGTACCGCTTTGCGACAGCCCCAGACATGAGCACCTTCCCCAGCCAGTGCTGCCCCTGCTCGATCTCGGCCGCGAGTCCGTCCTCAACCCTTTTCCGACCCTCCAGATCACGCCACTGAGGTCTGCTACCGACCCGCGTCTTCCGCCACGAGCTGTCATGCAACGGCTTCTCGATGGCTGTCGCTGCCGCTTCGGCCGCCAGCGCAGCCGGCCGGTTGGGATACCACTCAACGGTTCGACGAGCCACAAAGTGGATCCAGTGCTTGTCCTTGACGTGGTCTTCCATGCGGGCGTCAGGGTTCCAGGAGATGCCGAGGTACAGCAGCGCGTCGTTCGAGTCGTAGAGCCGGTACAGCGCGGTTGGCTCGTTGTTGGGGCGGTGGCTCATGCGCTCGCATCCTTTCGGCAGTCACTGCACAGCGCGTCTTCGGCGGAGTTTCGCAGCGGCCTATGACAGTCGGGGCACTTTGCGTGGACCGCAAGCTCTTGACGCCCTGTCCACTGCGGAGGCGTCCACGTCTCCTCAGGCGACTGGCCACCAAAGGGATCGGTCGCCTGAGCCGGAAGCGTCGGAATCGTTGACGGCGGAGGACTTGCGATGGCGTCCCTCAGCCGCCGGGCAACAATCGCTCCCACCGTCGCTTTCACCTGCTCCGGCAAAGGGCGGCCAGCGATGACGTACCGAAGCTGGTCTTCGGTCCACCCTTCCAGCAGCATCCCCGTCACGGTCAGCCCCTGATCCGTCAGTGTCTTTCCCGTCAGCAGGAACTTGGGGTCCTTCGCGCCGATCGCGAGCAGCAGATCAACACCTGGATTCCGACTCGACCTCTCGCTGCCGTCCTTCCCTCCTTCCTCCGCATCGGACGTGCCCGCGGGGAAGGAAGGACGGGGAGTGTCTCGGGGTGGGTTGGAAGGGGAGGGTTGGGGGTCTTGTAGACCCCCCCTCTGGGACTTGTAGTCCCCCCCGGGGGGTCTTGTAGTCCCCCCCTCCTGTCCGGTTTCACCGTTTGTGTCAGGGGGGGTCTTGTAGTCCCCACCCCCTGGACTTGTAGTCCCCACCCCTGGTGTGGCCGACTTCTTCTTCCGGGGCTTCCCCTTGTCTTCCCGGTGCTTCTTCGGCGGCGCAGGAGCCATGTCCGGGCGGTCATCCGGAGTCAGCGGGGGCTTTCCCCGGCCCTTCCGCTCCGCGTTGACCTGCTCAATGTCCGGGTACCACGAGAACGGAATCAGCAGGTCGTACACCGTCGGACGGAACCACTCAGGGATGTACGCGGCAGCGGCCTGGTCCCCTTCTGCGATCAGCTTCCGTGCAGCCATCGTCCGGAGACGCCGCTGCACAGTCTTCGGATCGAGCACGGAGACCGCGGCGAGCGTTTTCTTCGACGGGAACGCATCAGTGCCGTCGCTCCACGCAGTCTCGGCGAGAGCAATGAGGATGACGCGCTCTTCGGCATCAACGACAGGGGCACTCTTCATTGCCCACAAGATCGGGAGCAGGCTCATGCCGTCACCCCCGCCGTGCGGACGATCACGCTGCGTGGGCTTGCGGTGGTGTGCGTCGCTGCAGGTACCCTCAGGGACATGGACGACCTCGTTCTTTGATGTGAGGCGGGACGTTCGAGCAGCGGGCTGCGATCCGCTGTTTCGCTTTGAAGGCCGGGTGGAGCTGCGAACTCTCCGGCCTTCTGCGTTTTCCTGGGCCAGGTGTGGTGCCGGCCAGATAACCCGGTCATGACCGCTCGACTCTGTGCGCCCACGGCTTCTTGCCGCGGCTGCATATGCCCGTGCGGGAACGCTTCAGGCCGCGGGTCATGACGCTTCCGGCTTCCTGCCGCGACCGCCCCGTCGGGGCCCGGTCCTGAACATCGACAGGAAGATCCCTGTCTCCATGGTCCGCGTCTTCCCGACGGGGATGTAGGGCGTCTGAGTGGGCCCGTCGCCGAACTTCCACCAGCCCTGGTTCTTCGGGTTTCGGGCCATCTCGCGGAGCCCGTCGACCGTGATGCTGTCGACCAGGTCGAGGTCCTTGAGGAGTTTCGCGCCGGTCGCGAAGGTCACGAACGGGGGCAGGTCGTCCTTCACTGAGCGCCTCCCCGAGAGGGGAAATCTCTGTTGAACCGAGATTTGGATACGCTTCGCACAGGCAGGTTCCATCTCTTATCTGGGGTGATCTGTCACGTGGTCGCTGTTCTTCGCAGGTCGGCGGCCACAAGACGGTCGGCCGGTGTGGAGCCGGTCGGCCGTCGTCATTCAACGGGTCTAACGCCCGGGACTACTCCATGGCACCCGTCCTCTCCGCCAAGCCCTTCAGACTGGCCGGGGCCTTGGACCCCGAGACCAGTACGAGCTCATTGATGGCCTTCCGGACGGCCTCGTGGTTATGGACGGTCTGAGGCGAGATCTCTTCTGCGCGCAGCAGGCAGTCGACGGCGTCGCCGATGTGGCGCCGCTGCGCGTGAGCTCGCCCCAAGTCCATCAACAGCCTTCCGCGGCGCTCGGGGGACAGGGCAGAAGCGTCGATCGTCTGCCCTACATCGAGTGCCTCGCCCGCATCGCCCAGGTCGACAGCCGTCGACACGGCCTGGATCGACACATTCGTCGGCCCGAACTCCAGGTTGTAGTCGTTCCGGTCCTCTCCGAGCTGCGCAGCAACCCGGCGGGCCTTCTCGATCTCCTCCCTTGCCTCCGTCCGCTGGCTGCAGCGCGCGTGCACCAGCGCCTTCGCCAGGTGCAGAGACCCAAGGACAGACAGCCCCTCGGGAGACAGGTCCTGCTGCTGGCTCAGAGCCTCAACGGCGCCGCGCACGGCGTGCTCCGCCTCATCCCGGTCACCGAGCCGGACGAACGCGTGCACCATCCGGTACACGCCGGCGAACACAAGCAGGACGTCGCCCGACAGTTCCGCAGCCGTGATGGCCCGGTCGGCCGACACCCAGGACGCCCTCGAGTCGCCCTGGCGGGCGAATGCGGCAGCGAGGGCCTGGTACGCGCGGGCGAGCAGCTTGTACGCCGTAGCCCGATCTGACTGCGGAACGGTACGTACGGCCAGCTCGAGAGCAGGGATCAGCTCGGTGACCATGCTGCTGACCTCTGAGAACCGGGCCTGGTGAGTCAGATTCCAGATCTCGTCGACCTGCCCGGCCAGATCGTCCAATGACGCTGGAGACGCGGCCGGGGCACCAAGCAGTGCCTCCAGCGCCGGATGCCCCGAGATGGCCATCCGGGCGCCGTCCAGGTCGTTGGACTCGAGCTGGACAGGCGTATGCGGCAGTGCGGGGATCGGCGCGTTCGGGTCCAGGGACTGCGTCGACACTCCGAGTGCGTCCGCGAACTCCTGGAGCACATCCAGGCGGCGCACCGGCTGGATACCGCGTTCGACCTGCGACATCCAGCTCGATGTCCGCCCGTTCAGCATGGCGGCCAACTGCTGCTGGGTCAGCCCGCGCTCCTTGCGCAGATCCGAGATCCGCTTGCCAAAGGCGCGGTCCTGCGGAGCAACTTCCTTTCCTGTCGGCTTGCTCATGTTCCCTCCGTAGCCGGCCGCTTGCCGGTGATCTCGTTCAGGAATTCCACCTCGGTGCTGGTCAGGTACTGATCACGCTCGCGCAGCATGCGCTTGGTGTGGTCCTGCGCCTCATGGGTCTGGAACGCGTCGTAGTCCGCGTACAGCTCATAAAAGACGCGGACCAGGGGCTCGTTCTCCGGGACGTGGACGACGTAGACCAGCGTGCCGGGCTCATTGCGGATGCCCTCCAACGTGCGTGCCACGAGGGCGTCGAACCGCTGGGCTGCGTCGGCGTCGCGAGTGGTGAACCGCACGGTGAGTGCGTATCCGCTAGTCACTGCTCCTCCTTATGGGACATGGCCACAGTCTCACATTAGAAGCGTTAGTGCTAGCTGGCACAGAAACTTTTCTGTGGGCATTGACTCGCACTGAAAGTGTGCGTAGTGTCATTCGTGTCGCCAGTACGGCGGCAGCAAAAAGGGCCCGGTGGTGAGACACCGGGCCCTGGATGCAGACCCTGCCCTACCTGCTCAATCAGGAGGCCGATCCGCATGAACAAGGATCGCACAAGCAGCACCGGAAGCATCCGCCGGCAGGCGGAACTCGCACCCACCACCGACCCCGACATCTCCGAGGCGCCGCGCCACATCGTCGCCAGCCGGATCGTTCGGCTGCCGAGCAGCGAGTTCCTCACCGACCTCGCCCGCCGCCTCACCCGGCCGAGCCAGGCGAACCGGGTCTTCACCCCCGAGACTCTGAGCTTCACGCTCCTCATGTCCGCGCGCCTTACGTACCAGTGCGCGCAGTACGACGGGGAGGCGTTCCGGGCCTGGAACGACAACCGGTACGGCAACCACCACACCAAGGAGTCCCGGGAGCAGGCCATCCGTGACGCCAGCGACCTCGCTGACTATGCGCGGGCAGAGGCGGCCAAGGACGCGGACCGCGCGTACGTCCTCCTCACGGACACCGAGGCATCGGAGATGACGGTCGCGGACGTTTTGGACCGCATCTCCAGGCTGCTGGTTCCCGGGCTGGGGCGTCGCCTCTTCGCGACGGGCATCAAGCGCGGCAACGAGCGCCTCGTCGTGAAGGCGGTGGCGTGATGACGAACCCGACGCGGATTGACATGAACGCCCCGGACACCGAGGCCATCCAGGCGGCCGTCCAGAGCGGCGGGAACCTGGAACTCCACGACTCCACCCGCCCCGACGCCGCACCGATCATCCTCGACGACTTCCTGATGGCCGTCATGCGCGGGGAGGTGGCGTGATGACCGCGGACAGGCCGTTCGACGTCGACCCGCTCCTCATCGCCGCGATCGAGGACCACTTCGCTCAGATCGAGGTGGAGTCCTACCTCGCGGACGTCTTCAGCTCCCCGGATGCCGAGGCCTCCCTCGCTGCGTTCGAGCAGCTCGTCACCGGCGAATGGGGTGAAGAGCTGTGACCCCCGAAGAGCAGCAGGCCCACGCCGCAGCGACCGCCGCACTGGAGGCCGCACGCGCACAGGCCGCCGCCGACCTTGCCGCCGCCCAGGAAGCCGCCGCCCGCCTCGCCGAACTCACCCGGGGGCAGCAGTGACGACCAAGACGAACTCCGACACGGAACTCGCCGACACCCTCGACCTCCTCGACGGATTCTCCTTGCTGCCCGGCATCGAGGACATCCTCACCGGCATCCAGAAGGCAGCCGCCGCAGCCGAGGTCGGCGACTTGGACCCCGACGCGACGCAGACGCTCCTGGCCGCTCTGGCCGGGGCCGACGAAGCCAATGTCCTGACCGCCCTCGCCTACCTGATCGGCCAACTCTCCGACGCGGACACTAACCCGACCCTTCGCACCCTGCCGATCGACCAGCAGGAGCAGGCCCGCAAGCACGGTTCAGCCGCCCGCTACGAGCTCCTCGACCCCTACCTCCACCAGCACGCATCCGAAGCCTCCGCCGCCATCGACGGCAACTGACCCTGAGGAGAGCACCTCATGTCCGCGTTCGACTACATCCAGGTCGGCAACGGCCCGATCTCCCTGACGTGCCGTGACTGCGGATACCAGACCACGGTCCAGCGGGCCACGTCCGTTCAGCCGACCGTCAACCAGCACAAGTGCAGGCAGACCACGAAGAGCAGCCGCCGCTGACCTCCTACCGCCTCGGTAACCAGCCATGAGGGCGCCGGATCGACTCCGGCCCGGGGCACTCCACGCACCACCCACCCGCCAGCACCAGCCAGGAAGGACCCCCCCCATGGACGCCACCCTCGCCCCGTACCAGCCCCTCGACGACGCCGACGCCCGCGACGCCGCCCGCCAGATCCTCGGCGACTCCATCGACCACGTCCTCACCGGCGACTGGCACCAGGCCCTCACCGACACCGCCGCCCTCTGGGCCAACAACACCCCCCAGACCGCCGCCCAGCACCTCATCGACACCCTCACCGCCGCCATCACCGACCCGACCATCCCCGTCGAGCAGGTCAAGGCCGCCGCCCAGAACGCCCACACCGTCATCGAAGCCACCGGCGGCGACTACGAGGCCGCCTTCAGGAACACCCACAACTGACCGCCTGACCACCCCGCCCCACGACCTGAAAGGACACCGGACCCCGTGACCACAACCCCTGAGCTGGCCGCCATGTGGCACGACGACATCACGATCAACGGCCAGCCCTACCCCACCCGCCACCCCTGCCCCGACGACGTGACCACCACCGAGGACTGCTTCGACGACCTGCCCGTCCACCACCACCAGTACCTCACCGCCGTACACGAAGCCGGACACGCCGTCGCCGCCCTTGTTGCCCGCGCTTGCGTCCACAGCGCAACGATCAAGCCCCTCTCCGAACTGGTCACCGCTACACCCACCACCACCGGCACATCCCACGGGAACACGATCAACTGCAACTTCCCCGACGGCCAGACCTCCGCAACCTGCCTCGGCGCCGGAGAGCGCGCCGCGGACCGCTGGCTCCACCAGAACAACCTCTGGACCCCCCGCCGAGCACTCGGCATCGAACTCAGCGCCTACGGCGACCGCTGCGAGTTCCTCGCCGCCAACCCTCACTTCGGATTCGGCGCCGACCGCAACGACTACCGCGTCGTCCACGACCTCGCCGACCAGCTCATCACCCAGCACTGGGACGCCGTCACCGCCGTCGCCGACGCCCTTGTGACGCGACTGCATCTGACCGGCGACCAGATCGCCCGCATCGCCGACCTGCCGAACGGCACCCACTCAGCCACCTGCACCGCCTGACCACCCCGCACCACGACCAGGAAGGACACCGAACCCGATGACCGTGCAGCAGACCACCGCCTGGCCCGAGGGCGTCATCGCCCGCTACCTCACCGTCGGCGGCGCCACCGTCGACATCGCCTACACAGACGACCTACATGCCGTTTGCCAGGGCGAGCGCTGCCCCTGGCGGGAGTCGGAGTACCTCGAAGTCTTCTACACCGACAGCGTCGAAGTCCGTGACCAGAAGATCGACAACGCCCTCCCCTCGGCTCAGCGCCGAGCCCAGGCCCACGCCGAGACCTGCCGGGCCATGCCGAAGCCGACCGCCTGATGCGCCGCACCTCACCCCTCGCCCGCTACGGCTTCCTTGCCATCACCCTCCTCGCCATCACCACCAACCAACTCACCCCCGCACTCATCTGCGCCACGGCTACCGCCTACGCCTGGAAAGGACACCGAACCTCGTGACCACAAACCCTGAGTTGGCCGCCATGTGGCACGACGACATCACGATCAACGGCCAGCCCTACCCCACCCGCCACGCCGCCCCCGACTACGGCGCCAGCACCGAGGTCTACCGCGGTGATCTCGCCGACCAGCAGCGCGACCAGATGTGCGCCATCCACGAGTCCGCCCACGCCGTTGCCGCACTCGTCGGCCACGCCTACATCCACTACGCCAAGATCGCCACGACCGCTGTTCTGAAAACTGCAGCACCCTCAGACAGCGGAATCCCTGGCGGCAACGTTTTTGCCTGCAACTTCTCCGACGGTCAAGACCTCGCAGTCTTCCTCGGCGCCGGAGAACGCGCCGAGGACCGCTGGCTCCGCCAGAACGACCTCTGGACCCCCCGCCGAGCCGTCGGTGTAGAGCTCGGCGCCTACGGCGACCGCCGCGAGTTCCTCGCCGCCAACCCGCACTTCGGATTCGGCGCCGACCACAACGACTACCGCGTCGTTCACGACCTCGCCGACCAGCTCATCGCCCAGCACTGGGACGCCATCACCGCCGTCGCCGACGCCCTTGCGACGCGACTGCACCTGACCGGCGGCCAGATCGCCCGCATCGCCGACCTGCCGAACGGCACCCACTCAGCCACCTGCACCGGCACCCCCGCCGCCTGACCGCCCGCCACCCAGAACAGGAAGGACACCGAACCCGATGCTCAAGAACCTGAGCTCCAGCTGGCGTCACGCCCGCCTCATGCGCGCCGCCGACTCCCTGATCTACGGACAGGACACCAAGGAACTCACCGCTGCCGACCTGATCGCCCTCGCCTTCGGCCGCTACCAGCTCCGCATCGACGAGACCGAAGCCGTCGACTACCTCAACGCCGGGCTCGTCCGCCGCGGACGCACCCGACGCCTGACCGCCCCGAAGGGCACGCACACCGCCGCCTGACCCACCCCGCACCACGACCAGGAAGGACGCAGCGCGCCATGTACGTCGACTTCAACTCCCTCCCCGACACACGGACCCCTGGCATCAACCCCCTCACCAAGGACCAGCTGATCGCCAGCATCGCGTACCACGAGGCCGCCCATGCCGTCACCGGCATGACCTTCGGTATGAGCCTCGCCCGTACCCGCGTCCACACCATCGACGTCGACGGATACATGGGCTGGACCGGCACCACCACCTGGAACACCAGCTACGTCCTCTGCGCCAACCTCGCCATCGAACTCGCAGCAGGAGTAGCAGCGGGCACCCGGTACCTCCGCGACAACAACCTCCTCACCCCCGCCTCCGCTGCCGTCACCGCCGCCCCACACGACCGTGACATGGCCTTCGCCGCACTCGCCAAGGCGAACTACCCCATCACCCTTGACGGCCCCGCCCCGGAGAACGGCACCACTTGGGCCCAGGCAACGTCCGCCGCTACCGACATGGTCGACGACCTCTGGGCACAGATCACCGCCGTCGCCGAAGAGCTGATCGCGGACCACCGGCACAAGCTGACTGGCGACCAGGTAGCCGGACTGATCGGCCTCCCCAACCCCCCTGCCGCCGCCTGACCACCCACCCCGACCCCTGGAAGGACCACCCGCCCATGCTCTCCTCAGTGCAGAACGCGGTCGAGCAAGTGCCCGTCCCGGCATGGGCCATCCTGCTCACCGCCGTCACCCTCACCGTCGGCTACCGCATCACCGCCAAGATCCGCACCCGCACCAACCGCGACAAGACCAGCGACCCCAAGAAGCGCCGCAGCCTCATCGGCTTCCTCGGCATGGGCCTCGTCGTCGTAGCCGGCCTGGCCCTCTCCACCAACACCTCCGCCCGCTTCGCCGCGAAGCGCCTCCACATGGAGTCGCCATGGCACATGACGGTCGGCCTCGTACTCGAAGCGATCGTCCTCGGCCTCTCGGTCTACGCCTGGGCATTCAACGACAAGGGCGCCACCCGGGCCGCGTACGTCCTCGTCCTCGCCCAGGCGATCGGCGCCATGGAAGTCGTCCGGCAGGAAAACGAAGACCTCGGCACCGCCCTCGTCCGCATCGTCGGCCCCGTCATGCTCGCCTACGGCCTCCACAAGCTCCTCGGCCTCGAAGCGAAGCTCGGCAAGGTTGAGATCAAGTCCGACGGGCTGTTGGCCCGTGCCTGGCGTGACCGCCTGAAGCGCCTCGAGTCCAAGCTCGGCATCGGATCCCGTGGCGCGGACGCCGAGACCATCAGCCGCCGGAACGCCCAGGACAGGCTTGTCTCACTCGTCACCCTCGGTAAGCCCATGATCATGGGTCAGCGCCGCTACGAGAAGGCGCTGATGCGCGCCGGCGACGCATCCTTCAACGGACTCAACGACACCCTCGACGAGTACGGCGTCGAACTCCGGATCACGACCCGCATCGACCGCATGCGCGCCTTCAAGAACCTCCCTGACCGGTCCGAGAACTACACCCTTCGCGCCCTGCGCCCCTCATTCGACCCGCAGGGCGCACCCGAGGCCCAGACAGACAACGGCGACGCCCTGACCAGCGAGGGCACACCTGGGCGCACTTCCGGCCACGGTGCAGGCTCGCCCAGCGCGAACCCTGGCACGGCGCAGGCGAACCAGGGGCCCGCCGGGGGCACCCCGGACCGCCGCACCCTCGCTTTCGACCTCTACTTCGACCTCCGCGGCACCGGACCGGCCCCCTCGCAGAACGCCTTCGAGAAGGCCTGGCGCGACGCCGGATACGGGCTCAAGACCGACGACATCCGGGCCCTCTACAAGGAGGTCCACATCAAGGTCACCGGCAACAACCCGTAACCGTCAGCCACCCCGAACCCGCGAAGACCACCCATGGCCACGATCCGAACCCGACGCCAATCCGCCATAACCTATGGCGTAAGCAATGGGATATGACTAAGCTGACAGTCTCCCAGCCAACAACTGGCCTCGCTCACCGCAATCCGGAGGACACCCTGAAATGGACATCAACCAGATCTTCACCGAGGCCGGGATGCGGGAGCCCTCGACGCACACCACCCTGACCCCGTTCCCGCTCTCGTCCGCATTCACCAGCCCCGACATCCGCCCCACCGGAACCACCGCCATCGAGACCGCCGAGACCTGCCTCCCGGACCTCGACATGGAGGAGATCCGCGACGAGCTGTACGAGGCCCTGCAGCACATCGAGAACCTCCGCCGCCAGTACCCGTACGAGGCCTCCGGGGGCGCCAGCAAGCCCGTTCAGGACGCCAAGCAGGGACTCAGCGAGAGGAGGTACGGGAGGTGAGCGCGGAGACGATTACCCCGATCGACCCCAACTCGGCAGCATTCTCGATCAGCACGCAGAGTGACGGTGTTGGCGGCGGGGCGGGGCGGGGCGGAAGCGAAAACGGCTCACAGGGCCCCCTGGTGGTCGTTCAGCAGCCCCGCACCACCGCCCCGCCCCGCCCCGCCCCGAGCCGATCTCAGGGCAATAGGGATAACTCACTGCGAAACGGATACGCCGCAATCTCACACAGCGTGAGCGGCGAGACGGCCGCGATCGGCGTCGGCTTCCTCGTCGGCGGCCCGGTCGGAGCCATCGTTGGCGGCATCGCCGGCCCGGCCCTCGCCGCCGCGGCGATGTGGCGCAGCAGGCGCCGCGAGCACGACGAGAACACCAACCGCAACGCCGCCGGTGCCACGAACTCGGGACGCACCCCCTCCGGGAACGGAAACGGCGGCCGGAACGGCGGCGGCAACAGGAACGGCGGCGGCACCGGCCGGAACAACCACCCGGGCGACAGCCGACACCGCTCCCCGAACGGCCGCGGCACCGGGACCGGAACAGGGACCAGGCCCGACGGGGCCGGCACTCACCGGAAGCCCAAGGTCAAGGACCCGGTCGCGGACAAGCTCAGCAAGCTCGGGAAGGACCTCAGCGGCAAGCTCAAGAACCGCGACAAGACCAACAAGGCGCCGAAGAACGGGAAGCACAACGGCGCCGACGGCGGATCAGGCAAGGGCGCCGGCGCCGACACCAAGAACAACGGCGGAAAGGACCCGAAGACCCCGAAGGACAGCAAGGGGCGCGGGTGGCTGAAGAACCGGGGCCCGCAGCCCGACAGCACGAAGCCGTGGGAAGGCCGCGGTGACAAGCCGAAGAAGGACCGGAAGAAGAACAGCGGCGACGTCTCGTCGGCGACCGCTCGCGACGGACTCGACCCGAAGAACCCGAAAGGCCCGAACGGCGGTGCCGACTACGACGAGTTCATCGACGCCGAGATCGTCGACGACGGCCTGCCGCCCAAGCCCTCCAGCCCGCCCAGCGAGGTCATCGACGCCGAGGTGATCGACGAGGACCGCATCGCCCTCGTCCGTAAGGAGCGCGAGAAGAAGCGGCGCCGCAAGGCCATCGCCGCCGGGAAGAAGGCCGCCGAGAAAGCCGCACGAGACGGCGACATGGGCGACCCGAACAAGGTGAAGGTCGAAGTGATCCGCCAGGAGAACCACCGGATCGACCTCGAACTCCACCACGAAGAGCAGCTGCTCGCGCTGACCGCGGCAGCAGAGAAAACGAGGAGCACCCCCGTGAACTACCCCGCGATTCAGGTCGCCCCGACCGGCACCCGCACAGCAGGCGTCGCCATCGCGCGGCAGATCGACTTCCGAGGCACCACGGCGTACATGATCCTGCGCGCCATGGCGGAGCAGCTCGCCCACGGCCTGCACAGCGACGATGCCGCCGACATGGCCGACCACATCGTGGAGCTGACCGGCATCCCGAACATGTGCAAGAACCTCAGCACCGCCGTGCAGGAAGCGGGCAAGGCCCTCTCGCGCACCGCACCCCTCCACCCGTCCGTCATCAAGCACCTCAACAACGCCGCCGTCGCCGCCCGGACCGCGGGCGTCATGGCGGAGAACATCATGGTCGTCTTCGTCCAGGCGCACCGCGAGGACATCATCCGCGTCCTCGACCCCCGCATCGGCGAGGAGCGGTGGAACATCCGCAACGCCCCCGGGACGCTCGACGCTGCGAAGCTCCGCGCTGCGATCGCCACGGCGCACTCCGCACGCCTCGCCCTGCCCGCCGGTTCCTCGTCCGGTTCGGGCGGCGGGCAGGGCGGCAGCAAGCTCGTGCCCGCCTCCGACGGCAGCACGAAGAAGCTCATCGACCTGATGAAGGGCTTCAACCGCGGCCACATGGTCGTCGTCCTGTCCGAGGTCGCAGGGTCGGCCGCTGGCGTCGATGTCGTCGCCGACTCGATCAACAAGCTCTACCGGCGCATGCAGAAGACGTGGCCGACCGAGAACGTCGTCGACGACACCGTCGCCCGCACCGCCGGGCAGGTACGCCGCGTCTCCGACGAGCTGAAGAAGGCCATCCAGGCAGCACGGAAGGCGCACCAGCGCGAACTGAGCTTGAACGCGAAGGGGCGCGCCGGCAAGGGCGCCCGAGCGGAGTCCAAATGGGATGTAGTCGGCCGACGCGGGTCGTCCGAGTAACCAGGAAGGGAGACAGGACATGTCCAGTGCAGAACTGCCGGTGACCCTCACCGACAAGCCGAAGAAATGGGACTTCTCAAGGGACGCCGTCACCCCCGGGCGACTCGTCGCATGGGGCAGCGAGATCGCGGTCGCGTCCGCGCTCGTCGCCCCGCTCGCCGACATCCCGTGGGAAGCCGGCGCCGGTGCCGGGGTCATCTGCACCGGTGCAGCCGTCGCGTACGAGAAGGCCCGCGGATCGTGGCGGCGCGTCACGGTCGCCCGAGCCGCCTCATGGCTGTCCATGACCGGATGGCTGTCGTACACGCTCGCCGAAGGCCCCACCCTGCTGAAGATGGCGTTCGGCGGTGCGATCTGGGCGACCGGCGCGGCCGTCAACATCGGCATGGACCGGTGGGGCGAAGGAACCCGCGAGGCCGAGAAGGAGCTCGACCGCCGCCTGGAAGAGGGCGAGAAGATCAAGGGCGCACAGGACTCGTGGGCACGCCTCCTCGAGGACGTGTGCGGCATCCAGGGCGCCGTCGCCGACCCGGTCGTCGACAAGTGGCAAAGCGGCGCAGGCGAAACCGTGAAGATCACACTGCCTGCGCACATGAACATCGACGCCCTCCGCGGATACGAAGCCGCCCTCGCCGGCGCCCTCCACCTCCCCAAGGGCGGCGGCGTGTCCTTCAACGCCGGCGGCCCGAGCGTCCCCCGGAACGTCGTCTTCATCGCGCTCACCCGGAAGAACATGATGTCCGGGGCGATCCCCTACCCGCGCTTGACCCCGACCACGATCAACAAGCCGGTCGGTTTCGGTGTCGTCGGCAACGGAGACGAAGCCGGACTGAACCTCAAGGACGAAGGGTTCATCGCGATCGGCGCCCAGGGCTCCGGCAAGACCGCCCTGATGAAGACACTCGGCCTCGGACTCGTTCGCTGCGTCGACGCGATCGTCATCGACCTCGACACCTCGGCGAAGATGAGCGCGGTCTTCGTGAACCCCTACCTGCGGCACGGCATCGGGCGCCCCCTGATCGACTGGCCGGCCACGACCGAAGACGAGTGCCGCCTCGTCATCCAGGCAGCCAAGGCCGCAATCGCCGCCCGCAAGACCGAGTACGCCGACCTCCTCGAGGACGAAGACGTCGACAACCTCCCCGCCCGCCCCGACATCCCCGCCATTCACATCCGGGTCGACGAGACCAAGTCCATGCCCGACGACGTCCTCGACGGCCTCGACTTCATCATGGAGGAAGGCCGCTCGGTCAACGTGCGGGTGTCCGAGACCGGGCTCAGGGCGACCCGCGAGTACATCACGGCCACGGCCGACGAGCTCACCCCGGGACGCATCGGACTCCGCACGAACAACTCGTCCGAGCTCCAGATGCTGTTCCCCGACACCGGCGCCCCCGACATGGCCATCTTCACCGACCCGGGCACCGTGGCGTACATGTCGACAACGAAGGGCCCCTTCCAGCCCACCCCGGCGAAGGCCTACGCCACCATGGCCGAGGCATTCGACCAGGGCAGCGACGACTACACCCGGATGCAGTCCCTGTTCATGGACGCGGCGCGCGAACTCTCCCCGATCCGACCCGACATGGACCCGATCACGGCGAAGGCCATGGGCCTCGCCTGGACCCAGCGCTGGGCCCGGATCATCCCGAACCTGCGAGGCGACGCATACGGCAACGTCACCGCCGACCGCATGCACGAGTCGGTGTGGGAGCTGTACACCTCCTGGGAGACACCGGCGTCGTACGACCTTCTGCTCGGCCGTGCCACCGACGACGAGGGCTACACGCTCGCCCCGCCCTCCTCCGGCAAGAGCGCCGACATCCCGCGCCTCACCGCGGCCCTCATCGACGAAGACGAGCTCGAGCGGGCCGCGCAGCAGGAAGCCGCGATCGAAATGGCCGCATCGACACCCAAGCCCGTCTCCAACGACGAACTGGCTCTGAAGCTGTTCGCGGCCCAGGGGCGACCGGTCAAACCGTCCGAGGTGTACCCGCTGATGGTCCGGGCCGGCTACGACAAGTCCGACCGGACCTTCCGTGACCTGTGCGCCAAACTCGGCCTGCAGAACAAGCTCGTGAAGCGCGATGATGGAACCTACGCGGCCCCAGAGAGCGGTGAGGTTCCCAATGCAGCCGGACGAGTTCCCGGACCTGACGATGACGCCCATGGACGAGGCGATGCTCCACATGGCTGAGCTCATTGCCGGCCTGAAGAAGGCCGGGCTCAGCGAGGACTCGGCGGTGCGATTCGCCGCCATCTACTTCAACGAGCAGTCCCGCAACGAGCCGGACATCGACTGACCCAGCACACGACCAGGAAAGCCCCCGGGTCGTACCCGGGGGCTTTCTGTATCTGCCCTCACCGCCCGCCGCCCCGCAAAGGAACCCCATGAACACCCACCTGACCGCCCCGAAGCAGCCCACCGCCACCCCGGCCGGGCAGCCCACCCTCACCGAGACCGACCAGCAGCGCATCGACCGGATTGCCAACGCCTTCAACCATGCGCTGGACCAGGCCACAGCCCTGCCCACCAGCTTCCGAGACGACACCCCGCTCCCCGTCGTCGGTACCACCCCGCCCGTTCTCCAGCCCGGCCGGGCACCCATGAGCCAGAAGGCCACCGACGCCAGCGCCCTCATGCTCGCCAGCGGGGCAGCCAGCCTCATGATCGGCGGAAGCACCTCCCTCGTCATGCTCGCCTCCGGGTACGCCGACCCCACAGTCTGCGCCATCGCCTTCGGAGCCCCCACCGTGCTCGTCCTCGCCCTCGGCCGCCTCATCGGCAAAGCCAAAGCCGTCGTCGAAGCGGCACCCGCACCCGTCCACCACCACTACAACGGCAGCGTCACCGTCGACCAGCGCGCCATCAACACCCAGACCCGCGGCGTCATCGCCCACACCAGGAACCAGCTGCCCAAGTGACCGAGCCCCGTACCCACGTGGTGACCGCCCGCCTTCCCGACGGGCGGCACCTCGTCGCCCGCCTCGACCCCGACACACCCGAGCACCAAAGTCCCCTCCGCCGGGCACTGCGCGCCAACACCCCCGGTCTGCAGCACCAACCCGAAGGAGAACCCATGTCTGACGACAGCGCCGCCCAGGACCTCCAGGCCCAGCTCGAGCGAGCAGCGGAGGAACAACGGCGGGCCACCGAAGAACTCGCCCGGACCATTGCCGAAGCCGCAGCCCGGGACGGCGGAGCCTGAACCCGACGGAACCGCCCTTCCGATCAGGGCACTGCCCGACACCCACCCCCGAACCCTCAACCCGGAGGCACCCCATGTGGCAATCCCTCGTAGCAGTCGCCGGCACCCTCGCCGGCGTCCTCCTCACCTCCCTGATCCAGCGCACCGAACGCACCGCCGCAACCCGAGAAGCGCGCCGCCGAGAAGCCCTCACCGCCGTATCCGACCTCGGCACCGCCCTGGCAGACCACCGCCAAGCAATGTGGGCCCGCGAGGACTTACGACTCAAAGGCGGCAACTGGGCCGAAGCGCGCGCCGCCTCCCACACCACCCGATCCGCGATCACCGCCCCCAGCGTCCGAGTAGCCCTGCTCCTGCCCGCACTGACCGCAGCCGCGGACACCGCCGCCCGAGCCACCTACGACATGAGGCACGCACCCGACCAGGCCGCACTCGAGACGGCCCGCACCAAGGCCCTCACCGCAGCCACCCAGTTCACCATCGAAGCCGGCCGCCTACTCGCCGCATGAACACCCGATCCGGGCCCCCGGGCATAGCAGCCCGGACAAGCGGCCCTCCGTACGCCACGCTTGTACTGCACGGCCCGGACTGCCGAGTCTCACGGTGTCCCCGCGCCCGGATGACGCACCACGGGCCGTGCCACAAACCCCCACACCGAGCCCGCCCCGCGGCAACCCCCGACCGCACAGCGGCTCAACCCGGCCCCGCCAGTCCCCCCGGCTGACGGGGCCGACGTACGTCACGACACGCCCTTTGAGGGAGCGGCTGGAAAGTGTGATCGGGATCACGGCAAAGTCGTGAGTTTCGGAGAGGCTCGGTGAGTCTCGGAAGGTCTCGTGTCGGCTCGTGCCGCCCAGTGCCAAATAATCCGGCTAACGCGGTAACGGAATGTCTGGAACATCCCCCAGTGCCGCCCAATCCCCACGTAGGACAGCAGGACTGACGCTCCGTGTACGTACACTTCTCACCAACGCAAAAGGAGCCCCGCTTCCTCGACACGGTTCCTACGCCATGGGTCGAGGGGGCTCCTTGCGCGGTGTCCAAGCATCGGCAAGACGGAAGGACTCCGTATGCAGAGTAACGCGAAACCGCCCCCCGAGAACAGCGCTGGCGTGGACAGATGGCACACCACCCCTGCCCGCTACCTGCGGAAATGGCTGGTCAGGCCTGGACAGAGCGTCCACACAAGCTTCTTGTGCGGCGTGGCGTACCGGGTAGGTGACTTCGCCACAGGCCTGGTCATCGCCTGGCTGATCGCCCGCTACTGACCTGAAACCGCGGCGGGGGCCGTACTCACACGTCAGCCCCCGCCGTGCCCCCAGCACCCTGACGACACCTTCGTCACGACCCCCCGGGGCGCTCCCGGAACCAGGCCACCATCTGCTGCATCGGCTACCCACCAGGGGGAACCCAAAGCCGACCATCGTGGATGATCTGAGACAGGCGCGGGGCCTGACAATCACACACAGCGGGAGCCCCACCGCCATGCCAGCCTCCAAAGCAAAGATCGCCGAAGTCACCGAGCGCCGCACCAAGCTCGTTCACCTGCGACGCGCCGGCATCAACTTCGACGACCCCCGGATTCTCGCCCTCGGCTACTCATCCCGCCAGTCCGCGAGCAAAGACTTCCACCGCCTCATGAAGAAGCGCGCCGCCGACGAAGCTGCCGAAGTCGCCCTGTACCGGCAAGAGAGCAAGGAACGCCTCCTGAGCCTTCTGGCGTCCGTCTGGCCCGCCGCCACCGGCACCGGCGATGATCTCGACCTCAAGGCCCACGAACAGGCACGGAAGATCGTTGCCGATCTGGATGACCTCCTCGGCACCAAGGTGCCCGTCCGCACCGAGATCAGCGGCCCCGACGGCGGAGACATCCCCTTCAGCAGCGGCGAACTGAGCGAGTTCCGGGCCCTCGTCGACATCGCAGACCAGCCCGACGCGCCCGCCCCCTCCCTCGACCACGACGAGGAAGACGAAGAAGAGGACGAGGACCAGGCCGACGATGACGACAGCGACAGCTGACCACCAGGCCGCGGTCCTCGCCCAATACCGCACCCTTCCGCCCGACCAGCGGCTACGAACCTTCGAGCGCGCAACCCCCGACGTGCGGCGCAAGCTCATGCGCATCGAACGCGGCATGACCCTGGACCGGGCACCCGGGGCGCTCGCGGCTGTCCTCACCCAGGGCAAAGAGATGCAAGCCCCCCACCTCGACATCATCGACCGCATCTACCAGCGCATTAACGCAGGTGAGCGCATCAAAGCCATGGTCACCATGCCGCCGAGGGCGGGGAAATCGCGGCGTACCTCCCGATGGGGACCTGTCTGGTACCTCCGGCGCCAGCCCGACCACCGGTTCATGCTCGCCTCCTACGCCGCCCACCTCGCCGACGACCACGGCCGCTGGGTCCGCAACACCATCACCGAACACGCCCACACTCTCGGAATCGGTCTGAAGTACGGATCCCAGGCCGCCAACCGGTTCGACATCGACAGCCACGAAGGCGGCATGGTTACCGCCGGTGTCGGAGGGGCGCTGACAGGCCGCGGCGCTCACGTGGCGGCCGTCGACGACCCGTTCAAAGGCTCCGAAGACGCAAGCAGCCCCACCCAGCGCGACCGCGTCTGGGACTGGTGGCAGTCAGTCCTCCTCACCCGCCTCGAGCCCAACGGATCAGTCCTGCTGGTCAACACTCGCTGGGACGACGACGACCTCTCCGGCCGGCTCCTGCGCGAGGAACCCGAAGACTGGATCGTCATCGACCTTCCCGCCATCGCCCTCACCGCCGACGACCCGCTCGGCCGACAACCCGGTGAAGCACTCTGGCCAGACCGGTTCACCGCCGACGACTACGCCCGCATCCGGAAATCCGTCGGCGAACGCGTCTGGTGGTCCCTCTACCAGCAGCAGCCACGCCCCCTTGAAGGCGGGGTCTGGCAGTGGGCATGGATCACCGCGAACAGGATCAGCCCCGTCGCGTTCCGCGGAGTCGACCTCACCCGCATCGTCGTCGCGATCGACCCGTCCGGGGGCGCGGGCACCGCCAACGACGAAACCGGGATCGTCGCAGCCGGCCGCGACCAAGCCGGAGAACTGTACGTACTCGCCGACCGGTCCGGCCGCTACGGGGCAGGAGCCTGGGGCCGAGAAGCGTGCCTCACCGCCATCGACCTTGCCGCGGACGCGCTGACAGTAGAGACGAACTTCGGCGGCGACATGACCCGCCAGGTACTCGTACAGGCATGGCAGGAACTCGAACGCGAGGGGCGCACCAGGGGACTGCCCATGCCGCGCATCGTCGAAGTCAACGCCAAACAGGGCAAGAGACTCCGCGCCGAACCCATCGCGCAGCTCTACGAGCAGGGCAAGGTGCACCACCTCGCCGAGTTCGACACCCTGGAACGCCAGATGGTGACGTGGCTGCCCGGCATGGACTCCCCGGACCGCATGGATGCCGCGGTGCACGGGCTCACCGAGCTCGCAGACCCCGCAGCAGCAGCCGTCGGCACCACCTCGTACCGCGACCAGCGGCTGACGGGACGCCGATGACCACCGAAGTGCCGATCCACATTTGGTCGAATGTGATTCCCGCGTCAGTAATCCCACCCGGGTGGAGTTTCGCCGACGTCTCCAGGATTTCTTGGTGATCTGCGGCTACATTGGCCTAGGCAAGACCAGCGCACTGAACAGTGCGTAAGGGCAAGGAGAAGCCCAGGACCAGCGTTACTGGCCCTGGGCTCCAGCGAGGTGGCCCTGGGATGGACCGCTGCGCTACGTCAGACCGTGTTCGGAAGCGACCCGGACCAGACTGACGATCAGCGATGCAACAGCGAGCCCTGTTCTCAGGGCCCCACCTCGTTTCGTGCTCGGTTTCCTATGGCGTCCAGCCATCGATATCCCCTCCTCTGTGTAGTGCAAGGGGATGTGACGCTGCGACACGAGGTCACCGCGGAATCACCTTATGCACATGGGGGCTTCCCGGGACGGGTTTCATGGAAGAGGCAGCACGGGGGCAACACATGAATCAGCCACCCGTACTCTGATTACATGGCGCGGGGCCTGGTACGGAGGGAACTCTGTGGGCCTCAAGAGCATGGTCATCGACGCGTGGTCGTGGCTGAACTACAAGCCGGTCTACTCCGACCCGTCGCTCGGCATGCCCAACCGCAGGGCGTTCCCCGAGGCCCACGCCTCCTGGGTGCCGGCCGCCGACGAGCGCCGCCTCGCCGCGTACAAGCTGTTGGCCGCGTACGACAACAACCAGGCCGGCGAGCTTGCCGAACTGAGGGACGGGCCGTCCGCTCGGGAGCGGCGTGAGTTCGGCGACCCGTCCATGTTCATCGACACCCTCGTCGCGCACGTCATGGGCAGGGAGCAGCACATCACCGTCCCGGGCGCCGAGCAGACCGACACTGGCGACGAGACCGCGGCCGCGGCGGCCGAGCGCGTCCAGGACCTGCTGCGCGACTGGGCGGATGACGAACTCCTCCCCATGCGGATGCTGCAATGCGAGCGGAAGGCCGTCGGTCTCGGCGACGGGGTGTACCTCCTGTACTGGGACCCGGCGAAGAACCGGGTCCGGATCAAGACGTACGACCCCGGATTTTATTTTCCGATCTTGCCCGAGGACGGGGACGGGGCCGACTACCCGGACCGGGTCCACATCGCGTGGGAGCTCCCCGAGGACCTCAAGCGCGGACTCAAGCCGCGCCTGCGCCGCATCACGTACGAGCTGGACTGGATCCGCCCGGCCACCGCGTCCGGTGTCGACCGTGCGGGCAGGCCCGTCCGTGCCCCCGTCATGTCGGACCCCACCGAAGACGCCCCCGCGGCTCCGGTCCTTGGCCGCGGCGACCAGGTCGACGGGAGCGGGGCCATCTCCCGCATGTACCCGTGGAACGACCAGCCCGCCTACCGAACCTGCTACCTGACCGATGCCACGTGGGAGCTCGGCGACCTGAAGGGCAACGTCGACGTCGACGACCTGCCCATGGACAAGGCTGTCTTCGCGACCAGCGGATCCGGGGAAGTCCTGGACCACCTGGATCTCCTCATCGATTTCGTCCCGATCATCCACGTCCCGAACACGGTCCCGCCGGCCGAGGAGCACTGGGGGCAGTCGTCCCTCGCGAAGGCGCTGCAGGCCTTCGACGAACTCGCCTCCACCGACACGGACTCCGCGCGCGCCTCCGCGACCACCGGCCTCCCGATGATCGGTATCTCCGGCGTCACCGACTCACGCCCGGACCAGCCCGTCGGACCCGGCGTCTTGTTCAAGCTGGGGGAGGGCGGGCGCCTGACCGCGATCGACACTTCGCCCGCGCTCCGTGAGCTCCGCGAGCACGGCCACGACCTTGCCGACCGTGCCGCGAACGTCGTCCGCCTGCCCGCTGTGTCCCTCGGCACCATGGACC
Organism: Streptomyces sp. NPDC052052; assembly: GCF_040680455.1. Lineage (NCBI taxonomy): Bacteria > Bacillati > Actinomycetota > Actinomycetes > Kitasatosporales > Streptomycetaceae > Streptomyces > Streptomyces sp. NPDC052052. The sequence goes on along the minus strand of NZ_JBFAWU010000028.1, from coordinate 15,656 downwards.
CGTCCAAGGTGCCCTCCGGGTACGCGCTCGAGCTGTCCCTCGGCCCGCTCGACTCCCTCATCTCCGGGATGCGCCTGGCCCGCGACCACAAGGACCGCCTGCTGCTCCGTTTCGTGCAGCGCCTGTTCCTCGCCGGCCAGCACCCCGACTGGGTGGGCGTAACCCCGCTGCCCGCCCGCCTGGTCCGGGGTCCGTACACCCCTACGGACAAGGCCGCAGTTCTCGAGCAGGTCGCCACCGCGTACGGGGCGCAGGTCATCAGCCTCGAGACCGCGATCCGCATGCTCACCGAGGCGGGGTGGCCGATTGATGACGCGGAGAAGGAAATCGAGCAGATCCAGGCCCGCGCCTTCGAGCAGGCCCGGATGCTGGCCGACGCCCTCGGGAACGTGGACGAGGTCGCCAAGTTCCTCGGCCGTCAGGCACCGGCCGAACCGACCGCACCCGCTGTCCAACTCCCCGAACTGCCCGCGGCCACGGCCGTCGACGATCCCGCCGTACAGGGGCAGCAAGGGAGCAGGGGCAACGAATGACCCGGACCGTGCTTTCCTTGATCTCAGGCGCGGGGCCTGGACTGTCCTTGGGAGGACCTGCCCTCATGCGTCGCCCCGCGCAGCACCACCACACCCCCACCATTCAGTCGGCGTGGACCCACCCCTACACCGGTGTCACCGGGCTCGGGGTGTTCTACAACGACGGCGGCAACCCGACGCCCACCGCGGTGCCAACCCCCGCCGAGGTCGCCGCCCGCACCTCGCCGCAGCAGACCCCTCCCACCCGTTCCGGCCCCCCTGAGCCCCTCGTCGACCACGAGACCGGCCTCGCCATGACACAGGACCGCTTCAGCAAGATCATGGCCCGCGAGAATGCCAAGGGACGGCGCAACGCCCTGAAGGAACTTGCCGAAGCCGCCGGCATCCCCTTCGACCCTGACAACTTCGACGTCTCCAAGTTCGGCGACATGTTCAAGGAAGCCGAGCAAGCCCGCCAGGCGCAGCTCAGCGAGGAACAGCGCCGCGCCGAGGATCTCGCCCGCCGCGAGAAGGAGTTCGAGGAGCGCGAAGCCGCTGCTGCCGAACGCGAAGCCGCGGCCGCGCGCAGGGACCGCGACAGCAGCATCCGTGCCGCCCTCGTCCGCCTCGGCGCCACCGGAGACGACCTCGATGATGCTGTCGCCCTCCTGCGCGTAGCTGACGACGCCGACGACACCGCCATCACCGAAGCCGCCACAGCGCTCAAGGAGCGCCGCCCCGTTCTCTTCGGTGGCCAGACCGCACTCCCGGCCCTGCCTCCGGCCCCCGGTGGCGCACCCGCAGGCGGCCCCCCGCCGCGGACACCGGCCAGCAGCAAGGACGCCATCCAGAGCGAGGCCCGCGCCATCGCCGAACGCATGGGACTGCGACGCCCAGAAGCCGCCTGAACCAGCACAACCCGCAGACCAGGGACCACGCCCTCACCCCCCGTGGACGGCACCACGCAGGTGCCCTCTCACACACCGCGACCACTCGCGAAAGGGGATACGGCGTGGACATCCAGCCGTACACCAGCACCGAGACCCTCGCCGTCGGCCGCCCGTGGCTGATGAGCATGCTCGGCATCGAAGCCAACCAGAGCATCACCCTCGATCTCACCGCGTTCGACGAGAACCTCCACTGGACCGAGGCGTCGAAGTACCAGCCCGAGCGGAAGCTGAAGTCCGGCATCCCGCTCGGGAAGAACTCCACGACCGGCCTGTACGAGCCGTACGCCGCCGTCACCAACGAGGTCCAGACCGCCACCATCACCGGCGCGCCGACCGGGGGCACGTTCACCCTGACGTTCTCCGGACAGACCACTGCTGCGATCGCGTACAACGCCACCGCGGCCGTCGTGCAGTCCGCACTTGAGGCACTCTCCAACGTCAACCCTGGCGACATCAAGGTCACCGGCAATGCTGGCGGCCCCTACACCCTCGCGTTCGGCGGCCAGTACCTCGGCGACAACGTCGCAGCAATCACCGCTTCTGGTACCGGCCTCACCGGCGGCACCACCCCCGGCGTCACCATCGCCACCACCACCGGCGGCGGCACCGCCACCGCCTCGGACGGCACCCAGAAGTTCGCCGGGTTCCTCTTCACCGAGGTGTCCTTCTACCCCGGCTCCACCAAGGCCGGTGCCCCGCTGATGGTCCACGGCCAGATCGACGTCGCCAAGCTCCCCGTCGCCTTCGACCCGGCCGACGTTCCTGCCGGATCCAACACCCAGTTCGTCTACAAGGTCTGATCAGGAGAACCGACATGCCGAACGACATGCTGGAGCTCCTGCTCCGCGACATCACCCCGACGAAGATCAACGCGTTCGTCCGCGAGATCCAGACCCCGGAGGACTACCTCCTCACCCAGACCGTCTTCCCGGAGCGCACCGTCAACTCCGTGAAGTGGCAGAACCGCACCACCCGCCGACGCGTTGCCGCAGCGTCCTACCGGGCGTGGGACGCACAGACGAAGGTCGCCTCGCGCGAGATCTCCCAGATCGTCACCGAGGGCAAGATCCTTCCCCTCGGACAGAAGTACATCCTGGGTGAACTCGAGACGATCCTCGAGAACATCTCCCACGGCATGGACAGCGAGCAGGCCATCCGCGCCGTCTACGACGACGTCGCAGCACACGTCCTGTCCATCAAGCACCGCATGGAACTGGCCGCCGCCGACCTCCTCATCGACGGCAAGTTCACCCTCACCAACGAGAACGGCCTCACCCTGGAGGCCGACCACAAGGTCCCGGCCGCGAACATGCCCACGGCCCCCGTGCCGTGGACCGACCCGACCGCAGACATGCTCGCCGACGAGATGCGGTGGATCGAGGTCCTACGCAAGAGCGGGGCACCCCGCCCCGCCCGGGCGCTGACGTCCTACCAGGGCATGGCCCTGGCCATGGGCAACGACTCCTACCGGGCGGCCTACTACGGGTCGGTGAACTCCGCGTCCACGATCCCGACGTCCGTTCTCGCCCCCAACGAGGTCAACGTCGTCCGCGGCCGCTACGGACTGCCGCCGATCGTCGACTACGACGTCACCATCCCGCTGGACAGCGGAAGTGACGTTCGGGCCCTGCCGGAGAACATGTTCTTCCTGCTGCCGCCCGACGCACGCCTCATGGGGGAAACCCAGTACGGACTCACCGCAGAAGGCATGGTCCTCTCCCGCGGCTCCAACCCGTCGATCGAGGCCGAAGAGGCACCCGGCATCATCGTCACAGCCGGCTACCAGGACGACCCGGTCCAGGTGTACACGAAGGCCAACGCCGCGGCCATGCCCGTCATGTACACCTCGGACATTCACATCGCCGCGACGGTGTGGTGACCCATGGGAGCCCAGCTGAAGGGGACCGTCTACGTGACGGACCCGGACACGCACCAGACCGTGGAACTCGCTCCGGGAACGCTCCCGGAGCCACGCCTGGCCGCTCTGGTGACGAACCCGGCCGCCTGGGTCGACGGGAAGCTCCCGCGCCTCGCGAAGGCGAAGACGGAGAACGCACCGAAGGACCCGGAGGGAGCCGGGGACCCTACCGGCGACGACCCGGACGCCGCCTCTGGCGACGACTCGGAGCCCTCCGCCGACGCTGACACCGAACCCGACGCTGCCCCGTCCACCCCGGACGAGCCTGCCGAGGGCGCCAAGCCGGCCGCGAAGAAGACGGCAGCCCGTAAGACGGCCGCCGTCAAGCCCGCGGCCACCTGACCGGCCCGGGGCCGGACGGCCGCCGACGAGGGCACCGGCGGCCGAACAGGATGCGGGCCCACCTCTGGTGGGGCGCCAGCGGGCCCGCATCCCGTCCCCCCTTCCCACCCACACGCTTCGGAGGTACCGGTGGACGCCAACGTTCGCGCCTGGCTCAGCTCACAGCTCGGCAAGGACAGCGACTTTGCCGACCTCGAAGTCCGCTACACCCGGCTCGGCACCGCGCGGGCTGTCGCGCTCGAGGTTCTGCGCGAACTCCTCGCCGCCCTACGCGCCCAGCCCGCCACCGTGACCGTGACCGGCGTTGTGGGTGTCGGCTTCGTCGAGAACATCAAGGCGTACGAGCGGCAGATCACCGCCCTCGAAGAGGGGGAACCACCCGCCCCGGACGACCCCGATGACCCGTCCGGTGACGCTGGCGGGTTCGGTGTGATGTTCCTCGTGGAACGGCCCCGCCGATGACTACGCCCCTGAGACGCCGCACCCTGCGCCAAAGGCTCCTCGCGTTCATCAGCGACGCCACTGGCCGGCTCACTGCCGCCTGGCGGATCCTCACTACCGCCCAGAACCAGTTCCTCGACACGCTCGCCGCGATCCGGCCCGGCCGCAGCGCCGCCGCCCGTATCCGCACCGCCACCCTCGCGTTCCAGCGCAGCCTCGCCGACTTCGACCGTGCCGTCGGAGCGTTCACCGAACGGTGGGCGGCCACCGACCTGCCGCTCGCCTACCGGGAAGGGGCGCTCGGCATGCTCGACCGGGCCGACCGCCCCCACCGCATGTGGTCCTGGACCGCCCGCCATCAGACCGCCATCACCACCCTGTCGTCCCAGTACTACGCCGACCTCATGGGCCGCCTGCAGGAAGCGGTGCGCCGGGCCCGCGCCTTCCTTCGCGCCGCAGTGGACGCCGCCCGAGCGCGCGCCAGCCGTTTCGAGTACGGCACGTTCAACCGCGACACCCTCCGCGACGAGCACCCGCTGGGCACGGTCATCTACGCGAACGACGCACGGCACCCCGTCGAAGCGTGGGCAGCCGCCGCGATCTCCTGGCAGGCCGTGACCACCGCCAACGCCGGATCCGTCGCCACCGCGTACGAACAGCTCAACTGCACCCAGGTCAAGGTCAGGGACGGCGCCGACTGCGGGTGGACGTCACACAAGGACCCGGACCGGGCCGACGGCACCATCCGCGACATCGACGACGCGCTCGCCCACCCCACCGCCCACGCCCACTGCATTCGAGAATTCCTCCCGCACTTCGAACGCCCCGACACTCTGGGAGCCCTCACATGACCGGTCCGAGCATGGCCGACCGACCGCGCCCGATCCGGATCGCCGCCGACCCCGCCGGGGCCCAGGTCCGTATCGGCGACACAGACATCAGCGCCGGTCTGCAGGGCTTCAACCTTGAGCAGCGCGTCGGACAGATCCCCCTGCTCGTCCTCTACGCCAACGCGACCGGCGGCGCCATCCTCGACGGTGTCGCGCACGTCGTCGTCGGTGACGAGCAGGACCCGGGGCAGCAGATCGCTGCGTTCCTCTCCAACATCGACCCCGCAGCACTGCACCAGGCCGCCCTGAACCGTGACGACCTGGACGGCAGTAAACACGAGATCACCAGGGCGATACTGGCGCAGCTCGCCGACTGCGCACAGGGGAGGACCTGATGGCAGGACTCGACCGCGCCCTGGCCGGTGTCACCCGCTGGATCTCCAGCAACCTCCTGATCGACACCGTCCGCATCACGCTGCCCCCCACCGGTGAGCCCGTCCTCGACACGACGACGGGCCAGCTCGAGCGCCCCGACGGTGAGGTGCTATATGAGGGGCCCGGAGCGGTCGTCCCCGCCAGCGCCACCACGGAGCGAGGCGCCACCTTCGACGGGGTGCAGCCCTGGACACAGCAGGCCAAGCTGTCGTACTTCCTGCTGACGCCGCTCACGGCGCCCATGCCGCCGGAGAACGCCATCGCGACCGTTGTGGCCGTTCACGACCCGGCGCGGACGTCCCTCCTGGGGCGTGCCTGGACGTGCGCCGGCCCGGGCATGGCCAGCACGGTGGAGGTGGTCCGCAAGACGCCCCTGGACCAGAACAACCTCCCGGCAGGAGGCGCGGCGTGACCCCAGACGAGCTCGCCGACCGGCTCGAGGCCGCTGCGGACAACCTCGGACCCGCCATCACCCGGCGAGTCCAGCACGCTGCGGAACTCGGGCGCGGCATGATCCGCGCTGCCGCGTCCGGCCGCCCCGGGCCGAATGTCATCACCGGTAGGTACAGGTCGTCTTGGCAGACCGTCACCCGCAGAATCCCGTACGGGGCCGAGTGCACGGTCGGCACCGACGCCCCGCAGGGCAGGCGTCTCGAGTTCGGGTTCTACAACATGACCGACAGCCTCGGCCGGCATTTCTACCAGCCGCCGTTCCCGCACGTCGGCCCCGCCATCCCGCGCATGCAGAACCTCCTCAAGGACGGTATGCGCGATGCTGCTGCGGAGGTGTTCGAATGATCCAGCGCCTGCCGGTGACGATGGCCCTGTCCGCGCTCCTCGCCTCCGCGACCGGGCTCCCTGTCGGGCGGGGCCGGAAGCCGGAGGACACCATCCCGCCGTACTACCTGCTGTACGCCGTACCGGCCGCGGTCTCCGGGGCTCCCTTCAGCGACCTGAACGAAGACGCCTCGTTCGTCTACCAGGTGACGTCGGTGTCCGGCCCGGACCCGTCCGACCCGGACTCGCACGGTGTCGCCGACCAGGCGGAGTGGATGGCCGACAAGGCCCGTACCGCGATCCTGGGCCGTGATCCGGGAACCGGACTGTGGCTGCACCAGCTGGTCATCCCAGGCGCCCGGGTCATCGGACGATCCCTCGATACCGAACCGGGGGCAACGAATGATCCCTCCGATGCCATCATGAGTTACGTACAGCGGTTCAGGCTCGACCTGACCTCGGCCTGACATTCGATCAGGCCGCTTACCGCACCGCGGCGGGACCCCACGCGGACGCCACCACGCAGGTGGCCGCACCCACACACCACGTGTAAGGGGCCCGGTCCGCACCGCCGGATGGCCCCGGGACAAGGGGCCCATCCCATGCCGGTCAAGAAGTACATGCGGCGCGGAACGTCGAAGTTCTACTTCCTCGAGACGATCGCCGCCACCACCATGATCCCGACCCGTGCCGAGATCACCGCTGGTACCGAGTTCTCCGAGCAGATCGCCGCGATGGACGGGTGGACGGTCTCCAACAACGAGATCGAGACGCCGAACATGGCGGACACCTACGACTCCACGATCCCCGGCTCCGACAAGGCCGAGACCAGCACGTTCACGTTCTACGAGGACGAGGTCGACGCCGACATCGAAGAGATGCTCGCCAAGGGCACCACCGGCTACGTCGTGATCTTCCGGAAGGGCAATGTCCCGACGAACAAGTCGATGGACGTCTTCCCGATCCGTGTCGCCTCCCAGTCGCCGCAGTACACCGCCGACAACGAGGCCGCGAAGTTCGTCGTCACCTGCTCCATCACTTCCCGGCCGGTCCAGGGCGCCGCAGTGCCCGCCGCGACCTGACCCACCCCCCTCAGCTCCCGGCCGGGCCCGACACGCGTGTTCGGGAAGGGGCGCCCGTGCGGCGCCCGGCCGGGCCCCCTTCCCCTGACGGAGGACCCACCTCATGACCACCGCGAAGAAGACCACAGCACCCCACCCGCCGGCCGCCGCCATCGCAGCCGACGCCCACTGGGCGGCCACCCGGGAGCGGCTCCTCAACCGCACCCGCCCCGTGCTGAAGCTGACGATCTGCGACGACCACGAGACCAAGCAGGCCCTCGCGCAGGCCAAGTTCGTGCACCAGCAGGCAACCGAACAGGCCGACCGCAACCCCGAGGACGAAGCCGCCCAGGCGGTCCTGCGCGACGCGACCGCGAACCTCACCACGGCGCAGGCCGCCGTCGATGACGCGTCAATCGTGCTGCGCTTCCAGGCCTTGGACCGGCGCACCTACAAGGAGCTGATCGAGGCTCACAAGCCGACCGAGGACCAGTCCGACGACGGCTACGCGTTCAACCTCGACACCCTCGGCCCCGTCCTGATCGCCGCGTCTTCCCTCGACGGCATCACCGAAGAGGACGCCGCCGCCTTCCTGGACACCTGGTCGCAGGCCGAAGCCGAAGCGCTCCTGAACACCGCATTCGGGGTCCAGCGCGAGGAGCGCATGGACCTGGGAAAAGGCTGATCACCGATGACCTTCTGCGGGCGGAACTGGAGCTGTGCCACGAGTTCGGAATCCCGCACTCCCAGTTCAAGGGAGCGGGCGACGGCACCTGGACGGCGAAGGACCGCGCCAAAGCCCTCGCTTTCCACGCCTACCAGCGCACCGTGTGCCCGCAGTGCGGTACCCGCGAGTCCGAGTGGGACCCCGACCTCGGCGGCGACCCCTACGCGTACGTCGCATCCACGCGTCGCTGCTTCGGCTGCGAAGAGATCCAAAGCGTCCAGAAGCACATCCCTGATGGGCAAGCGGGCGCCGGAATGAAAGTCGTGCTGCTCCCGGCCTCCGTGGCCGCAGCACTCGACGTACAGCAGCACCTGACCTGAACAGCACGAACGACGACGAGGGGAGGGCGGGCCGGTGGCGAACTGGAACCTGAGCGTGGACCTGCGCGGCCAGGGCGAGAGCCTGGCACGCACCCTGCGGGAGAACGCCGGCCACGCCCGCACCCTGGCCACCGCCACCCGCGACGCGCAGCGGGAGGTCCGCGGCCTTGGTACGGCATCCCGTGCCGCACAGGGTGCCGTCACCGGCCTGGGGTCCGCCTCCGACCGTTCCCGAGCCCGGCTCGCCCGCATGGCCGGGCAGGCCCGGGACGCGGCCCGCCAGTTCCGGGACCTCGCCCGCGCTGCCGAGGTCGCGGAGACCCGTCTGCAGGCGGCGCTGCGCGACGTACGCATCACCGCCCACCTTGATGACGAAACCGCCCAGGGGCGTGCCGCGATCCGCGCGTCCATCGCCGAGATTCAGCGACTGAGCCCGGTACGGATCCGGGTCAACTTCGACGGCGACCCCGCACAGATCGCTGCTGCAGCCGCGGCAATGCGCGACCTGCACACCAACGCTGGACGAACCGACACTGCCCTGACCGCACTCGCCACCCGCGGCGCTGCGGCAACCCTGGCCCTCCGGGCGGCGGAGGAAGCCGCCAACGACCTGGCCCGCACCCTGCGGACCCTTCGCGGCCGGGCCGCCGCGGCAGCCGACGCCCTGGACGAACTACGTACCCGTGCCCTGACCGCAGCAGTCGGGATCCGGGCCCTCAACAGCGCCGCCCGTACGACCGACGGGCGCCTCGACGGGCTGTCCGGACGCACCCGTGCCCTGCGCGGCGACCTCGACGACCTCGACGGAACGCTCCGCCGGGTCGGCGGGCGCATGAACGGTCTGCGCGGCTCCGCCGGCAGCCTCGGCAACTCCACGAACAACGCATCCGGCGGCACCCGGAACCTCATGCAGGCCGCCGTCGGCCTGGCAACCGCCTTGATCCCGATCGCCGCCGCCACCGTCCCGATCGCAGCAGGCATGGCCGCCGCAGGCAGTGCCGTCGGCGCCTTCGGGGTAGCGGTGGCCGGCCAGATCATCGCCCTCACCGAGTCCGCTGACGCTGAAGAGAAGTACCAAAAGGCAGTCCGCGAGCACGGCCAGGCCTCCACCGAGGCGGCGACGGCGGAGAAGGAGTACCTGCGCACCCTGGCGGAGATGCCTCCGGCGTCCCGGGAGGCCGCCGCCGAACTGGCCGCGCTGAAAGACCAGTACACGGCGTGGTCGGATGCACTGGCCGGCGACACCATGCCCGTCGTCACGAAGAGCATGCAGCTGTTCGGCGCCACCCTGCCGCGCCTCACCCCGCTGGTGAAGGGCGCATCCAAGGAACTCGACCGGCTCCTCAACGTTGCCGCCGGGGGCATGAACACCCCGGGCTTCGACCGGTTCGTAGCCGCCTTCACCCGGTTCGCTACGGACTCCCTCGCCCGCGGCACCACCGCCCTCATCCGATTCACCCAAGCCCTGAACACCGGGAACATCGACGCCAACCTGCGCGAGTTCCTCGACTACGCCCGCACGAACGGACCCCTGGTCGCCGAAACCCTCGGCAACCTGGCGCAGGTCGTACTGCACCTACTGGTCGCAGCCTCCGACATGGGCGTCAGTGTCCTGACCGCGGCCAACGCCCTGGCCAAGCTCGTCAACGCCGTCCCCGCGCCCGCCCTGTCCGTATTCCTGCAGCTGTACGCGGCGCTCAAGCTCGTCACCCTGGGCATCGCAGCCGTGGGTGCCGTGTCCGGCGGCGCGGCGGCCGCATCCCTGGCCGCGTTCGTCCGCTCCGCCCGGTTCGGCGGCGTCGGCCCCGCCATCACCGGTGTCGTGCAGCGCATGTCCGCCCTGCAGAAAGTCTCGGTCGGCCTGGGAGTCCTCGGCCTGGTCGCGATCGGTATCGACAAGCTCGCCGACAAGGCCCGCGGCGCACCTCCGGACGTCGACCGGCTCACCACGTCCCTCAAGCAGCTCGCCCTGACCGGGCAAATGACCGGCGAGCTCAAGGCGACGTTCGGCGGGTTCGAGGGCCTCATCGACTCGATGAAGAAGTACCAGGTCGAGGCCGACAAGGCGAAGAAGGCTTCTGAGGGGGCGTTCGGTTTCCGGATTCCGGTCCTCGACGACATCGCGGACTGGTTCGGCGACAAGGCCAACGACCTCTCCCAGGGCGAGGAGTCGTTGAACGCCCTGAAGGACGACTTCAAGGGTGTCGACGAGGCCCTCGCGCAGATGGCATCCAGCGGCAACGCGAAGGAGGCCGCTGCCGGATTCGACTTGCTCAGCCGGGCGGGGAAGAAGGCCGGCTGGTCCACCAAGGAGATCAACGCCCTCTTCCCCGAGTACAAGGCCTCGCTCGCGTCCCTGAAGGCCGAGCAGCAGCTGGCCGCGGCCGGGATGGGTGTCTTCGGATCCCAGGCTATGGCCACCAAGGCGAAGCTCGACGCGCAAAGAGCATCCACGGACGGGCTGCGCCAGTCGATCGTCGCCCTGAACGACGTCAACCGGGCAGCGCTCGGCGGCATGATCGGATTCGAGGCCGGGATCGACGCCGCGCAGAAGGCCGCGAAGGAAAACGCGGGCGCCCTGCGGATGGTCAACGGCGAACTGGACCTGAACAGCCCCAAGGCCCAGGCCGCCGCGACCGCGCTGCAGGACCTCGGCGCAAAGACCGACAGTGCAGCCACCGCCGCCCGCGAGTCCGGAAAGTCCTGGGAGTACGTCAACGGCATCTACGCCCGCGGCCGGACCGCCCTCATCGACACTGCCGTACAGATGGGCCTCACCAAAGCCCAGGCCACAGCCCTTGCCGCCAGCATCCTCGACATCCCGGACGACAAGAAGACCCGGATCGAGATGGACCGTGAGGACGCCATCGCCGGTCTGAACGCTGTCATCGCGAAGATCGAGGCGACACCGGGCAAGAAGTCCGTCACGGTCAACGCGCTGACCGCGACTGCGATGTCGCTCCTGCAGGCCCTGGGCTACAAGACGGAGACGCTGCCCGACGGGCGGGTCAAGGTCACCGCGAACACCGGTGCGGCACTGGCCGGTCTTGGCGCGGTCCGGGCAGCTCGAGATGGGCTGAAGGACAAGTCCATCACCATCACCACGACGTACGTGAAGCGCACCGTGTACGACAAGGACGCGAACAGCGTTCCCGACATGGTGCAGGCGCCCCACCAGGCGAACGGCTCCGTCCTCTCCTTCTACGCCCGCGGCGGTATGAACGACCGCAGGGAACAGCACGTCGCACAGATTGCCCCTGCAGGGGCGTGGCGCGTGTGGGCGGAAGACGAGACCGGGGGAGAGGCGTACATCCCCCTCGCCGCGTCGAAGCGCGCCCGGTCCCGGGCCATCACGGAGGAGACGATCCGGCGCCTCGGCGGCGACCCCGCCGGCATCCAGTGGAACGCGGCTGGCAGCGTCACCGACTGGACGTACGACCCCCAGACCGGGTCCCTGTACACCTCCTCCGACGCCGGACAGGCCGGGCATAAGACCAAGAAGGTCAAGGTCAAGGGGAAGACGAAGGAAGTCGACTACTTCGACCTCGGCGCCGTCGAGAAAAAGATCAAGAGCAACGCGAAGGCCACCCGCGCCTGGAACACCGACCTGGAGAAGGTCGCCGACCGGCTCGGCGGGGATGTCGCCAACGCCCTGGCAGGCATGGGTGAGGACGGCATCAAGCTCGCCCACAAGATGGCCACCGGGTCGAAGAAGTACGCCGAGGACATGGCCAAGGCCCTCCGCGACCTGACCAAGGTCGCCAAGGCCTCACTCACGGACTACACCCGGCAGCTCGCCAAGGTGAACGCCTCAGATGCGACGTTCACGAAGAACCTCGCCACTCTGGCCAGCCGCGGGTACGGGGACCTGGCCGCACAGCTGGCCGCGCAGGGTAACACCGCGGCGCAGGAACTCGCAGCAGCCGCGGTCAAGGACAAGAAGAAGGCCTCGAGCGCGAACGCCGCGGCGAAGAAGAGCAACAGCGCGCTCACGTCCGACGAGGTGCAAGAGCTCGTCGCCATCATCGCCGCCGTCAAAACCAGCAAGACGGGGCTGCACACGGTCGCGGACACGACCGGCCTGGGCGAGGACGAGATCATCACCATCGCCAATAAGGCCAAGAGTCAGATCAAGTCGTCGCTCGGGTCCCGGGCTACGAAGTTCCTCGCCGACCTGGGTCGCGCGAACAAGGGGCTCAGCTACGCGGACGGCGGGATCCGGGAGGGCATCTACGCCACCCGCGCCGGCGCCGTGACCTTTGCGGAGCCGTCCACCGGTGGGGAGGCGTACATCCCGCTCGGCGCATCCAAGCGCCGCGCCGCCACGAACGTGCTGCGCGACGTGGCCTCCCGGTTCGGTGTCGGCCTCACGGACATGTCCGCCACCCGCCCGATCGTCATCCGCGAGGGCGGCGACACCCACGTCAACGTCACCGCAGTCCGCACCGGGGCGTCCGCATCGGACATCGGATCGCAGGTCGGCCGCTCGGTGCGCCGGGCCCGCAGGGGAGGGGTGAACGCCCGTGCCGCCGCTTGAGCTCACGGACTGGCAGTACGAACTCGGTGGCGTCCTGATGGGCGCCGGAACATCGGTGCAGGTCATGGAGACGACGGGGCTGGGCCGGCCACCGGTCCGGGACAACGACGCCGACCAGCCCAGCATGGACGGTGCCTTCGCCGGGCCCGACTACTACGCCGCCCGGCAGGTCCAGTTCGATGCCGCGGTCCGCATCCCCGGTGATCCGGCTGCCTGCCACGACGTGGTGGCCGCGCTGCAGGCCGCGGCCGACGACCCTGCTGTGCGGCTGACGGGTGGGGCGACGATGCCGCTGCGGATCCTGCGCCCCGGCCGCCCGGTGAAGCGCCTCCACGGCCGGCTCCGCAGGCTGGACCCGGAGTTCAAGCAGGTCATCCACGGCTACGTCCCCCTCGACATCGAGTTCATCGCGACGGACCCGGTGTTCTACGCCGACGAGACCACCACCACCGAGATCCCGCTCGGTTGGTTGACCGGCGGAGGATTCGCGGCCCCGGTCGTCGCCCCGGTCTTCGTGCAGTCCGGGACGACGGCCGCCACCCGGCCCGGCTGGGTCACCAACCGAGGCACCGGGAACGCGTGGCCGGTCATCCGGATCACGGGACCGGTCGCCACGGTCACCATCACGCACGTCGCGTCTGGACGGCAGCTGTCCTTGCCGACGCTCAACCTCACCAGCTCAAGCCAGTGGGTGGAGATCGACACACGGCCCGGCTACCGCACCGTGAGGCGCGAGACCGGCGGCAACGCCTCCACCCTCCTGTCCGCAGCTTCCCGGATCGATCTGTTCTCCCTGCCGCCGGGCCAGTCCGAGATGCGCTGGACCGGATTCGACAACACGAACTCTGCCCGCCTGCGCCTGACCTGGCGCGACGCCTACACCGCCCTCTGAGGAGCGCACATCATGGCCCTTTTCCCCGTGCCGATCCTCACGAACGGCGCCACCCACAGTGCTCAGCAGTTCCGCATGATGGTCCGCGACCTCGTGTCCGGGGCGGAAGGCATCACGCAGGGCACCGACCTCAAGGTCACCCAGCTGTCCACCCCCGGCGCCAGTGTTCAGGTCGGTGACGGGTCCGGAGTTGTCCGCGGCCGCGTCAACGCGTTCCAGGGCACGTACTCGGTGTGCAACATCGGCGCCGCCACCGTCCCGATCGCCGCGACCGGTGGCTCCGCCCGGTCCGACATGGTGATCCTGCGGGTGGAGGACCCGGAGTACGAAGGCACCCTCAACCCCGTCGTCGACCAGATCAACTACTTCCAGGTCATCTCGAACGTCTCGTCCAGCGCGACAACGATCCCCGACGGACGCACCGGCATCCCGCTCGCCCGGATCGACATTCCCGCATCCACGTCCACGATCACCACCGCCATGATCAAGGACATTCGGCAGATTGCAACCCCCCGCCGAGACCGCCGCCAGTGGATCCAATCACCCACCACCACATCCACCGGGATCAACAACAGCAACGGGACCTACACGTACTTCTCCACCGCGGCAGGGTGGAACATCCCCATCCCCGACTGGGCAACCCAAGCGGTCATCAGCGTAGACATCGCCCAGCTCAAGTACAGCGTCGCAGCCTTCATCGGATCGCTCCGGGCCACGTTCGGGGCTTCTCTCTCCCTGCAGCCCGTCATCCTCGACGACAACCAAACAGCGATCCGTCGCGCCACCGTCTTCGTCGCTGACACCCTGACTATCCCCGACGCCTACCGCGGCACCACACAGCTCCTGCGTGCACAGGCGACAGGTACCACCGGGAACACGGGCACCGTCGCCGTGGACGCCTCCACCACCTTGAAGGCGGACATCGAGTTCTTTGAGGCGCCCCGGTGACCCCCGTACCGGACCGGGTCCTCACCCAGCACGCCCTGACGGGGGAGTGGCTTTCCCTGGCCCTGCCCGTGCAGGGCCTGGAGTACGGCGACGAGCTGAATGGGCCCGGCTCCCTCACCGGCACCCTGTCCCCGCGGCTCCTCTCCCAGAGCCCGACCCTTCTCGACCCGGGCACCACGCTCATCTACGTCGAGTCCGCCGGCCAGCTCAGGTGGGGCGGCCTCGTCTGGGACGTCCGCCCCCAGGGCGACGCCCTGCAGATCGAAGCAGCGGGATGGTCGTCGTATCTGATGAAGCGGCACGACGTGGACGGGCAACTCGGCGCCCGCGGCCCCTACGTGAACGCCGACAGGTGCCAGGTCATCCGCGACGTGTGGGCCTACGCCCAGTCCATCGCCGACGGGAACCTCGGCGTCGTCGTTGACACCACCACATCCACGTCGACCGTCGGCACCCCAGCCGAACGGTACGACAGCAACTGGTGGGACTCCCGAGCGCTCGGCGACATCGTCGACGACATGGTCTCGGCCGAAGCTAGCCCCGACTACACGTGCACAACCTCATGGAACAGCGCCAAGACGGCCCCGGTGCGCCGGATCCGGCTCGGCTGGCCGCGCCTTGGCGCCCGCCGAACCGACATCACCTTCTCCAGCGGCGTGAACATCATCGAAGACCCCGAGGTCCCGTTCTCCGGCGACGACTACGCGCAGGTCGTCATCGGCATGGGCGCCGGCGACGGGTCCGCGAAGCGCCGCCAGATCTCCGCCGTCCGCAACGGAAGGCTCCGATTGGAGCACGTCGCGGACTTTCCCGAGGTCAAGGGCAACGACGTCCTTGCCTCCCTGACCGCCGCCGAACGCGGACGGCGCGAAGTCCTCGGCTCCGTCGACCAGATCACCATCCGCGACACCCTCGCAGCCCCGTTCGGAGCCTGGCAGGTCGGCGACGACGTTTACGTCCGCGTCC
>NZ_JBFAWU010000027.1:74782-110511 GCF_040680455.1 Streptomyces sp. NPDC052052 | reverse complement strand
AGCACCGCGGTGTATGTGACACTGGTCGGCACGTGAGGCCCCTCGGTCGGATCTTTCTGTCGCAAGATCGTTCCTACCAGCGGCCTTACAGCTGCCCGTACTTGGAGGCGGCAGGGGCACAGCAGCCCAGCGATCACAGCAAGCAACGACCGGTTACCGGGAAAGGCTCAGTGAACGCCGGGACCATGGCGGCAGATGGGGAAGAGACAGGCGGAGGAATCAAGCAGGCGGCCACGCCGTCCGCTCACTGCGCGACATGCACCAGGTCGTCGTAGCGGCATGGTCTACCCGGGCGAGCGGCGCCCGTCAGACCTTCCAACCCGCGCAGGGCAAACCGCCCGCGCCATTTACGGGACGTCGGATACCCAGCACAGGACCTGTCGCCGCCTCGGACGGCATCACCTCAACGGCTGGGCTCCTGCGGGATGTAGCGGCGGAACCCCTGTGCCAGGGCTTGGAAGCCGCACGCTTCGTAGAAGGTGTGGACATACTCGTCCTCCGCCGCCAGCAGCTGGACCTTGTAGCAGTCGGCGGACTCACCGAGTCGAACGGCGGACTCCATCAGATGACGGCCGATTCCGCGCCGCTGGAAGGTGCCGGCCACCACGACGTTCTCCACGAACAGGATGGCCCGGCCACCGCGCGTGAGATTCGGCATGACGAGGCAATCCGCCGTTCCGGCCACCGTGCCGCCGGCATCGGCCACCAGGATCGTCCGTCCCTCCTGCCTCGATATGACGGCCCAGATGGCATCTGCGGACGCCTGAGGCAACGGCGCATCGTCCGGATTCAACTCGCCGTAGAGGGTCAGCAACGCCGACAGGTCCGCCTCGGTCGCTGACCGCACATTGATCTCCATGCGCGGAGCCTGGATCGGGCACAGCCGCACACGTCATTGAGCTGATCTTGAAGCCTTGGTTGTCCTGCCCAGGCTCATGAGGCTATGAGAAGGGTGTCGCCGAAGCCTACGAACCGTCAGGCCGAGGATCCACTGTCGATGACCAGGTCGGCGCCGACCATCGCGCCGGCTGCGGGCGAGGCGAGATAGAGCACCGCGGCCGCCACTTCTTCGGCTTCCGCGACCCGGCCGAGCGGAGTTGCCGTCTTCATTCGCTCGGTACGACCGGCCTCCGTCTCACCAGGCAGCAGCGACATGGACGTGGCAGCGGGACCCGGGCTGACGGCGTTGATGCGGATGCCCTGGTGGATGTGGTCGAGAGCGGCGGCGCGGGTCAGGGCGGAGACCGCCGCCTTTGAGGTGATGTAGGCGGCGACGTTCGGGATCCGCAGGTGTGCGCCCAGGTTGGAGGAGATGTTGACGATGGCGCCGCCACCGTTTCCCTTCATGTGCGCGATTTCGTGCTTCATGGCCAGCCAGACGCCGGTGACGTTGGTTCGCAGCACCGCGTCCCAGTCCTCCTCGCTCACCTCGCCGACGGGTCCGGTGCCGCGGAGTATTCCGGCGTTGTTGACCGCGATGTCCAGTCCGCCGAAGCGGGTGACGCTCTCGCGCACGAGGTTCTGGAGCCGGCCGGAGTCGGTGACATCGGCGGTGACGGCGGTGGCCGTGCCGCCAGTGGCCTCGATGAGGCCGACCGTCTCGTCCAGGGAAGCCGCGGTGCGTCCCGCGGCGACCACGGATGCGCCCTCGGCGGCGAAGGCGAGCGAGATTGCGCGGCCGAGGCCGGAGCCTGCGCCGGTGACGAGGACGGTCTTGCCCGTGAAGCGGTTCATTTCCATGGCTCCTTGAATGATGGATTACTTGGCGCGGTGGTTCAGGAGGGCCACGACGGCGAGAGCGGCCCCTGTTGCGGCCAGGGACGTGTCATCGCTGCCGAGCGTGAGCAGGATCGCGAAGAGGACGGTCGGGCCGAATTCCATCGCCGTGTTCAGCACGCCGCCCGCAAGCCCGGTCTGCTGCTGCGGCACGCCTTCGGTGGCGAGCACGGCGGCTCCCGCGAAGGAGGCCGCGGTGCCGGCCGGCAGCAGTACGAGGCCCGGCAGCAGTCCATACCCGTACGAGATGTGCGCGTCGATCCCGGTGAGCGCGAGCAGGGCGAGCCCGGTCGCGCCGGTGCCGAGCCCGGCCGCTGTGACGGTTCGGGCCCCGTACCGGCCGATGAGCGGACCTGCCGCCCGGCCCGAGGCGATCAGCGCAACAGCGAACGGTATGAACGCCGCCGAGGTCTGCAGCTGCGACCAGTCGCGCGCCTGCTGGAGTTGGAGCGAGAGGACCACGAAGGTCATCGCGGTTCCGCAAGCGCTCAGTGCGATGGCCGCGAGAGCGAGGACCCGTCGCCGGCCGAGCAGGAAGCTGGGCGGCAGCAGCGGGTCGGGGGCGCGGCGCTCGGCGTACCAGAACGCGGCCAGCAGTGCGGCCCCGCAGAGCAGCGGCACGAGCACGCCGACTGACGACCAGGGGCGGCTATGGGTGACGATGAGCCCGTAACTGGCGAGGGTGATCCCGGCAGTGGCGAGGAGAGCACCCGGCAGGTCGAGAATCCTGCTCCGGCTCGGCGTGGTGTCCGGCAGAAGCCGGGGCGTGAGGGTGAGGGCTGCGAGGGCCACCACGAGCGGTATGGCGAAGGTACAACGCCAGGACAGCAGCGCTGAGATGACGCCGGAGAGCAGATTGCCCGCGGTTGCGCCGAGTACCGAGAGCCCGCCCCAGGTGGCCATCGCCCTGCCGTACGCGGGCGGGGAGGGGAAGACGGCGCGCAGCACGGCCATGGCGGCGGGCGCGATCAGAGCCGCCCCCGCGCCCTGCGCGAAGCGCGCTGCGAGTAATGTCCCCATGCCGGGGGCGAGCGGGGCGGCGGCCGAGGAAGCGGCGAAGAGGACCAGGCCTGCGGTGAGGGCACGCCGCCCGCCATAGCGGTCCGCGAGGCGTCCGCCAAAGAGCAGTAGCCCGGCGAAGGTCAGTCCATAGGCGGCGCTGAGCAGGATCAAGTCTGTGCGTTCCAGGCCGAATTCGCGCCCGATGAGGGGCAGCGGTATGGCGAGCGCGGCGAGCGTGAAGATCAGCGTGGTCTGGACGCTACCGAGAAGGATGAAGGCCCACCGCTGCTGCATAGTGGCGACGCGGGCAGCGCCCGTGGCAGTCATGCCTTCCTCCTGATATTTGACCGATCGGTTCATTATTTGGGCGCGCGGAAGGGAGCCCAGTGGTTTCGGTGGGTGTGGGTCAGTCCAGCAGGGCCAGGGCCTGTTCGGTCGCGTCCCGTACCCGGGCGGGATCGTTCGACGCCTTGCCGACGATCCGTACCCCCTGCAGCAGGACGAGCAGCATGCGGGCCAGCGCACGCGGATCGCGGTCCTCGGGCAGCTCGCCCTGAGCCTGGGCCCGTACGAGCGCAGAGTGCAGCGTGGTCTCGACGTGCTCCCAGCTGATCTCGACCCGGCGAGCCGCCGCAGGGTCGTGCGGGGCCAGCTCGGCCGCGGTATTGGTGACGAAACAGCCGTTCAGCCGCCCGTCCGGGGAGGCGGCCTCCGTGGCGAAGCGGCGCACCACCGCCCGCACCGCAGGCAGTGCGAGGCCCGGCTGGGACAACTCGGCGAGGAGAGCCGGGTCGCGAATATCGGCGTACCGGTCCATGGCCTTCAGGTACAGCTCGTGCTTGCTGCCAAAAGTCGCGTAGATGCTGGCGCGGCCGATGCCGAGGTGCTCGACGAGGTCCGACATCGACGTCGCTTCGTAGCCGCGCCGCCAGAACAGCTCAAGGGCCGACTGCAGAGCGGCGTCCGGATCGAATTCCTTGGTCCTGGCCACATCGAAGACCATAGGTGCATCTAGAACGATCGGTCAAATAACTGCGCACCGCGGCCGGGCCTGTGAGGGCTCCTGTCTTCCCGCGCGCTCCAGGACGCGGTAGACCGTCGCGCGAGAGACGGAGAACAGTTCGGCGAGGTCAGCGATGGTGTGCTCACCAGTGGCGTGCCGCTCGACGAGGTGGGCCTGCTGACCGGGCGGAGAGTTCCACCGGCGGGGGCCGAGGCCGGACGGGTGACAAGTTGCATCATGCGCATGTCGTCCCTGCCGGGAGTTCCGCCCATCGTGCCCGGCCCCATATCGCCCGCGGTCACGTCCACCACCTGGCCCGGCAGCGTCGGCGCACTGCACCGCGCACTCTGGGCCCGCCACGCCGCAGGAGCCGCATGGCGAAGGGCACCGGTGCCGGCCGGCACCATCGTGGTCCCATGCCCAGCACCAGCCCGGCGACCGCCCCAGTGATGATCAACCACGTGCCGCGTCGGCGGTCCGCCTTTCACCGGTGCTCCCGCAGCAGCGCAAGCCGTCGTCTGTACTCGTCCTCGTCGATTTCCCCGCGGGCGAACCGCTCGGCGAGCAGGTCCTCGGCCCGGCTGCTTCCCCATCTCGGCTCGCCGGAGGAGGGGGACTGTCCGGGCCGGCGGTCGTGGTGGGAGGTGGAGAGGTAGCGGACGAGTGCGACGATTCCGGCGATCACCAGCGCCCAGAACAGCACCATGAACATGGTCATGAAGAACCAGCCGCCCCAGCCCCAACCGCCGTTGTACCAGATCATGACGATCACCTTCCGGGAGTGTGTCCTTCCCGGTTTCCAGCATGCGTCGGGGGCGGTCTCGGCGCGCAGGGGCAATCTGGGGCAGCTCCGGAGGCTGAACGGCCCCGCACACCTCGCAGCAGTTGCTCACCGAGCAGAAGCCACTGCATGGGGCGACGGGGCCTCGCCCGCCTCAGCCCAGTTGCTCGTACGCGGGCAGTGTCAGGAAGTCCGCATAGTCCTGGTCCAGGGAGACCTGGAGCAGCAGGTCGTGGGCCTGCTGCCACCTGCCCGCTTCGAACGCCTCGTCACCGATCTCGGCGCGGATCGCGGTGAGTTCCTCGGCCGCGAGCTTGCGTGCCAGGTCCGGTGTGGCGTGCTCGCCGTTCTCGAAGACCACGTCCGCGTTGATCCACTGCCAGATCTGCGAACGTGAGATCTCGGCGGTGGCCGCGTCCTCCATGAGGTTGAAGATGGCGACGGCGCCCGTTCCGCGGAGCCAGGCCTCGATGTAGCGGATGCCGACCGCGACGGCGTTGCGCAGGCCTTCGTAGGTGGGCTTGGCGTCCAGGGAGTCGACGGCGATGAGTTCGTCGGCCGTCACCGAGACGTCCTCGCGCAGGCGTTCCTTCTGGTTCGGCCTGTCGCCGAGGACGGCATCGAAGGAGGCCATGGCGATCGGGACCAGGTCCGGGTGGGCGACCCAGGAGCCGTCGAAGCCGTCGTGGGCCTCGCGGTCCTTGTCGGCCTTGACCTTCTCGAAGGCGACCTTGTTGACCTCCGGGTCACGGCGGGAGGGGATGAAGGCCGCCATGCCGCCGATGGCGTGCGCGCCGCGCTTGTGGCAGGTGCGGACGAGGAGTTCGGTGTAGGCGCGCATGAACGGGGCGGTCATCGTGACCGCGTTGCGGTCCGGAAGGACGAACCTGGGGCCGCCGTCACGGAAGTTCTTCACGAGGGAGAAGAGGTAGTCCCAGCGGCCCGCGTTGAGCCCCGAGGCGTGGTCGCGCAGCTCGTACAGGATCTCCTCCATCTCGTACGCGGCGGTGATCGTCTCGATCAGGACGGTCGCGCGGATCGTGCCCTGCGGGATGCCGACATAGTCCTGGGCGAAGACGAAGACGTCGTTCCAGAGGCGTGCCTCCAGGTGGGACTCGGTCTTCGGGAGGTAGAAGTACGGGCCCTTGCCGAGGTCGATGAGGCGCTGGGCGTTGTGGAAGAAGTAGAGGCCGAAGTCGACCAGGGCGCCCGGTACCGGGACACCGTCGAGTTGGAGATGACGTTCGTTCAGATGCCAGCCGCGGGGGCGGGTGACGACGGTCGCGAGTTCGTCGGCGGGCTTCAGGGCGTACGCCTTGCCGGACGCGGGATCGGTGAAATCGATCCGGCGGGTGTAGGCGTCGATCAGATGGAGCTGACCCAGGACCACGTTCTCCCACGTGGGGGCGGACGCGTCCTCGAAATCGGCGAGCCAGACCCGGGCGCCGGAGTTCAGGGCGTTGATGGTCATCTTGCGGTCGGTCGGACCGGTGATCTCCACCCGGCGGTCGTTCAGCGCGGCCGGGGCCGGTGCGACCTTCCAGGAGTCGTCTGCGCGGATCGCCGCCGTCTCGGGCAGGAAGTCCAGTGTGGAGGTCCGGGCGATCTCGGCGCGGCGCTCGCTCCGGCGGGCGAGCAGCTCGTCACGACGGGGCGTGAACCGCCGGTGCAGCTCGGCCACGAACGCGAGGGCGGCGTCGGTCAGGACCTCGTCCTGCCGGGGCAGGGGTTCGGCAGCGACGACGGTCAGCGGGGACGGCGCCGGTGCGGACATGAGCGGTCACTCCTTCAGCGGGCGGGGCGGGGCGGCCTGTCGCCGCCGCGGGGCGTCCGGAACCGGGCGGGGTCGGGGTTCCGGGATGCGGCTGCGGGCGTTGTCCGGGGGCAGAGCTGAGTCAACGGATATTAATTTCCTCATGGTGGAAGTTCAATCGTGGGTTGATGTCGAGATGCCCCGCCCGCATGCCTGGACGGTGGTGGTGCCGGGCGCCGTCCGTCTCGTTCACCCGAGGTGCTTCAGGTCCTCCACCCTGTCGATGTCGTACGCCTGAGCCGCATCCGAACACTCGACGAGCGTGATCGCATCGTGGTGCGCTCGCAGATACGCCCGAGCGCCCCGGTCGCCGACCGCCCCCGCCGCGATGTCGGCCCACCGGTCGGCCCCGAACAGCACCGGATGGCCGCGCTCCCCGTGGTACGAGGCGGCCACGAGACTCGTCCGGGAGCGGTAGGCCGAACGCACCCGGGCGACCGCCTCCGCGCCGATGCCCGGCTGGTCGACCAGGAGGACGAGCGCCGCGTCGGACCCCGTCCCGTCCAGCGATGCGAGACCCGCACGGAGTGACGAGCCCATGCCCTCGGCCCATCCGGGGTTGACCGTCACCGTGCAGCCTGCGAGGTCGGCGCGCGCCCGTACCTCCGTCGCGGCGGCGCCGACGACCACATGGACGCGGTCGCAGCCGCCTTCGCGCAACACCCGCACCGCGTGCTCCACCAGCGGCCTGCCGCGGTGTTCCAGCAGGGCCTTGGGGCGGCCGCCGAGCCGCCGCCCGCCGCCTGCCGCGAGCAGCAGCCCGGCGACGGCCGGGGTACGTGTCGTCCGAGTCATGCGGACTGGATATCGCAGGTGGGCCCGCCTCACGCAAGTGGACACCGAGGGTGAGGGCGGGCCGTGCTGTCTATTTCGCAAGGTGCGCGTCACCCGAACGGGAGACCCCGAATTCCGTCCACGGAGTGGCGCACGGCACCTTTCATGGCGTTAACTGGCCCGCACCCCCGGACACTTGACCATGGTCCGGGCTCGGTCGGAACACTGGCACCAGGATGTGCGAGGGGGAGTGCTTTGTTGCGAGGCGTGGGGCAGACGAGAGTGACCGGCAGTGATGAGGATCCCCGGGTGACGGAGCTGCGGACGGCCGTCTCACGGCTCCGCCGCGAGTTGGCCGGGCATCCCGCGGAGTTCCCGGACCGGGCGATCGCCGAGGACGAGCTGGCCTCGCTCGACGCGATGGCGATGAGCGGCGTACCCGAGATTCCGCGCCTGCGCCGGTCGTTGCTGCTGATCGCGGGGGCGGTCGGCTCGGTCAGCGCGCTGGCCTCCGCGCTCAGGGACGTACGGGTCGCCGTCGACCTCTTCGGCGAGCCGCGGCCTCATTGAGCCGCGGCCCCACTGAGCCGCCGCGTCGCTGAGCCGCGGCGGCCGGGATCAGGGGCGGATCAGCCGACGGGAGGTCGCCGCCGCGACCGCCGCCGTGCGGGAGTCGACGCCCAGCTTGGCGTAGATGTGCACGAGATGGGACTTCACCGTCGCCTGGCTCAGGAAGAGCCTCTTGCTGATCTGCAGATTCGACAGACCCTCGCCGACCAGTTGCAGGACTTCCAGCTCGCGCCTGGTGAGCGTCTGTGCCGGGGCCCGCATCCGGTCCATCAGCCGATGGGCGACGGCCGGGGCGAGCGCGGACCGGCCGGCCGCCGCCGTGCGTACCGCCGCGGCCAGTTCCTCCGGCGGTGCGTCCTTCAGCAGGTAGCCGGCGGCGCCCGCTTCGATCGCGGCCAGGATGTCGGCGTCCGAGTCGTACGTGGTGAGGATCAGGACCCGGGGGCCGCCCTCCCGTGCCGTGATGGCCGCGGTGGCCCGGGATCCGTGCATGCCCGCACCGAACTGGAGGTCCATGAGGACGACGTCGAAGGTCTCCGTCGCGGCGAGCGCGACGGCCCGCTCCGCCGTGTCCGCCTCGGCGACCACGTGGAAGTCGGGTTCGGCGTCCAGGAGGGCCCTCAGCCCCGCCCGCACCACCGGGTGGTCGTCCGCGAGGAGCAGTCTGATGGGGGCGGTCATGCGGCGCCCTGTTCCGGCCGGGCGGGAAGCGGGAGCGGCAGCGGAAGGGTGAGGGCGACGGCGGTGCCCTCGCCGGGTGCCGACTCCACACTGAGTGTGCCGCCCAGCGAACGGGCCCGCGCCCGCATGGCGGGCAGCCCGAAGCCCCCGGCGTCGTCGTCCGTCGCGGCCGGCCCCCGCCCGGGGACGAAACCCCTGCCGTCGTCGACCACGTCCAGCGACACCGAGGTGTCCATGAAGGAGAGCGTGAGCTCCGCACGCCCCGCCGCCGCGTGCCGCACCGTGTTGGCCAGGGCCGACTGCGCGGTGCGCAGCAACGCCACCTCGTACGGCGTGGGCAGCTCCACCGGGGAGCCGCTGATCGCGAACTTCACCATGAGGCCGGGGGCCGTGGTGCGGGACGCGAGGCGCGCCAGGGCGGCGGCCAGGGAGCCGTGCTCCAGATCGGGCGGTGTCAGAGCGCGTACGAAGCGCCGTGCCTCGGCGAGGTTGTCCTGCGCGGCCTCGCGGGCCCGGCGGACGTGCGCGGTGGCGGGCGCGTCCGAGGGGAGCGTGCGTTCGGCGGCGCGCAGCAGCAGCTGGATGCTGGACAGGCCCTGGGCCAAGGTGTCGTGGATCTCCCGGGCCAGCCGTTCGCGTTCGGCGAGCGTACCCGCGGTGCGTTCCGCCTCGGCCAGCTCGGCGCGGGTCGACACCAGCTCCTCGATGAGTTCCCGGCGCCGCTCGCTCTCGCGGAAGAGCGCGTCGTACCCGAGGACCGTGGCGACCGCGACCGCGGCGCCGAGCAGCGGACCGATGAAGGACCCGGGGGTGATCACCTGACCGTGCCGCACATAGCTCGCGATGGCCGCGCCCGCGGTGGCCGCGACCGCGGGCAGGGCCCAGCGCGTCGGGAGCAGATGCAGGTGGAGGAAGTAGAGGGGGAACGCCACCCACAGGGCGTCGGGCGACAGGGCGAGCAGCACCAGCCAGACACCGCCCAGCAGCGCCAGCCACACGGCGGCCGCGCGGGTGTGCGGCCGCACGGCGGGGATCAGCGCGCCCGCCGCGTACGCCGCGGCCATCAGACAGGCGATCACGACGACGACACCGGCGTGCGGTGTCCCGTCACCGACCGCGCGTACCGCCGCGAGCCCGAGCAGGCCCACCAGCAGCGCGTGCAGACACAGCCGCAAGCTTGCGGGGACCGGGGGGTGAGTACGGGAACGCATGGTTCATCCAGCGTAGACGGACGCCAGCCGCCCCCGGTCAATCGAAAGATTGATCCTGGACCCCACCGCCGAGCGATGTCTCCGGGGGCCCGCCGCCCGAGGCTGGAGGCATGTTCGTCGCATGGAGAGATCTCCGTTTCGCCAGGGGCCGGTTCGCGCTCATGGGCACGGTGGTGGTGCTGATCACGCTGCTGGTGGGCCTGCTGTCCGGCCTCACGGCCGGTCTGGCCAGGGAGAACACCTCGGCCGTCAGCGGGCTGGACGCCGACCGTCTGGCGTTCGCCGCCCCGGTCGACGGCCGGTCGGTGTCCTTCACCGAATCCACCGTCGAGGAGAGTGCCTGGCGCAGCTGGACCGGGCGGCCCGGTGTGCTCGACGCCCGGCCGCTCGGTATCCGCACCCTGGACGCGGCCGCTGTCGAGGACAGGCGTACGGCCGCGGTCGCGGTCTTCGGCGTCGTCCCGGACGGGGGGCTGGCGCCCGCCGCTGCGCGGGTCGGCCCGGGGAAGGCGGTGCTGTCCGAACAGGCCGCCGACGACCTGGGGGTCGGGGCAGGAGGACGGCTGAGGCTCGGCGGCGCCGAGCTGACCGTGGCGAAGGTCGAGGGAGACGCCTCGTACAGCCATCTGCCGGTCGTGTGGACCTCGCTCGACGACTGGCAGCGGCTCGGGAACGCCGACCGGGCGTGGCACGCCACGGTGATCGCCCTGACCACCACCGACGACGCGGACCTCGCCGCGGGCGACGAAGCGGCGGGTACGCGCACGCTCTCCCTGGCGGACTCGCTCACCGCGATCGGCTCCTACCAGGCCGAGAACGGATCCCTCCAGCTCATGCGGGCTTTCCTCTTCGCCATCTCCGCCCTGGTCATCGGCGCCTTCTTCACCGTGTGGACGATCCAGCGCAGCGGTGACGTCGCCGTCCTCAAGGCGCTCGGCGCCTCCACCCCGTATCTGTTGCGCGACGCGCTCGGTCAGGCCGTGGTGATGCTCGCCGTCGGCACGGGTGTGGGCACCGCGCTCGCCTGGGTCATCGGTGCGCTGGTCGGCGGGAACGTGCCGTTCGTCCTCGACGTGGCGACGGTGCTGGTCCCGGCGGCCGTCATGATCGCTCTCGGCGCCGTCGGGGCGGCCCTGTCCATCCGGCGGATCACCGCCGTCGACCCGCTCACCGCACTCGGGAGTGCCCGATGACCCTCCGCCTCGACGACGTCACCCTCACCTACCCCGACGGCGACGGACGGCTCACCGCCCTGGACCGGGTCTCGCTCGACGTACCCGCGGGCACGCTCGCCGCGGTCGTCGGACCGTCCGGCTCCGGCAAGTCCAGCCTGCTGGCGGTGGCCGCGACCCTGACCACCCCGGACGAGGGGCGGGTCGTCGTCGCCGGACGGGACACCGCGGGTCTCGACCGGGCGCGGAAGGCCGCGCTGCGCCGAGCGCACCTCGGCATCGTCTTCCAGCAGCCCAACCTGCTGCCGTCGCTCACCGCCGTCGAACAGCTCCAGGTGATGACCCATCTGTCGGGTGGTGCCGTACGCGAGGCCCGGGGCCGGGCGCTGGAACTGCTGGACGCGGTCGGCCTCGCGGACCGGGCCTCCCGCCGACCCCATCAACTGTCGGGCGGGCAACGTCAGCGGATCAACATCGCGCGAGCCCTGATGAACGATCCGGAGGTGCTGCTCGTCGACGAGCCGACGAGCGCCCTCGACCACGAGCGCGGCGCCGCCGTCGTCGACCTGCTGGTCACCCTGACCCGGCAGCGGTCCACGGCGACGGTGATGGTCACGCACGACCGGTCTCATCTGGACCGGGCGGACCGCACGTTCACGATGGACGACGGCCGTCTGACGGTGCTCGGACCGGCCTGAGCCGTGCCGGAGGGACGGCTCCGTCCCTCGCGTCGCTCAGCCGGAGGATCCCCGGCCGGCCAGCGCCTCGGACAGCTCC
The DNA here is from genome assembly GCF_040680455.1 of Streptomyces sp. NPDC052052. Lineage (NCBI taxonomy): Bacteria > Bacillati > Actinomycetota > Actinomycetes > Kitasatosporales > Streptomycetaceae > Streptomyces > Streptomyces sp. NPDC052052. The sequence continues at coordinate 98,951 of NZ_JBFAWU010000027.1, read as the reverse complement.
CTGGCGGCCTGCTGCAGGATCGGCACGATCCGCTCCGTCGCCGCGTCCGTCAACCGGCCCGCCGGACCGGAGATCGACAGCGCCGCCGAGGTGGGGGAGTCGGGTACGGAGACCGCCAGGCAGCGCACCCCGATCTCCTGCTCGTTGTCGTCCACCGCGTAACCCGCCCTGCGGACCTGCTCCAGGGCGTCGAGGAAGGCGTCCGGCGTGGTGATCGTCTTCTCGGTGGCGGCCGGCATCCCGGTCCGGGCGAGCAACGCCCGTACCTCCTCCGGGTCCGTGTGGGCCAGCAGGGCCTTGCCGACCCCCGTGGAGTGGGGGAGCACCCGGCGGCCCACCTCCGTGAACATGCGCATCGAGTGCTTGGACGGCACCTGTGCCACGTACACGACCTCGTCGCCGTCGAGCAGGGCCATGTTCGCGGTCTCACCGGTCTCCTGGACCAGACGGGCGAGGTACGGCCGGGCCCAGGTGCCGAGCAGCCGGGACGCGGACTCGCCGAGCCGGATCAGCCGCGGACCGAGCGCATAACGGCGATTGGGCTGCTGGCGGACATAGCCGCAGAGCACCAGGGTGCGCATCAGCCGGTGGATCGTCGGCAGAGGAAGTCCGCTGCTCGCGGAGAGCTCGCTCAGCCCGACCTCGCCCCCGCGTCGGCCATCCGCTCCAACAGGCCGAAGGCGCGCTCCAGGGACTGCACACCGCCGCCGGAGGCGGGCTTGGAGTCGGGTGTGCTGGCGTGGGACGGCGGCACGTCAACGGTCCTTTCGAGGCGGAGAGGCAGGCGCCCCGCCCGGCGAGGCACCCCGCAGCCTACCGGGCCGCCCCTGATCGGCCCACTGCTCCGGGAGCGACGTTCGGGCCGGTCAAAGCCGTTCCGCCCGGGGGTTGGAGGGCCGTGCGGGCGGCTCGGCGCCGGCACATCGGAGTCCGGGTGCGTTCCGTTCTTCGAAATCCTTCTTTTACGCAGCGGAAACTGCCGGGCGTGGGTGCGGGTGGTCCACTGGCGGCCCGCCGGGGAGAGTGGGGTCTTGACGGGTCTGAACCGCGTGTGAAGACTCCTTCAACAGTTCGTTGAACTCGTCAGCGGTCGAAGTCCGAAGCGAGGAGTACGGGTGTCCGGTGCGGACGTGGAACTGGTACTGCGCTCGACGCGCGTCGTCACCCCGGACGGGACGCGCCCCGCAACGGTCACCGTGGCCGACGGCCGGATCGAGGCCGTCCTGCCCCACGACGCCCGGACACCGGCCGGGGCCCGTACGGAGGACCTCGGTGACGACGTCCTGCTCCCCGGGCTCGTCGACACCCATGTTCATGTGAACGACCCGGGCCGCAGCGAGTGGGAGGGCTTCTTCACCGCCACCCGTGCCGCGGCGGCGGGCGGCATCACCACCCTGATCGACATGCCGCTCAACTCCCTCCCACCGACCACCACCGTCGACCATCTGCGGGTCAAGCAGCAGGTGGCCGCCTCCAAGGCGCACATCGACACCGGGTTCTGGGGCGGCGCGGTCCCGTCCAACGTCAAGGACCTGCAACCGCTGTACGAGGCCGGTGTGTTCGGCTTCAAATGCTTCCTCTCGCCCTCCGGTGTCGAGGAGTTCCCGGAGCTCGACCAGGAACAACTGGCCCGTTCCATGGCGGAGATCGCCGGATTCGGCGGGCTGCTGATCGTGCATGCCGAGGACCCGCATCAGCTGGCTTCGGCGCCGCAGCGCCCCGGGCCCGCGTACGCGGACTTCCTCGCCTCCCGGCCACGTGACGCCGAGAACGCCGCGATCGAGGGGCTGATCGCGCATGCCGCACGGCTGAATGCCCGAGTGCATGTGCTGCACCTCTCCTCCGGCGACGCGCTGCCGATGATCGCCGCAGCCAAGCGCGAGGGGGTCCGGCTCTCCGTCGAGACCTCCCCGCACTTCCTCACCCTCGTCGCGGAGGAAGTCCCGGACGGAGCAACGGAGTTCAAGTGCTGCCCGCCGATTCGGGAGGCGGCCAACCGGGACGCGCTGTGGGCCGGGCTGGCCGACGGCACGATCGACTGCGTCGTCTCCGACCACTCGCCCTGCACCACCGACCTCAAGACGCCGGACTTCGCCTCCGCCTGGGGCGGTATCTCCTCCCTGCAACTGGGCCTTCCCGCCGTCTGGACCGAGGCCCGCCGCCGCGGCCACGGTCTCGACGACGTCGCGCGCTGGATGTCGACCGGTCCCGCCGCACTGGCCGGGCTCACTCGCAAGGGCGCCATCGAGGCAGGACGCGACGCCGACTTCGCCGTCCTCGCCCCCGACGAGACCTTCACCGTCGACCCCGCCGCACTCCTGCACCGCAACCGGGTCACCGCCTACGCCGGCCGCACCCTGTACGGCGTTGTGAGATCGACCTGGCTGCGCGGCGTACGGATCGCGGCGGACGGCACCGTCGCCGGACCCACCGGCCGACTCCTCGAAAGGAATCGCTGACATGACGGCGACAGCCCGTTTCCTCGGCGATGCCGAGCCGTACCGCGGCGGCGACCCGTACGCCGACTACCGCACCGCCGACTTCCCCTTCACCGACCTTGTCGACCTCGCCGACCGCCGGCTCGGGGCGAGCGTGATCGCCGCCAACGACGAGTTCTTCGCCGAGCGCGAGAACCTGCTGAAGCCGGAAACCGCCGTGTTCGACCCCGAGCGCTTCGGCCACAAGGGCAAGATCATGGACGGCTGGGAGACCCGCCGCCGACGCGGACCGGGCGCCGATCGGCCACACCCCGCGGTCGAGGACCACGACTGGGCCCTGGTGCGGCTCGGAGCGCCCGGAGTCGTCCGTGGCGTCGTCGTCGACACCGCCCACTTCCGCGGCAACCACCCACAGGCGGTCTCCGTCGAGGCGGTCTGCATCCCGGGTGCCCCCTCGCCCGAGGAACTCCTGGCGCCCGTGGTGAAGTGGACAACGCTGGTCCCGCGCACGGCCGTTGGCGGACATGCGGCCAACGGCTTCGTGGTCACGGCCGAACAGCGCGTCACCCATCTGCGGCTCAACCAGCATCCCGACGGCGGGATCGCGCGACTCCGTGTCCACGGCGAGGTCGTCCCCGACCCCGCCTGGCTCGCCGCCCTCGGCACCTTCGATCTGGTCGCCCTGGAGAACGGCGGCACGGTCGAGGACGCCTCCGACCGCTTCTACTCCCCGGCCGTCCACACCATCCACCCGGGCAGGTCCCGCACGATGGACGAGGGCTGGGAGACGCGCCGCCGCCGCGACCGCGGCAACGACTGGATCCGCTACCGGCTCGTGGAACAGGCGGAGATCCGCGCCGTGGAGATCGACACCGCCTGCCTGAAGGGCAACGCCGCAGGCTGGGCGAGTCTGTCCGCCCGGGACGGGGAGAGCGGCGACTGGACCGAGGTACTGCCCCGGACCAGGCTCCAGCCGGACACCAACCACCGCTTCTTCCTGCCGGAAGCGGTACGGGCCACACACATCCGGATCGACATCCATCCCGACGGCGGCATCTCCCGGCTGCGATTGTTCGGGTCCCCGACGCAGGAGGGCGCCGCGCGACTGGCCGCGCGCGTCCGCGAGCTCGGGTGACCGATCGGCGTCGAGGAATGACCTGGCGCGCGCAAGGGAAGCGGAACGACCTGGCGCCTACGGGAGACGGAACTTCCGTCGGTCGGCGCCGCCCGGAGATGCCCGAAGAATCCTCACCCTGGGCATATGGGAACCTTGATGCATGATTTTCATCGCCGTCAAATTCACCGTCCGTAGCGAAGAACGAGACAACTGGCTCCCGGCAGTCGAGGACTTCACCCGCGCCACCCGGGCGGAGCCCGGCAATGTGTTCTTCGAGTGGTCGCACAGTGTCGAGAACCCGGACCAGTACGTCCTGCTGGAGGCCTTCGCCTCTCCCGAGGCAGGAGAGGCCCATGTGAAGTCGCAGCACTTCGTGGCGGCCATGGACCGGATGGCGGATCTCGTCGCCGAGACCCCCGAGATCATCAACGTCGAGGTGCCGGGCGAAGGCTGGTCACGGATGGCGGAGGTCACCCCGCGCTCGCGGTGAAACCGTCCGTCGGCACACCCGGCCGGCACCGGGCCGGGTCTGCCGACGGCGAGCGCCCTGAGCAGACGTCACCCTGTTCATATCACCGATGGATACCGGCCTCGGGGCGGCCGGCAGGCGGGGTGAAGGTGGCCGGAACGCGGCGGTCGAGATCGACTCCACTGGGGCAGGATGGGGCGCTGTTGAAACAGGTGTTCCCGAGGTCTCCACCAACCCCCACACGGTGACCGTCCTCGTGTGAGCCGTCGAGGCATCCCAGGCGTTCTCGCAGTGCTGCCCCGGCGGAGAAGCAGGAGAAGCAGCCCGGTGTCCTCGATCGCCCGCCTCGCCCCCCGTCAACGTGCCTGGTTCACCGATCTTCCGGTCCTCCTCGTCGCGGTCGTCTGGGGCTTCAGCTACCTCGTGACGAAGGGCATCACGACCTCGCACACCGTCGTCGCCGTCCTCTTATTACGCTTCGCCGCCGTGCTGCCCGCGCTGGCGGTGGCCGGCCGGCACAAGCTGCGGGCGCTCGACGCCGCACAGTGGCGGGCGGCCGGGCTGCTGGGGCTGGTCCTCGCCGGGATCTTCCTCGTGGAGACCTATGGTGTCGTACGCACCTCGGCGACCAACGCCGGACTCATCATCAGCCTCACCATGATCCTCACTCCGCTCGCCGAGGCCGCTGTCACCCGCGTCCGGCCTCCCCTGACCTTTCTCGCCGCAGCCGCCCTCTCGGTGGCCGGGGTGGCGCTGCTGACCCAGGGCGGCGGTGTCACCCGCCCGTCGGCGGGCGACCTGCTGATGCTGGTGGCCGCCCTCGGCCATACCGTCCACGTCCTGCTGATGGCCCGCATCAAGTCGATGCGCGGGGCGGACTCGCTGTCCCTGACCACGATCCAACTCGGCAGTGCCGTCGCCGTCTTCGCCCTGATCGCTGTCGTTCCCGGCACCGGACCGACGCCGTGGGCGGTGGCCGCCGGATTCGGCGTCCTGGACTGGGCCGGGCTGCTCTTCCTCTCCGTGCTGTGCACCCTCTTCGCGTTCTACGTACAGATGTGGTCCGTACGCCGCACCTCACCGTCCAGGGTCAGCCTGCTGCTCGGCACGGAGCCGCTGTGGGCCGCCGCCGTGGGCATCGCGATCGGCGGGGAACGCCTCGGCGCAGTCGGTGTGCTGGGCGCGGTCCTGGTGCTGGGCGGCACCGGCTGGGGGCGCCGGGCGGTCAACCCGCCTGCTCCCCGGCCCGCACGTCCCTCCCGGCCGAAGGTCTCCGTCGCCGCCGCCGTCACCGCGGGAGCATCACGCGATCCCGTCACCGCGCAGCGGTCATGACCCCGCCCCGCCGCAGACCCGAACGGGCCGCGCGGCCATGACGGTTCACCCCGCGGCGCGAGCGCCGGACCGGGCGGCCGTCCGGGCGGCGATCTCCGCGATCTCCACCGGGCGCCGCTCGCGGCGGGACACCTCGCACGCCTCGGCGATCAGCAGCGCGTACCAGGCTTCCCGGCCGTCGCACGGATTGGGCAGCTCGCCGCGCACCACCCGCACGAACGCGTCCAGTTCCGCCTCATAGGCCGGGGCGAACCGTTCGAGGAAGCCCGGCCAGGGGCGGGACGGCGCGGCGGGACCCTGCGGCTCCGCCGAGGTGACCGGCGTACGGCTGTCCAGGCCGACCGTGATCTGATCCCGTTCGCCCGCCAGTTCCATCCGCACGTCGTAGCCGGCGCCGTTGCAGCGGGTGGCCGTCGCGGTGGCCAGGGTGCCGTCGTCGAGGGTCAGCAGGGCCGCGGCCGTGTCGACATCGCCGGCCGCCCGGAACATCTCGGGCCCGGCGTCCGACCCGGTGGCGTACACCTCCGTCACCTCACGGCCCGTCACCCATCGCAGCATGTCGAAGTCATGGACCAGACAGTCCCGGAACAGCCCGCCGGAGAGCGGCAGATACGCGGCAGGCGGCGGCGCCGGGTCCATGGTCATCAGTCGCACGGTGTGCAGCCTGCCCAGAGCTCCCGCCCGCACGGCGGCGCGCGCCGCCGCGTATCCCGCGTCGAACCTGCGCATGAAGCCCAGGTGGAGGACGCTCCCGGCACGGTCGACCTCGCGCAGTGCGCTCAGTGTCCCCGGCAGGTCCAGTGCGATCGGCTTCTCGCAGAACGCGGGGAGTCCTGCCCGGGCGGCCCGGCCGATCAGTTCCGCGTGCGCCGACGTGGCCGAGGCGATGACCACGGCGTCCAGGCCCGCGCCGAACATCTCGGCGGCACCGTCCACGGCCGTCGCACCGACGCGGTGGGCGACCTCGGCCGCCCGCGCCGGATCGGTGTCCGTCACCAGCAGGGTGTCCACCTCGGGATGGCGGGCCAGTACCTCCGCGTGGAAGGAGCCGATCCGACCGGTACCGATGAGTCCGATGCGCATGGGCCCAACGTGCCGCCCACCGGCTGCGCTGTCAACTATATGTCCTGACAAAGTGGAGTTGTCTGATCAGCCGACATTGTCCGGACAACAGGACGACGCGTACTGTCCGGGGCTCCGGAGCGAGGGATACCCTCCACGCGTGCCGAAACCCACCGCCGACCCCGCTGCGCTCGGACTGGGCGTGGACCGCTCCAGTCCCGTTCCGCTGTACTACCAGCTGGCCCAGCAGCTGGAGGCGGCCATCGCGCAGGGCCGACTCGTCCCCGGCAGCCTCCTCGGCAACGAGATCGAACTCGCGGCCCGGCTCGGCCTGTCCCGGCCCACCGTCCGCCAGGCCATCCAGTCCCTGGTCGACAAGGGGCTGATGGTCCGCCGCCGCGGCGTCGGCACCCAGGTGGTGCACAGCAGTGTCAGGCGCCCGCTCGAACTGAGCAGCCTCTACGACGACCTGGAGGCGGCGGGCGGGCACCCCACGACCCGTGTCCTGCGCAACACCGTCGAGCCGGCCGGCGCCCCGGTCGCCGAGGCGCTCGGAGTCGCGCAGGGCAGCGACGTGCACCTCGTCGAGCGGCTGCGGTACATGCACGGCGAACCCCTGGCACTCCTGCGCAACCACCTGCCCCTCGGGCTCGTCGACCTGGACACCGGGCGGCTGGAGGCCACCGGCCTCTACCGGTTGATGCGCGCCGCGGGTGTCACCCTGCACAGCGCCCGCCAGACCGTCGGCGCCCGGCTCGCCACGGCGGACGAGGCGGCTGCGCTCGGCGACCGCGAGGGGTCCGCCCTGCTGACGATGGAGCGCACCACCTCCGACGACACCGGGCGGGCGGTGGAGTTCGGCTCCCACATCTACCGCGCCTCGCGCTACTCGTTCGACTTCCGACTCCTGGTGCGGTGAGAAGCCTCGGAACGGTGGTCATTTGACATGATCATGCGGTATCTTGCGCTGGTTTCGCTCTGCATTCCCCGAACAGGGAGAGTGACATAACACACTGCGCGCGGCACCCGATGACCTGCTCGCACACCGCCGTGCACACCCGCTGCCGCGGCACGTGCCCCGCCCCTGCCGGACAGGGCCGACAGCGGCTCGGGGATACTTGGCCAGCCGGGCAAGGTGGGAACCGTCCCCGGCCCACCAGGGATCACAGCGAGCAGAACAAGAAGGGCACGGCGTCGTGGCAACGGTTCGGACAGGGGTACGTGCGATGGGCGCCGTGCTTGCGGCGGTGCTTGCGGCTTCCCTCGCGGGATGCAGCAGCACCGGAGGCAAGCGGGCGGAGGAGCGCGCGGCCGAGGCCGCGGCCGAGGGTCGGGCCGCGGTGGACACGCCTCGCTGGACCGTCGCCATGGTCACCCACTCGGGAGACGGCGACAGCTTCTGGGACATCGTCCAGCGGGGCGCCGAGCAGGCCGCCAAGAAGGACAACATCAAGTTCCTGTACTCGCACAACGACGAGGCGCAGCAGCAGGCCCAGCTCGTCCAGGCCGCCATCGACCAGAAGGTCGACGGGCTGATCGTCACCCTCGCCAAGCCCGACGCGATGAAGGACGTCGTCGCCAAGGCCACCAAGGCCGGTATCCCGGTGATCACGGTGAACTCGGGCTCCGAGGAGTCCAAGCAGTTCGGTGCGCTCAGCCACATCGGCCAGGACGAGTCGATCGCCGGTGAGGCCGTCGGTGAGGAGCTCAACACGCGGGGCCACAAGAAGGCCCTGTGCATCCTGCACGAGCAGGGCAACGTCGGCCACGAGCAGCGTTGCGCCGGCGCGAAGAAGACCTTCGACGGCCAGATGCAGAACCTGTACGTCGAAGGCACCAACATGCCCGACGTCCAGGCATCCATCGAGGCCAAGCTCCAGGCCGACAAGAGCATCGACGCGGTCGTCACCCTCGGGGCACCGTTCGCCGACGCCGCCGTCAAGGCGAAGAACACCGCGGGCAGCAAGGCCGAGATCGACACCTTCGACCTGAACGCCAAGGTCGCCAAGGGCCTGCAGGACAAGACCCTGGGCTTCGCGGTCGACCAGCAGCCCTACCTCCAGGGATACGAGGCCGTGGACCTGCTCTGGCTCAACCGCTACAACGGCAACGCGCTCGGCGGGGGCCGCCCGGTCCTGACCGGCCCGCAGATCATCACGGCGAAGGACGCCGCCGCGCTGGCGCAGTACACGGAGCGGGGAACCCGATGAGCACGGTGGCGGGACCAGCGGCCCCGGCCGGGGCCGACGAGCGGCTGCTGCGCACCTCACCGCTGCGCCGCCTGCTCGGCCGGCCCGAGCTCGGCTCGGTGGTCGGCGCCGCGGCCGTCTTCATCTTCTTCTCGATCGTCGCCGACAGCTTCCTGCGTGCCCCCAGCCTCGGCACCGTGCTCTACGCGGCCTCCACCATCGGGATCATGGCAGCGCCGGTGGCACTGCTGATGATCGGTGGTGAGTTCGACCTGTCCGCGGGCGTGCTGGTCACCAGCTCCGCGCTGATCTCGTCGATGTTCAGCTACCAGATGACCGCGAACATCTGGGTCGGCGTCCTGGTGTCGCTGGTGGTCACCCTGGCCATCGGGGCGTTCAACGGCTTCATGCTGACCCGTACCAAGCTGCCGAGCTTCATCATCACGCTCGGTACGTTCCTGATGCTGACCGGTCTCAACCTGGGCTTCACCAAGCTGATCAGCGGGACCGTGTCGACCAAGTCCATCGCCGACATGGAGGGCTTCGAATCGGCCCGCCAGGTCTTCGCCTCGGCGTGGACCATCGGCGGCGTCGAGTTCAAGGTCACCATCCTGTGGTGGGCCGTGCTCGTCGCGATCGCCACCTGGATCCTGCTCCGTACCCGCTTCGGCAACTGGATCTTCGCGGTCGGCGGCGAGGCCGACGCGGCCCGCGCGGTCGGCGTCCCGGTGATCCGTACCAAGATCGGGCTCTACCTCGGGGTCGCCTTCGCCGCCTGGGTCTCCGGCCAGCATCTGCTGTTCTCCTACGACGTGGTGCAGTCCGGCGAGGGTGTCGGCAACGAGCTGATCTACATCATCGCGGCCGTCATCGGCGGCTGCCTGATCACCGGAGGCTACGGCTCCGCGATCGGCTCCGCGGTCGGTGCCTGCATCTTCGGCATGACCAGCAAGGGCATCATCTACGCCGAGTGGAACCCGGACTGGTTCAAGTTCTTCCTCGGAGCCATGCTGCTCCTGGCCACCCTGCTCAACACATGGGTACGCAAGCGCGCGGAGGCGACGAAATGACAGCCGCTCAGGCCCCTGCCGGCCAGGAGACGTCCCACCGGGCGCTCGTCGAGCTGGACCACGTCAGCAAGTTCTACGGCAACATCAAGGCCCTCACGGACGTCTCGCTGGAGGTCCACGCCGGGGAGATCTCCTGCGTCCTCGGCGACAACGGCGCGGGCAAATCCACCCTCATCAAGATCATTTCAGGTCTGCACCGGCACGATGCGGGGACCTTCCTCATCGAGGGCGAGGAGACCACCCTGGTCAATCCCCGCGACGCCCTCGACCGCGGCATCGCCACGGTCTACCAGGACCTCGCCGTCGTCCCGCTGATGCCGGTCTGGCGGAACTTCTTCCTCGGCTCCGAGCCGACCACCGGCGCGGGCCCCTTCAAGCGGCTCGACGTGCGGCAGATGCGCGAGACGACCCGCTCCGCGCTGCTGCGCATGGGCATCGATCTGCGTGACGTCGACCAGCCGATCGGCACGCTCTCCGGCGGTGAGCGCCAGTGCGTCGCCATCGCGCGGGCCGTCCACTTCGGCGCCAAGGTCCTCGTCCTGGACGAGCCGACCGCCGCGCTCGGCGTCAAGCAGTCCGGGGTCGTCCTCAAGTACGTCGCGGCCGCTCGCGACGCGGGTCTCGGCGTGGTCCTCATCACCCACAACCCGCACCACGCGTATCTCGTCGGTGACCGGTTCGTGCTGCTCAAGCGGGGTGCCATGGCCGGCAGCCACACCAAGGAGAGCATCACGCTGGACGAGCTGACCCGCCAGATGGCGGGCGGCAGCGAGCTGGAGGAGCTCAGCCACGAGCTGGAGCGGGCCGCGGGTCCGACCCTTCCGGGCGGCCACCAGGCCCGCAAGGACCCGCAGTAGCACACGGGCCACTGCCGGGGCCCGACCACGGGTCCGCCAGCCGCGTTGCTCCGGCAGTGGCAGAATCGGGTGCGGCGGACGCCGTCCGCCCGCCGGGAGAACCGCCCCGGCTGCCCCCAGAGACCGCAGGGACGATGAGCACGTACCGGGACTTCACACACCGAGGCTCCGCCCGAGCCACCGTCCTGCGGACCGTGGGCACCCGGGAACGGCGTTCGCACCTCACGGCCCCGCGGGTCCCCACCGTCGGCATCGACATCGGCGGTACGAAGGTGATGGCCGGAGTCGTCGACGCCGACGGCACCATCCTGGAGCAGGTGCGCACCGAGACCCCGGACAAGTCCAAGAGCCCCAAGGTCGTCGAGGACACCATCGTCGAGCTGGTCCTGGACCTCTCCGACCGGCACGATGTGCACGCCGTCGGCATCGGGGCGGCCGGCTGGGTCGACGCGGACCGCTCCAAGGTGCTCTTCGCCCCGCACCTGGCCTGGCGCGACGAACCCCTGCGCGACGCCCTCGCCTCCCGCCTCGTCGTCCCCGTCATGGTCGACAACGATGCCAACACCGCCGCCTGGGCTGAATGGCGCTTCGGAGCGGGCCGGGGCGAGGACCACCTCGTCATGATCACGCTCGGCACCGGCATCGGCGGCGCGATCCTGGAGGACGGACAGGTCAAGCGCGGCAAGTACGGCGTCGCAGGTGAATTCGGACACATGCAGGTGGTGCCCGGCGGGCACCGCTGCCCGTGCGGGAACCGCGGTTGCTGGGAGCAGTACAGCTCCGGCAACGCACTGGTCCGCGAGGCCAAGGAACTCGCCGCGGCAGACTCCCCGGTGGCGCACGGGATCATCGAGCGGGTCAAGGGGAACATCCCCGACATCACCGGACCCCTCATCACCGAACTCGCCCGCGAGGGCGACGCGATGTGCGTCGAGCTCCTCCAGGACATCGGGCAGTGGCTCGGCGTCGGCATCGCCAATCTGGCTGCCGCGCTCGACCCCTCCTGCTTCGTCATCGGAGGCGGTGTGAGCGCCGCCGACGACCTGCTGATCGGCCCCGCCCGGGACGCCTTCAAGCGCCACCTCACCGGCCGCGGCTACCGCCCCGAGGCCAGGATCGCCAGGGCACAGCTGGGCCCGGAGGCAGGTATGGTCGGCGCCGCGGACCTGGCCCGACTGGTGGCGCGCAGGTTCCGGCGTACCAACCGTCGCCGCGTCGAACGGTACGAGCGGTACGCGCAGATCTACGACCAGGCCACCAGCACCATCCGGAACACGCGCAACACCCGTACCTCCTAGGGGCTCAGAGACATGACCGCAGCCGAGCACGCAGTCCTGCCGCGCCAGTCCTCGCCGCCCGACGACCCGCCTCCGCAGGACCGGCGCCGGCTGATCCGCCGCCGTCTGATCACGGCCACGATCATCGTGCTGCTCATCGGCATTCCGGCCGGCTATCTGCTGGTCTCCGCGGGACAGAGCCGCCGCTCGGGGCAGAACAAGGCGACCGCGGCCGCCGCCCAGGGGCTCACGGAGGGCTGGCCGTCCCGGATGCAGCGCCGGGTCTACGAGCTGCCGATGCCCGGGAACTCCCTGGACGTGCAGTACTACGAGACCAACAACTGGAAGGCCAGCCGGCTCTACGTGCAGTTCCGCACCACCTCCGCCGGGCTCGACCGGTTCCTGAGCCGGTTGGGCAGCGGGCGCGCCGCCCTGGAGAGCGGGAAGATCAGCGTCGGCACCCGCGACCAGAAGATCGTCGGCTGGAGCTTCAGCCCCGGCGTCGAGTGGGCGGGCACCACACACACCAACAAGGCCCCGCGGCCGACCCAGAACATCACCGTGAACATGACCGACCCGATGAACCCTGTCGTGTACGTCGTGTCCGCGGCGACCCCCTGACCGGGAGCCGGCGGACCGCCGACCGATCCGGTGCGGGCGGGCGCCGCCGGTGACGCCGGTACGCGGTCTTCCGCCCCCATGCCGGGAAGGACCTGCCGGGAAGGGCCGTCGGCGGAATTCAATGCGACTGCTGTGCCGGGCCGTGCTCACTATGATGATGCCTCCCCCGGGCCCGGCTGCCGGGCCCACAGACCCCACCCCCGAGGGATAGCCGCATGTCTGGCATCACCCGTGAGGACGTCACCCACCCCGCACCGTCGTCGCGTCCGGAACCGACGAGCGAGGATTCGCACCAGTTCGCTGTGCAGGACATCACGCCGACCTCCCACCGCCGTGGGGAGATGTGACCTCCGTGAACGCGAACACGAAGAACGACACGTCCGACGTCACTCGCTGGACCGCGGCGGCGACCGCCGAGGCCATCGCCTCCGGCGAGGTCTCCGCGGCCGAGGTCACCCAGGCGCACCTCGACCGGATCGGAGCCGTCGACAAGTTGGTCAACGCCTACCTGCACGTCGACGACGTGGGCGCGCTGGAGGCGGCGCGGGCCGTCGACGCCGCCCGCGCACGCGGTGAGCGACTGGGCCCGCTGGCCGGCGTACCGATCGCGCTCAAGGACGTCTTCACCACCAGCGGCATGCCCACCACCTGTGGTTCGAAGATCCTGGAGGGCTGGATCCCGCCTTACGACTCCACCGTGACCCAGCGGCTCAGGGCGGCGGGCACGGTCATCCTCGGCAAGACCAACATGGACGAGTTCGCCATGGGGTCCTCCACCGAGAACAGCGCCTACGGCCCCACCGGCAACCCCTGGGACCTCTCCCGGATCCCCGGCGGTTCCGGTGGCGGCTCCGCGGCCGCCCTGGCCTCCTTCCAGGCTCCCCTCGCCATCGGCACCGACACCGGCGGTTCCATCCGGCTGCCCGCGGCCCTCACCGGCACGGTCGGCGTCAAGCCCACGTACGGGGGCGTGTCCCGCTACGGCCTGGTGGCGTACTCCTCCTCGCTCGACCAGGGCGGCCCGTGTGCCCGTACGGTCCTGGACACCGCCCTGCTGCACGAGGCCATCGCGGGGTACGACCCGCGCGACTCCACGTCGATCGACGCGCCGGTGCCGTCCGTGGTCGAGCAGGCGCGGCGCGGCGAGATCCGCGGCATGCGCATCGGCGTCGTCCGGGAACTCGGCGGCGACGGCTACCAGGCCGGTGTGATGAGCCGGTTCGGGGAGGCGGTGGAGCTGCTGCGGGAACTGGGCGCCGAGGTCGTCGAGGTGTCCTGCCGGTCCTTCGATCTCGCCCTGGCCGCGTACTACCTGATCGCCTCCAGCGAGGCATCCTCCAACCTGGCCCGGTTCGATGCCATCCGCTACGGCCTGCGGGCGGGTGACGACGGCACCCGCAGCGCGGAGGAGGTCACCGCCCTGACCCGCGCGGCCGGCTTCGGCCCCGAGGTCAAGCGCCGGATCATGCTCGGTACCTATGCCCTGAGCTCCGGCTACTACGACGCGTACTACGGCTCCGCCCAGAAGGCCCGCACCCTCATCTCCCGGGACTTCGACGCGGCGTTCGCACAGGTCGACGTGCTGGTGTCGCCGACCACCCCCACCACCGCCTTCCCGATCGGCCAGCGCGTCGACGACCCGCTGGCGATGTACCTGGCGGACCTGTGCACGATCCCGTCCAACCTGGCCGGCAATGCCGTGATGTCGCTGCCGTGCGGGCTCGCTCCGGAGGACGGCCTCCCGGTGGGACTCCAGATCATCGCCCCGCCCATGGCGGACGACCGCCTCTACCGGGTGGGCGGGGCCGTCGAGACGGCCCTCGACGAGCGGTGGGGACACCCGCTGCTGACGCAGGCACCGGAACTGGCCGGCTGAGCGGCTTCACCCCTGCCTCGGTCACCGGTATCGAGGCAGGGGGCGGTCTTCGATCAGGATCCGGATCACCGTGGTGCGCGATGTTTCGGTGAGTGAAAATGGCTCACCCGGCGGTGATGTCTGGAAAGTGCTCCCTCTCTTTCACGCATATCCCCCTACTGCGGGGGACCTTGCATGCGGCAGGAACAGCGTCAATTCACCATGAGTCGCGCAGCCAGGACAATGATCACACCGTTGCCGATCACCGCCGTACCCAGACGACCTTTTCTGCTGGTGAGAAATCGGCCGATGAGTGCGCCACCCACAGCGAGCAGGGCCTGCCAGCTGGCTGACGCGATGAATGCGGCAGTGACGAACATGAAACCGCCCATCGGGGGCCAGTTGTCATTGCGGAGAGCCAGCACCAGTGCAGAGAAATAGATGATGGTCAACGGGTTGAGAACAGTGAGCCCGAGAAACTGCACGTAGGTGTTCAAGGGGCGCTTCGCTTCGACCCGTTGGACGGAATCCGGGTCGAGCGAGCGGCGGATGGCGGTCGTCAACCCTTTCACGGCGAGAGCGACCAGCACGATCGCGGCGGCCCAGCGCATGGGGACCGCGACGGGCCGGAGGAGACCGGCCAGAGCTGCGCCTGTCAACGCCGCGATGAGCGCGTACAGTCCGTCCGCCGTTGCCGTTCCCATGGCGCCCGCGAGACCGGTACGCAAGGATTCCTGCGCGGAAAGCGTGACAATCATGATGGTGACTGCTCCGACGGGCATGGCGATGCCATATCCTGCGAGCGCGCCGGCGATCAGAATATCGTTCACTTTTCCCCCGTATGGCACGTGTTCAGAGCCGTCGATCAATGATTTCGGCCACATGAAACTGCCTGCCCAAGTGTCAGTCAAGTCCTTTCCCTGTCGGAGGATTTGGTCGAACGATCAGAACGCCTCGGGGGAGGGTCGGCATTTCCGCCACGGAATGGCGGGAATTGGGCGGCCTCATGCGTCTGTCGTGCGGACCGTGGAAGGAGCGCATGGAGATGGACCTGAGCGATCCGACTCTCCAACGTCTGCTCCTTGCCGGTCTGGTCGCTCGACACCGCCCTCTGGGCAGCCGAGGTCACTGCCGCCGCAGTACGCGTCGTCGGCGTGACAGAACCGGTGCTCCTGACCGTCTCCCGGAGCGGCGGTGACCGCGCGCAGAACGTGTGAGCGGGCCACAGGCCCTGCGCGGCCCTCCTGGACCCGGGCACCCGGACGCTCGGGAGTTCCGGCAGTGCCGGACGTGTCGTCGCGAGAGGAACAAGACCGCTGGGCCGCCCCGCCGAAACGGGATCGTGGGATGCGTGAGAGGGTCGGACGGGTGAGCCAGACACCACCGAACACCCTGCAGTACCGCTTCGACGGGCCCAAGGACGCCCCCACCCTGGTCATCGGCCCCGTGCTGGGCACCACCTGGCACATGTGGGACCGGCAGATACCGGAGCTCACCCAGCACTGGAGAGTCCTCCGCTACGACCTTCCCGGCCACGGCGGCGCCCCCGCCCGCCCCGCGACCACCGTCAGTGAACTCTCCGACCGGCTGCTCGCCACCCTCGACGGGCTCGGCGTACAGCGCTTCGGGTACGTGGGCTGTTCCCTCGGCGGCGCGATCGGCGCCGACCTCGCGCTGCGCCATCCGCACCGGGTCGCCTCGCTGGCCCTGGTCGCCGCCTCACCTCGGTTCGGCAGCGCCGACGAGTTCCGCCAGCGCGGCGTCGTCGTCCGCACCAACGGCCTGGAGCCGATGGCCCGCACCGCACCGGAGCGCTGGTTCACCCCCGGCTTCGCCGCCGCCCAGCCCGCCATCGTCGAATGGGCCGTGCAGATGGTCCGCACCACCGACCCCGGCTGCTACATCGCCGCCTGCGAAGCCCTCGCGACCTTCGACATCCGCGGCGAACTCGGTCGCATCACCGTCCCCACCCTCGTCCTGGTCGGTGCCGAGGACCAGGTCACCGGGGCCGGCGATGCCCGCACCCTGGTCGCGGGCATACCGGACGCCCGGCTCGCCCTCGTCCCCGACGCCTCGCACCTCGCGCCGGTCGAACAGCCCGCAGCGGTCACCGATCTCCTTCTCACCCACTTCTCCACGGCCTGGCAGGACACTCCCGCCACCTCACCCGCCGCGGACCCCTCCGCGCCGCAGCTCTCCGCGCCGGAGCTCTCCGCCCCGGTGCTCCCCGTCGCGGAGATCACCGCCGCCACACCCCGGCCGGGGGCCCGGGACGACGGGTACGCGGACCCGTACGAGCCCGGCATGAAGATGCGCCGCGAGGTGCTGGGCGACGCCCATGTCGACCGGACCATGGCCGCCTCCGACGACTTCACCGGAGACTTCCAGGAGCTGGTCACGCGCTATGCCTGGGGCGAGGTGTGGACCAGGGAGGGCCTGGACCGCCGCTCCCGCAGCTGCGTCACGCTCACCGCACTGGTCGCGTCCGGCCGCCTGGAGAGCCTGGCCGCGCATGTCCGAGCCGCCCTGCGCACCGGCCTCACACCGGTCGAGATCAAGGAGGTGCTCCTGCAGACCGCCGTCTACTGCGGCGTGCCGGCCGCGAGCGCCGCCTTCTCCATCGCGCAGACCGTGATTCAGGAAGAAACGACGCCCCGCACATAGCAGGATGGGCCCATGAATGCTGCGAACCCCGTGCACCTGACACTGACCAAGAAGACGCATTCCTGCATCCGCCTGGAGAAGGACGGACGGACACTCGTCATCGACCCGGGCGGCTTCTCGGAGCAGGACGCCGCCGTCGGGGCCGATGTGATGCTGGTGACGCACGAGCACGCCGACCACTTCGACGAGGGGCGGCTGCGCGCCGGGATGGAAGCCAACCCGGCCGCCGAGATCTGGACCCTGCGCAGCGTCGCCGACCAGCTCTCGGCGGCGTTCCCGGGCCGTGTCCACACCGTCGGCCACGGCGACACCTTCTCCGCCGCGGGCTTCGAGGTGCAGGTGCACGGGGAGCTGCACGCGGTGATCCACCCGGACATCCCGCGCATCACCAACATCGGCTTCCTGGTGGATGGTTCGCTCTTCCACCCGGGCGACGCCCTCACCGTCCCCGAGCAGCCCGTCGACACGCTGATGCTTCCGGTGATGGCCCCCTGGAACAAGATCTCCGAGGTCATCGACTACGTACGCGAGGTCGCACCGCGCCGTGCCATCGACATCCACGACGCGCTGCTCACCGATCTGGCCCGCCCCATCTACGACAAGCAGATCGGCACCCTCGGCCGCACCGACCACGGCAGGCTGACACCCGGGGACTCGACCGGGCTGTGATCGCGGCCGGTCCGGCGGCTGTCGTAGGGAGCGGCTAGGTTGGATGCCATGCGCATCGCCACCTGGAACGTCAATTCGATCACCGCCCGGCTCCCACGGCTGCTGGCCTGGCTGGAGAGCAGCGGCACGGATGTGCTGTGCATCCAGGAGACCAAGTGCACGGCCGAGCTGTTCCCCACGGACGCGCTCCGCGAGCTCGGTTACGAGTCCGCGGTCAACGCCACCGGCCGGTGGAACGGGGTCGCGCTGGTCTCCCGGGTGGGCCTGTCCGATGTCGCCCTGGGACTGCCCGACGGCCCCGACTACGAAGGCGTGCAGGAGCCCCGGGCGATCTCCGCGACCTGCGGTCCGGTCCGTGTCTGGTCGGTGTACGTCCCCAACGGCCGCGAGATCGATCACCCGCACTACGCCTACAAGCTGCGCTGGTTCGAGGCCCTGCAGAAGGCTGTCGCCGCGGACGCCGCGGGCCCCCAGCCCTTTGCGGTCCTGGGCGACTTCAACGTGGCCCCGACCGACGAGGACGTCTGGGACCCGGCGCTGTTCGAGGGCGCGACCCACGTCACCCCCGCCGAGCGTGCGGCCCTGGCCGCGCTGCGCGAGGAGGGCCTCGCCGACGTCATGCCGCGCCCGCTCAAGTACGACCGTCCGTACACCTTCTGGGACTACCGGGAGCTGCGCTTCCCGAAGAACAAGGGCATGCGGATCGACCTCGTCTACGGCAACGTGCCCTTCACCACGGCGGTCCAGGACAGCTATGTGGACCGTGAGGAGCGCAAGGGCAAGGGCGCGTCCGACCATGCGCCGGTGGTCGTGGACCTCGACCTCTGAGGCCCGTCCCGTGGTCCGGGGGCTGCGTCGTGCCGGGCGTGGTGCGGACGGCTGCTGGCTGTGACCGGGACAGCCCCGCCCTTCCGGGGCGGGGCTTCGGATGGAGCTTCGTCCACGTCCCGTCAGACCGTGGCAACTCCGTCCTGGGGCCGGTCGGCGGTTCGCTGCGACCGCCACGACGCCGCGGCGGCCCCCAGAGCCAGGACCATCAGCGAGGCACTCACCCACAGCGGTGACCGGAAGCCGAACCCCGCCCCGATCGCGATGCCGCCGAACCACGGCCCGAGCGCACCGCCCACGTTGAACGCGGAGGTGGCGAACGACCCGGAGAGCGTCGGTGCGTCGGCCGCCAGGCGGAACACCCAGGAGATCAGCGCCGTCCCGGTGCCGAACGCGAGCAGGCCCTGGACGAAGACGAGTACGACCGTGGCCAGGGGGTTCGCGGCGGTCAGCGCGAACCCGGTCCAGCCGGCGGCGAGCAGGACCAGACCGGCCGCAGTGAGAGTCACCGGCCGGGTGTCGACGAACCGGCCGGTGACGGTGACCCCGACGAACGAGCCCAGACCGAACAGCGCGAGGAGAACGGGCACCCAGGCGGCCCCGAGACCGGTGATCCGTGTGGCCAGCGGTTCGACGTACGAGAACGCGCAGAACGTCGCTCCCTGCACGAGGGCGCTGGTCAGCAGGGTCAGGAGCAGCTGCGGACGGGTCAGGGCCCTCAGCTCGTCGCGCGCGGGCGCCGGGGCGGACGGTGAACGTGTCCCCGGAATCGTCCGGGCGATCACGAGGACGGCGGGCACGGAGACCAGGGCAACGGCCCAGAAGGCCGCCCGCCACCCCCAGTGCCCGCCCAGTGCCGCACCGGCCGGCACTCCGGCCACACAGGCCAGGGTGACACCCCCGACCACCACGGATGTGGCGCGGGCCCGTGCCTCGGGGGCGACCAGGGCCACCGCGGTGACCAGGGCCACGGCCCAGAAACCGGCGTTCGCCAGCGCACCGACGACGCGCGTCGCGAGCAGCACACCGTAGCTGGAGGTGAGCGCGCCGACGACATGGACGGCGCTGAAGACACAGAGGAAGAACAACAGGGCGCGGCGGCGCGGCCAGTTCCGGCTGAAGAGCGCCATCAAGGGCGCCCCCACGACCATCCCGACGGCGAAGCCCGAGGTCAGCAGAGCTGCGGACGGAATGGATACGTGGAGGTCGGCGGCGATGTCCGAGACCAGGCCGGACAGCATGAACTCGGATGTGCCCTGGGCGAAGACGGCAAGCCCGAGCGCGTAGACGGCAAACGGCATGAAGGTACCCCATGGACGGCTGATGGATGGACCGGGCAGGGGGTGCGGGCCGCACCCGCCCGTCATGACGGGCGGCGACACGGCAGAACGTCCAGGGACGTCAGGGACGTCAGGGACGGGATCCGACGGCGCTACAGGTGCCCGCGGCGGAGAATCCGCGCACGAGCGAGCAGGCGAAGCGCAGCCCACACCGGTGCGGCCCTGCGGCGGCGGCCCGGCGGCAGCGAGGGCACGGCCGGGATACGGCTGTGCGGGATCGGCTCAACAGCGGGTCGGCCACCGGCGGACCGGTGGCCGGGGTCTGTCGGACTCGGGGCTGGACATGTCCGCGAAGCTACCAGCCGGGACCTCTCGTCCTCCACCACTTTCCGTGCCGAGGATGCCGAGGGGCTCGACGAGCGTCCGGCCGGCGCCGTACCGGGCGGCGGGTGGACGCGCGGCCCCGATGTTCACGTCCGGTTCAGTGCTCGAACGAAGACCGCGCGCCCTGTGGTGTGCGACAGGTCAGGGATGCGACCCTGAGTGGCATGAACATCCCTTTCTTGGACAACTGGCGTAAGCGTCACGACGGCATGCGAGGGGCGGGGCTCGCCGCCGCCGTGGCAGCCGATCCCGATGGCGTGGCCGAGCTCCTCGCCGAGTGCGAGCTGCTGCGTGTCCGGGCAGGGCAGCGGGGGCTCGAACTCGATGACACCCCGGCGTCGTTGGTGGCACTCGATCAGTTGCCGCCGCGCTGGCGCGACGACCCCGAGGAACTGCCCTGGCTCGGCAACGACGCGGGCCTGTATCTGGGCACGGTGCTGGTGCGCAACGTCCCCGGAGCGGTCTGGAGCATCTGGCCGAGCGGGCAGCCCGTGGTCCGGCTCGCGTCGGGGCGGGAGATCGATGTCGTCGCGGCCGGGCTGGACTGGGCGATGGCGGGCAGTCCCGAGCTGGCGCAGGTCTACGCGGAGTCGGCCGAAGGGTAGAGCTGTCGCCCGCCGGGATTATAGGTCTTATGCCCCATTGATGCGTGTCGGGCGCAGGGTCCATTTTTGTCTGGATAGTTTGCGCTGACCTCGACATAGCGACAAGTGGGTGGGGCAGCGCATGGCCGTCGATCCGTTGATCGAGCTGCGGGACGTCAACAAGTTCTACGGGAAGTTGCACGTACTGCGGGACATCAATCTCACCGTCGGCCGCGGGGAGGTGGTGGTGGTCATCGGCCCCTCCGGCTCCGGGAAATCGACGCTCTGCCGGACCATGAACCGGCTGGAGACGATCGAGTCGGGTCATATCGTGATCGACGGCAGACCTCTTCCCGAGGAGGGGAAAGGCCTGGCCCAACTCCGCGCCGAAGTGGGCATGGTCTTCCAGTCGTTCAACCTCTTCGCCCACAAGACCGTGCTGGCCAATGTCTCGCTCGCCCAACTCAAGGTACGCAAGCGGAAGAAGGACGAGGCGGACCGGCGCTCCCGCGAACTGCTGGAACGGGTCGGACTCGCCGCGCACGCCGACAAGCTCCCCGCCCAGCTCTCCGGAGGCCAGCAGCAGCGGGTGGCCATCGCGCGGGCCCTGGCCATGGACCCCAAGGCGTTGCTCTTCGACGAGCCCACCTCGGCACTCGACCCGGAGATGATCAACGAGGTGCTGGAGGTCATGCGGCAACTCGCCCGGGACGGCATGACCATGGTCGTCGTCACCCACGAGATGGGCTTCGCCCGCTCCGCCGCCAACCGTGTGGTCTTCATGGCCGACGGCCGCGTCGTCGAGGACCGCACTCCCGAGGCGTTCTTCACCGCTCCCGAGAGCGAACGCGCCAAGGACTTCCTGTCCAAGATCCTCAAGCACTGACGGGGGCTCCGTGTTGCGTACGAGAAAGCTCCTGGCCATCTGTTCCGTGCTCCTGCTGGCCGTGCTCGCCGCCGCCTGCGGAAGGGAGGGCAGCCCGCCGACGAAGGGGCCGAAGCCCGAGCAACTGCCGGTGTACAAGGTCCAGACGGGATTCCGGCTGCCCGCATCACCGACCTGGACGCAGGCGAAGAAGCGCGGCTACCTACGGGTCGGGGCCAAGGAGGACCAGCCCTACCTCGGCGAGAAGGACCCCGCCACCGGCCTCTACTCCGGCTTCGACATCGAGATCGCCAGGATGATGGCGGCCTCGCTCGGATTCGAACCGAAGACGATCCGCTTCAGGACGATCGCCTCCGCCAACCGGGAGACGGCGCTGCAGAACGGTCAGATCGACTACTACGTCGGCACCTACACCATCAACGACCTGCGCAAGAAACTGGTGGGCTTCGCCGGGCCCTACTTCATGGCCGGGCAGTCGATCCTGGTACGCACCGACGAGCACGACATCAACGGCCCGCAGGACCTGGCCGGCCGAACCGTCTGCTCGGTGGCGGGATCGACCCCCTACCAGCGCATCGCCGCCGACTACCCCAAAGCGATCCTGGTCTCCTACGACACGTACTCGATCTGCGTCGACAACCTGCTGACCTACCAGGTCGACGCGGTCACCACCGATGACGCGATCCTGCTGGGCTTCGCGGCCAAGGCGCCCAAGGAGCTGAAGGTGGTGGGCAAGCCCTTCTCCGAGGAGCCCTACGGCATCGGCGTCCGGCGCAGTGACAACGCGTTGCGGTTCGCCCTCGACGACGCCCTGGAGGCGAACCAGAAGAACGGCAACTGGAAGAAGGCGTTCGAGGCCACCCTCGGCCTGTCGGGCGCACCCGCACCGACCCCACCGCCCATCGACCGCTACCCGGCGACCTGAGAGGGCGGGCACCGACCATGAACGTACTGACAGAGAACTTCTCGCTCTACGGCAAGGGCTTCCTCGGCACGGTCGAACTGACCGTCTTCGCCTCGATCCTGGCCCTGATCCTCGGCTTCGTCATGGCCGCCTGCCGGGTCGCGCCCGTCGGCTCGCTCCGGGTGCTCGGCACGGTCTGGGTGACGGTGCTGCGCAACACCCCGCTGACGCTGCTCTTCTTCGCCGTGCTGCTCGGACTGCCGCGCTTCGGTCTGGTGCTCCCCTTCCAGCTCTTCGCGATCCTCGCGCTCGGCTGCTACACCTCCGCGTTCATCTGCGAGGTGCTCCGCTCCGGCATCAACACCGTGCCGACGGGACAGGGCGAGGCGGCCCGCAGCCTCGGTATGACGTTCGGCCAGACACTGAACAGCATCGTGCTCCCTCAGGCGTTCCGTACGGTGATCCCGCCGATCGGCTCGACCCTGATCGCTCTCGCCAAGAACTCGGCGATCGCCGGGGCGTTCAGTGTGACCGAGCTGCTCGGCACCTACAGAACCCTCAGCGAACGGGGCTACAACATCATCTGGACCTTTGTCTGGATCGCCGTCGGCTACCTGATCATCACCCTGTCCATCAGTGCGCTCTTCCATGCGATGGAGAAGCGCTGGGGAGTCGCCCGATGACCACCCGTACCGCGCCGGTCGCCAGCGCGCTCTACGACCTTCCCGGACCGGTCGCCCGCAGGCGCCACCGCTGGTACGGGGTCGTCGCGACGGCACTGATCCTGGCCCTGGTCGCCTGGGTCATCTATCTGCTGTTCGACACCGGCCAGTTCACCAGCGTCAAATGGAGCCCCTTCCTGTACAAGGGGATTCAGGAGCTGCTGTTGCGTGGACTGGGCAACACGCTCAAGGCGTTCGGATTCGCGGCGGTGCTCTCCCTCGTCCTGGGGGCGGTGCTCGCCGCCGGCCGGCTCTCCGAGCACCGGGTGGTGCGCTGGGTCTCGACGGTTCTCGTCGAGTTCTTCCGGGCCATGCCCGTGCTGGTGATGATCTTCTTCATCTTCGTGGCGTTGAAAGTGCATCCGCTGCCCGCACTGGTCGCCGGTCTGACCCTGTACAACGGCTCGGTGCTCGCCGAGGTGTTCCGCACCGGAATCAACTCGGTGGACCGCGGCCAGCGCGAGGCCGCGTACGCCCTGGGTATGCGCAAGACGCAGGTGACCACGTACGTGCTGGCCCCGCAGGCGGTGCGCGCCATGCTGCCCACGATCATCAGCCAGCTCGTGGTGGCGCTGAAGGACACCTCGCTCGGCTATCTGATCACCTATGAGGAGTTCCTCCACGCGGGCAAGCTCATCGCGTCCAACCTCGACTACGACCTGCCCTTCATCCCCGTGGTGATGGTGATCTCGCCGATCTACATCGGGATGTGCATGCTGCTCTCCTGGTTCGCGACCTGGGTGGCCAAACGGGAGCGGCGCAACCCCAAGACGAAGGCCGTGGAAGTCGCCCCGGCCGAACCGGGGACCCTGCTCCCGGGAGCGCCATAGCCCGGGTCCGCCGCGAGCGCGACGCAGTCGTCCTCCCGCCCGCTCGATGTGCGGAGGGGAGGACAGCTGCCTGGACGGGCCCTGCGGGGAGGAGGAGCCGTCAGACGTCCGCGGAGCTGCCGCGGACG
>NZ_JBFAWU010000027.1:0-74682 GCF_040680455.1 Streptomyces sp. NPDC052052 | reverse complement strand
ACGCAGGACTGGTTGTTCTCCCAGCCCCAGCCGTCGCCGTCGGGGTCGGAGGAGCTGCTTGCGCAGTAGGGGTAGCCGTTCGGTGCGGTGCCGCCGTCCGTGCCGCCGCCGGAGCCGGTGTCCGCGGAGCTGCCGCGGACGACGCAGGACTGGTTGTTCTCCCAGCCCCAGCCGTCGCCGTCGGGGTCGGAGGAGCTGCTTGCGCAGTAGGGGTAGCCGTTCGGTGCGGTGCCGCCACCGGAGCCGCCGTCACCCGAGCCGCCGCCGTACACGGTGGCTGTCGTGGACGTCTGGGATATCCCGTTGCTGCCGTTGAAGAAGCGGTTGCCCCAGCTGCTCAGCGCGCTCGCGTCGAAGTTGCCGACCATGTCCAGGTACTCGACGCCGCTGCCGTTGCCGCTCCACGACCAGCCGATGTATCCCACCTTCAGTGACTGGGCCGTTGCCATGATCGCGTCCTCGTCCGGGTTGCCGTCACTGTGCTGGTCACCGAACTCGCCCACCACGATGGGCAGATGGTTGTCGACGAAGTGGTTGAGGTAGTCCTGCACCTCTGTGGCGGTGTCGTAGACCCCGTACATGTGGATCGAGAAGATCGTGTTGTGATCGGGGTCGGCGTCGAAGACCGAAGCGGCATTGTCCTTCATGGTGTGGGACCAGTCCTGGCCCCAGTTGGGGGCGTCCACCATCAGCGCGTGGTGGAGACCGGCACTGCGTAGTCTGCCGATCGCGTTCTTGGTGGCGTCGGTCCAGGCGCTGTAGCCGGTGTTGCCGAACGGTTCGTTGCCGATGTTGATGACGACGTAGTTCTCCTGGTCCTCCAGCGCGCTCTTGACGCTGATCCAGTAGTCCGCCGCCTTGTCCAGGGAGGTGGCCGCGCTGTCCTCGCCGTAGCCGGTCGTGTCGTGCACCTCCAGGACACAGATGAGCTTGTTCGCCTTGCACTGACCGATCAGCGAGGAGACCTCGGAGGTGCTGGTGCGGGTCCAGCGGTCCCCGCTGCTGAGGACGATGCGGACGGTGTTGGCAGCCTTGGCGGCGATGTCGGCGATCGCGCCGGTCTGCCCCGGATACCACGCGTGGGCGTGGTTGACGCCGCGCATCACGAACTCGTTGCCGTTGGCCTCGTACACACGCCCGTTGCTGACCCGGATACCCGTGGCGGCTTCCGCGTCACCGGCCGGTCCGAAGACGGACAGCAGAACGCCGACCAGTCCGGCGATCGCCGCGGCCGCGACCGTGACGAGGGTGCTTCTCGGTGGCTTGTTCATGTCTCTCCTCAAGGGGTGGGGTTGGGGCGCCCGGAGGGTGTGCTGTGCACCATGGGGTGTGCAGGAGGCTTCGAGGACCGGCGGACTCCAGATCTGGACAACGTTGTCATCCGCTGATGGTCGACGAGTATCTGCTGGGTGGCTTCCGGGTGCTACGGGCCGCTACGGGCAACGTCAGGCCGGACCTTGCCGCACGGTGCGTCAAGTGCCGTATGACTGCAAGGGGTTGAAGTGCTTCACAGCACAACGCCCGGGTCGGTGTCGCCCTCATATGAGGCACTCGATGTTCCCGCCATGTCAAGAGACGTGTCACCGCTGTTTCGCTTTCCTCTTCCTCGCGTACATCGCGGAATGAAAGAAAAAGGGAATCTCCGTCGCCGGCAGGGAATCTCCGGGGGTGATTGCCGACGGATGGTCACATGGAATTTACTAAACGAATACTTAACTTAACGGAACGGCTAGACAACGTTGTCAATCCCGAGGCAGAGTACGACCCGGGGGCGACCGAGCGCTCCTTCCATGAAAGGGCTGAACGTGATGGTGTACGGAGCACTCGACATCGGGGGCACCAAGATCGCTGGTGCGCTTGTCGATGGGGAGGGGCGAATCGTTGCGCGGGCTCGACGGGCGACGCCGGCGCGGGAGCCCGCGGGTGACGTGCTCGCGGCCGTCATCGCCGTGCTCGACGAACTGGCCACACATCCGGCCTGGGGCGAACTCTCCTGCCTGGGGATCGCCAGCGCCGGACCGGTCGACACCGTCGCCGGCACGGTCAGCCCGGTCAACATCCCCGGCTGGCGCGATTTCCCGCTGGTGGAGCATGTGCGTGCCCATCCGGGGCTGCCCCGTGACCTGTTGCCCGTGCTGATCGGCGACGCCGTCGCCATGACGGCGGCGGAACACTGGCTCGGTGCCGCCCGGGGGATCGACAACGCCCTGTGCATGGTGGTCTCGACGGGCGTCGGTGGCGGACTGGTCCTCGACGGACGGGTGCACGCCGGCCGCACGGGGAACGCCGGCCACATCGGCCACATCACCGTCGACCTGAACGGCCCCCGCTGCGCCTGCGGAGCCCCGGGGTGCGTCGAGGCCCTCGCGAGCGGGACGGCGATAGCGGCTCATGCCCGTGCCCTGGGCTGGACCGCCCCGTCCGGCGTGACGCCGAACGCGGCGGCAGTGGCCACGGCGGCCCGCTGTGGCGACCGGCGGGCACTCGCGGCCTACGCGCGTGCGGCCCAGGCCCTGGCTGCGGCGATCGCCGCGACCGCGGCCCTGGTCGAGCTCGAACGTGTGGTCATCGGGGGCGGCGTGGCACAGGCCGGGGACGTCCTCTTCGCACCCCTGCGCCGCTGCCTGGCCGACTACGCGGTACTCGACTTCACGCGTGACATCACGGTCGTGCCCGCCGGCCTGGCGCTCGATGCCGGCCTCATCGGAGCCGCTGCCGCCGCGTCCGCCGCGGCGGGCACCGGACCGGTTCCCGTACTGCACCCCTGACTCCCCGCCCGCCCGGCACTGGCGGGGCGTCGGCTCTGGAAGGAACCCACTCCGTGGATCCACTCGTCAACACCATGCGTTCCTATGCCTGGGGCTCCACCACCGCCCTGCCCGCCCTGATGGGGGCCGAACCCGACGGCACACCACAGGCGGAGCTGTGGATGGGGGCCCACCCCGCGGCCCCGTCGCAGGTCCTCCGCCCCAGCGGTCCTCAGCCACTCGATGCGGTGATCGAGGCCGCGCCGACCGCAGAACTGGGAGAGGCGACCCTCCACAGGTTCGGGCCCCGGCTGCCCTTCCTGCTCAAACTGCTGGCGGCCGACACCCCGCTGTCTCTTCAGGTGCACCCCGATTCCGCGCAGGCGGCCGCCGGCTGCCGGAGCGAGAACGACCGCGGTGTCCCGCTCGACGCTCCGCATCGCAACTACCGGGACGACAACCACAAGCCGGAGTTGATCGTCGCCCTCGGTCCCTTCCACGGGCTCTGCGGCTTCCGGTCCCCGGCGCACTGCGCGGAGCTGCTCGCGCTGCTCGACCTGCCGGAACTCGCCCCGCATATCGCCACCCTGCGGTCAGCGCCCGAGGAGACGGCGCTGCGTGAGGTGTTCTCCGCCTTCCTGTCACCGCCGCCCGGTGCGGTCGCCGCCGTGGCCGCGGCGGTGGCCCGTGAAGCGCGGGGCGGCAGCCCGCACCGGTCGGCGTTCGACGTCTACGACTCCATCGCACGGGCCCACCCGTCGGACCCCGGACTGCTCGCGGCGACCCTGCTCCAGGACGTGCACCTGGCCCCGGGCGAGGGACTCTTCCTCGGTGCGGGCATTCCGCACGCCTACGTGCGGGGGCTCGGCGTGGAGGTCATGGCCGCATCGGACAACGTCCTCCGGTGCGGCCTGACGACCAAACACGTGGACACCGCGGAACTGCTGCGCGTCGTGCGGTTCTCCGCCGAGCCCCTGCGCGTCCTGCGTCCCGAGGCCCGTGGACGGGAGGAGGTCTATCCGACCCCGGTCGACGACTTCCGGTTGTCCCGGATCAGGGCAACGACCGGGGGGCGGGCCGTTGTCCTGGACGGCCCGGCCCCGCAGATTCTCGTCTGCACACGGGGGCAGCTCCGTCTCACCGGTCCGCGCGAGACTCTCACCCTCCGGCCGGGGGAATCGGTCTACGCCCCGGCGGGCGAACAGGTGAGCGTGGACGGCGAGGGTGAGGTCTTCCGGGCCACCGCCGTTCCGGGCGGTGCGCGGTCCGGGACGGTGGCCGACGCATCCACAGCGCTGAACCGCCACTGAACTGAACCGGTTCGGTCCCGGAGGCTTTTGCCGCCCAGCCTTTCCTTCAGCCCTTCATCCGGCCGTCGAAGAGGAAAAGAAACCCCGCAGACAGGATCGCTCCGGCGCATGGCTGCGGGGTTTACGGGTTGGTCGTTACTTCTTGCTTTCCCGTGCGCATGGGACGCGGGGAACGGAGAGCAGGGAAAAGGGCGCCCGGCTCCTTCGTCCCTACTTCGTCGCGCCCTGGGCGAAGCCGTTGTAGATGTAGCGCTGCAGGAACAAGAACGCGAGGAGGGTGGGCACGATCACGAGAATCGCACCCGCCGAGATGTTCTCCCAATGGGCTCCGAAGGGGCCCTTGAACCGGAACAGGGCCGTGGAGATGGTGCCCAGTTCCTGGGAGGGCATGTAGAGGAAGGGGATGTAGAAGTCGTTGTAGACCGTGATCCCCTTGATGATCACGACCGTGGCGATCGCCGGCTTGAGCAGCGGGAAGATCACCTTGCGGAAGATCGTGAACGAGTTGGCACCGTCCAGGCGGGCCGCCTCGTCGAGGGAGACCGGGATCCCCCGGATGAACTGCAGGAAGATGTAGATCGAGACGATGTCCGTACCCATGTAGAGCAGGATCGGCGCCCACCGGGTGTCGAACAGCCCGAAGCTGTTGATGACTTGGAAGGTGGCCACCTGCGTCGTGACACCGGGAACGAGCGTGGCGACGAGGAAGAGGCCCATGACGAGCTTCTTGGCCCGGAACCGGAACCGGTCGATGGCGTAGGCCGTCATGGAACCGATGATCACGGTGCCGGTGATCGAGAACAGCAGGATGAAAGCGGTGTTGCCGAACGCGGTCAGCATCTGCCCGTCGGAGAAAGCGGTCGCGTAGTTGCCGAAGTTGAGCCAGTCGCCCGGCAGCGACAGCGCCCCGCCGTCGGTCACCTCATCGGAGGTCTTCAATGACGTAAGGAAGACGACGGTGAGCGGGAGGAGCACGACGACCGCGGCGATGACGAGGGTCAGGTAGACCAGCGCCGGTCCGAGCCGGCCTCGGAGCTGGCCTCGCCGTCGGGCGGCGGTGGAGCCGGGAGTCGGGGCAGTCTGTGGGGTCGTGGTCATACGAGGTCCACCTTGTCATCGGGCACGAGCCGACGCTGGATCCAGGTGATCAGCAGAATGATCAGCAGAAGCACCACGGCCGCGGCCGAGGCCAGCCCGGTCTTGTTGAACTGGAAGGCGAGCTTGACCGTCTGGATGACGAAGGTCGAGGTGCCGGTAGCGCCGTTGGTCATGATGTACGGGATCTCGAAGACCGCGAGGGATCCCGAGATCGCCAGGATGATGCTCAGGCTGAGCACGGGCCTGATGCTCGGGGCGATGATGTGGCGGAACTGCTGCCAGCGGCTCGCGCCGTCCAACTGGGCCGCTTCGTAGAGCTCGCCCGGAATGGACTGGATCGCGCCGAGGAAGAGTACGAAGTTCAGGCCTGTGAAGCGCCAGACGGAGACACCCGCCAGAGATGTGTTGGCCGTGGTGGGGTCACCCAGCCAGGCGCGGTCGGCGTCGGAGCCGAACCACGACAGGATCGAGTCCAGCGTGCCGCCGTCCTGGAAGAAGTACAGGAAGACGAACCCGATGGCGACGCCGTTGATGAGGTAGGGGAAGAACAGGATCCCCTTGAACAGGTTGCGGAACCGCAGATCGAAGCTGAGCACCGTGGCGAAGTACAGGGCGATCACGATCTGCACCACGGAAGCGGCCAGGTAGTAGAAGCTGACGAAGAACACCCGGAAGAGCTCGGGGCGGGTGAAGATCTGGACGTAGTTGTCCGTACCGGTGAAGTTCCGGTCCGGGCTGATGCCGTCCCAGTCCGTGAAGCTGTAATAGATCATGTTCCCCACGGGCACATAGGTGAACGTGATCAGCAGTACCAGCGGGACGGCCAGGTACAGCCACGGGGTCGCGCGGCGCAGCCACCGTCCCCTTGCGGGGCGAGGCCGCGGACTTCTGCAGCCGTTGGTGGTCCTGCGGCGTGGGGGAGCGGCGCGGTGGGTGGTCACCGTCGCCATGTCGGTCGTCTTGGTCATGTCGGGCCTTTCGTCATCCGCGTGAGCGGCGGGCTGAGGGCCCC
The DNA here is from genome assembly GCF_040680455.1 of Streptomyces sp. NPDC052052. Taxonomy (NCBI): domain Bacteria; kingdom Bacillati; phylum Actinomycetota; class Actinomycetes; order Kitasatosporales; family Streptomycetaceae; genus Streptomyces; species Streptomyces sp. NPDC052052. The sequence continues at coordinate 68,515 of NZ_JBFAWU010000027.1, read as the reverse complement.
GGCCGGTACAGGGCGATGCTGTTGGTCACTGCGGCCGGGGCCCGGCTTCGCCGTCTGTCAGGAGCCGACGGTCGCCGCTGCCTCGTTCCACTTCTTGTTGAGCTCGGCGAAGTAGGAGTCGAGGCTGCCCTTCTGCGCCCCGCGAGCGATATCGATCAACTTCTGCCGGTAGTCAGGTGAGTTGAGCCCGATCTCCGCACCCTTGTCGATGTCGTTGACGGTGCCCGTGTCGCGCTCGGAGCGGTCCACGAAGATGACATCGTTGTCAACAAGGTCGTCGAGGGTGGCCGGCATCGACGCGGACTTCAGCGTGGGAACGGCGCCCTCCTTGACGGAGTAGCCGGACTTCTCGGTGAACCAGTCGATCCAGGCCCGGGCCGCTTCCTTGTGCTCCGAGTGGATGTTGACGGCCTGCTGGTAGTCGGAGACCACGGTGGCGCAGAACTTGCCGTCGCTCTGTGCGGGGAAGGGCATGTAGCCGATGTCGTCCGCCTTCCCTCCCGCCTTCTTCGCCGCGTCCTGCATCTGCGTGATCGACCAGGAGCCCAACATCATGGCGCCGATCTCACCCTTGGCGACCTTGGCCTTGGACGCTTCCCAGTTCGTCGTGTTGGGGTCCTTCTCGGAGAGCCCGTTCTTCACGATGTCGTACAGCAGTGTGTCGATGACCTGGAGTTCACTGCCCTTGTTCCATGGCGAAGAGGCACCGGCCAGTGTGTTGGTGGCGGAGCCGTCGCAGCTGACCGACCCGATATTGCCGGTCCACTGGACCAGCGGCCAGCCGTCCTTGAAGTTGGTGTAGTAGGGGACCGCACCGGTCTTGCTCTTGATCGCCCGGAGTCCGGCGAGGAACTCCTGCGGCGTGGTGGGCCACTCGGTGACGCCGGCCTTCTTCCAGAGCGCCTTGTTGTAGACGAAGCCGTTCACGGTGCCGAACTGTGCGACGCCGTAGACCTTGCCGGCGACCGTGGTCTTGTCGCTGAATCGGTACTTGTCCGACATGACGCTGGACGAGCCCAGCGGGGCGAAGAACGTGGGGTAGTCGTTCTTGGAGACCGCGCCCGGGATCATGAGGACGTCGCCGTAGTTCTTGGTGTTCATGCGGATCTTGACCTCGCCCTCATAGTCGGTGAGGCCCTCGAACTTCACCTTGACCTTGGGGTAGATCTTGTTGAACTCCGCCGCGTACGCGTCCAGTTCGCCGTTCTTGACGAGGTCGGTGCGCTGGGTCAGGACCTTGATGGTGCCGGACGCCTCGCTCGGGTCCGCGGGGGCGCTCGCTGTTCCGGTGGACGGCGCGCCTGCGCCGCTGCACCCCGCGATGGCCAGTGTTGCAGTGGTCAGAAGTGCGCCGACGAGCATCGTCTTCTTCTTCCCCATGTGCCCAACTCCTTTGGTGGCGGCTCAGGTCTGCGGTGGGATGGTGGCACTATGGCAGGCGGAAGTGAACCGGTAAAGCTCAGATTTCGAGCGCGATGCCCAATCGTTACCGGAGGTTCAATCGGTGCAGGTGGACAGGGTGTTGAGTGTTCGCTCGGTCGCGATGATGAAACTAGACCGGTTTATGGACACTGGTCAGCTGGCGGGGTTAGGTTGTGCGGCGTCGAAACATCCGCCGGTCTCTGCAAGGCGATTGGAGCCGCACCATGAAGGACGTCACCCCACTCACCGAAGGCTGGAGCCTGCGTCATGACCAGGTGATGATTCCGGCCGAGGTCCCAGGCTGCGTCCACACCGATCTGCTCGCGGCCGAGGTGATCCCGGACCCGTTCCTCGCGCTCAACGAGTCCGAGGTCCGCTGGATCGGTCACCGTGAGTGGACGTATCTCACCGATGTGTCGCACGACAGCGGGCACGAGCGCACCGACCTGGTCTTCGAGGGTGTGGACACCGCGGCGAGGATCACCTTCGCCGGCCAGGAGATCGGCAGGACCCGCAACATGCACCGCACCTACCGTTTCGACGTCACCGGGCTGACCGGCCGACTGGAGGTGCACTTCGCATCCGCCTACGACGAGGCCGAGACGGTGCGTTCCAGGACGGGGGACCGTCCCAACGTCTATCCGGAACCCTCGCAGTACATCCGCAAGATGGCCTGCAACTTCGGGTGGGACTGGGGGCCGACGCTCGTCACCGCGGGCATCTGGCGGCCGGTGCGGCTGGAGCACTGGTCGACGGCCCGCCTCGCTTCCGTCCGCCCGCTGGTGACCGTCGGCCGGCACACGGGGAACGTCGAGGTCAGGCTCGAGGTGGAGCGCACCGCCGGCGGAGCGGACCGGAACCTGCTGGCCCGCGCCACGGTGGCGGGCCGGGAGGCGGAGGTCCGCTTCGAGGGTGACCAGGCCGTGCTGCACCTGACGGTCGAGCGCCCCGAGCTCTGGTGGCCGCGCGGATACGGCGGGCAGCATCTGTACGACCTCGACATCACCCTCCTCGACGAGGCCGGACCACTGGACAGCTGGCACCGGCGGATCGGATTCCGCACCGTGGAGCTGGACCGGACGGCCGACGAGCACGGCACCGGCTTCACCCTTGTCGTCAACGGCGAGCGGATCTTCGCGCGCGGCGTCAACTGGATCCCCGATGACGCGTTTCCCTCCAGGATCACCCCCGAGCGCTACCGGACCAGGCTCGGCCAGGCCGCCGACGCCAACGTCGACCTGGTACGCATCTGGGGCGGGGGGATCTACGAGGACGAAGCGTTCTATGACGCCTGCGACGAGCTGGGGCTGATGGTCTGGCAGGACTTCCTCTTCGCCTGTTCCGCGTACCCCGAGGAGCAGCCGCTGCGCGGAGAGGTGGAGGCCGAGGCGCGTGACAACGTTGTCCGTCTCATGCCGCACGCCAGTCTCGTGCTCTGGAACGGCAACAACGAGAACCTGTGGGGGTTTCGCGACTGGGGCTGGGAGTCCGAGCTCGCCGGTGACTCCTGGGGCGAGGGCTACTACCTCGGCCTGCTGCCCCGCATCGTCGCCGAACTCGACCCCACCCGCCCGTACACCGCGGGCAGCCCCTGGTCGGGCTCCTGGGACCACCACCCCAACGACCCGGCGCACGGCACCTTCCACTCGTGGGAGGTGTGGAACCGCCAGGACTACGCCGAGTACCGCGCCGACGTTCCGCGGTTCGTCGCCGAGTTCGGCTGGCAGGCACCGCCGACGATGACGACGCTGCACCGAGCGCTCCCGGGCGAGGACCTGGCCCCCGATTCCCCTGGCATGGTGCATCACCAGAAGGCGGAGGACGGCAACGGAAAGCTCGACCGCGGCGTCGCACGCCATTTCGCCCTGCCCACGGGCGACTTCGACCGTTGGCACTACCTCACCCAGGTCGTCCAGGCTCGTGCCGTCGCCGCGGGTATCGAGCACTGGCGCTCCCACTGGCCGGTCTGCGCCGGCACGGTCGTCTGGCAGCTCAACGACTGCTGGCCGGTGAGTTCCTGGTCCGCCATCGACGGGGACGGCCGACTCAAGCCGCTCCACCACGAGCTGCGGCGCGTGTACGCGGACCGGCTGCTGACACTGCAACCCGGTGACGACGGCCCCGTTCTCGCGGTCGTCAACCAGTCGGCGACACAGTGGCCTACCCAGGTGACGCTGCGTCGGATCGAGGCCGACGGAAGCACGGTGGGGCAGAGCGCGGTGGAGGTGACCGCCGCCCCGCGCTCCGTCGTCCGGCTGCCCGTTCCGGCGGAGCTGGTGCCCGCCGAGCAGTCGGGCAAGGAGTTCCTCGTGGCCGACGCGGATGGACTGCGCGCCCTCCACTTCCCCGTACCGGACAAGGACTTCGGCTATGTGCGGCCGGCCTACGACGTCGCGGTGGAGCCGGTCGCCGGTGGCGGCGGTAAGGTCGACATCGTGGTGAGCGCGCACACTCTTGTCAGAGATCTTCTCCTTCAGGCGGACCGGCTGGGTCCGTCGGCCGTGGCGGACCGCGGCCTCACGACGCTGCTGGCCGGTGAACACGTCCGGATCCGCGTCGACGGCTGTGCCGCGGTGTCCGTCGAGGACGCACGGGCGGCCCTGTTCTGCGCGGACTCGAGGTGAACCCTCCGGCACGCGTCACCATCAAGGACGTCGCCGCCCGGGCCGGTGTGTCCAAAGGGGCCGTGTCCCTGGCGTTCAACCAGAAGCCGGGTGTCTCGGAGGCCACCCGGCAGCGGATCTTCGACGTCGCCAGGGAGATGGGGTGGGCGCCGAACCAGACCGCGCGCAGCCTCTCCAGCCATCGGGTCGACATCATCGGCCTCGCCCTGTGCCGCCCCGCCCGGCTGCTGGGACTCGAACCGTTCTACATGGACTTCATCTCCGGCCTCGAAAGCGTCCTGGCCGAGCGGTCGTGCTCGCTGCTGCTGAGACTGGTGCGGGATCTGGACGAAGAGATCGACCTGTACAAGTCCTGGTGGCGCAGCCAGACCATCGCGGGCGCCGTCCTGGTCGACTTCCAGGAGAACGACCCGCGGGTGCCTGCGCTGGAGTCGATCGGGCTGCGGGCGGTGGCCGTCGGTCACCCGTCCCTGACCGGGTCCTTCCCCGCGGTGTGGACGGACGATGCCACGGCGACCGCCGAGGCCGTCCGCTACCTCGCCGCGCTGGGGCACCGCCGCCTCGCGCGCGTGGGCGGCCCGGCCGGCCTGGGGCACAGCGCCATCCGTGCGGCGGCCTTCGAGGCGACGGTGCGTGAGCTGGGGCTGGAGGAGGGGCGTCAGATCGCCACCGGCTTCGACGGCAAGGAGGGCGCGCGTGCGACCAGGTCGCTTCTGCTCTCGGCCAACCGGCCCACCGCCATCGTCTACGACAACGACATCATGGCGGTCGCGGGCGCGGGCGTCGCGGCCGAGATGGGATTCGTCGTCCCCGACGACGTCTCGTTGCTCGCGTGGGACGACTCCCAGTTGTGCCGGATCACCCACCCCACCCTGTCGGCGATGAGCCACGACGTACACCAGTTCGGGACGGAGGTGGCCCGCACCCTTTTCGAACTGATCGAGGGCACGCACACCGGATCGCTCCAGGTCCCCACGCCCTCGCTCACCCCCAGAGGGTCCACCGCGCCGGCCCCGCAGCAGTGAAGGGGGGCGGGGCCGCGACCGCGACCCCGCCCCTCGTCACCCTGGCCGCCGATGCGAGGGCGGGGACCCGTTCGTGCCTGCGCCCGGAGCGGGAGCCGCAGGGCTCAGCCAGTCGCCCGGTGCGAATTGCGCGGTGCCGGTACGGCGGTCTGCGCAGCCCGCGTCACATCGCCGACCAGTTCGACCACATCGGAGCCGTACGCCCGCGAGTTGGCCACCTTCAGCAGCAGGCAGAAGGTGTTGTTGCCGTGCTTGCGGGCCAGCTTCTCGTAGTTGCGGATCAGATAGCGGGAGGCCGCCTGGGTGGTGATCGCCTGCTGTCCGCAGAACAGGAAGACCGGGCGGGTGTCCTGACCAGCCGTCAGGCGAGCCAAGAGCACGTACTCGGCAACCCCCTTCTCCAGCCGGTAGCGTTCCGAACCGATCTGGAAGGCGCCCCGCTCCGGTCCGGGCTCCGGGTCGGTGTTCACCTTCACACCGGGCAGCAGCGAATGCAGATGGGCGGCCATCCGGCGGTTGGAGACCGGCCCGCCGACGCAGAATTCGGTGCGTTCGCCGAAGCCCTGCTGCGGGACGTCGTGGGACAGGATCTGCGCGTGCGCCGAACAGTCCTTGATCAGCGCGGAGAGTTCCAGCAGGGCGAACACGTCGTGGCGGTGGACGGCGCCGTCGCCGCCCGCGTCGCGGTTGACGACGAGCAGACACTCGGAGTTGCCCGGCAGCCCGAAGAACGCCTGCTTGCGGCGGAGCTTGCGGCGCCAGAGGTAGGTGCGGGCGATCCAGCCCACAGCGGCGCCGGCGCCGGCGGTTATCAGGCACAACACGATGGTGCGTACGTCGTCGGTCATGGGCGGGCATGTTAGCGGGCGGCCGGTCGGGGGTGCACGGTGGACCTGACGGGGCGGGCGGGGCGGCGTTACCCTGCGGCCAACAATCCTTCACTGGAGGTGCGCATGCGACGTTCCGTCGCGCGGAATGTGTCGTTATCAGCAGTTCTCGCCGCTGTGGTCACCGTCGGAGCAGCGGCTCCTTCCTCGTCCGCACCACCGCACGCGGCAACCCCCAAGTCGCCTGTCGCAGTGGGGTACGGGGGAGCGGTCGCCAGCGTCGACGCGGATGCCTCGGCCGCCGGTATCGAAGTTCTCCGCAACGGCGGCAACGCGGTGGATGCCGCGGTGGCGACCGCGGCGGCGCTCGGTGTCACCGAGCCCTATTCCTCAGGCCTCGGCGGTGGCGGCTACTTCGTCTACTACGACGCCAAGAAGCACACGGTGCAGACCATCGACGGACGCGAGACCGCACCACGCAGCGCGGACTCCTCGCTGTTCCTGGAGAACGGCAAGCCCCTCGCCTTCGCCGACGCGGTCACCAGCGGTCTGAGCGTGGGCACCCCCGGTACACCCGCCACCTGGGACACCGCGCTGAAGACCTGGGGCAGCACATCGTTGCGGCAGGTGCTGAAGCCGGCCGAGCGGCTCGCCAGGGAAGGGTTCGTCGTCGACAGCACCTTCCGTTCGCAGACCGAGGGGAACCAGGAGAGGTTCGCCGACTTCCCGGCGTCGAAGAAGCTCTTCCTGCCGGGCGGGCAACTCCCGGTGGTGGGCTCCGTATTCAAGAATCCGGATCTCGCGCGGACCTATGAACTGGTGGGCCGCAAGGGCGTCGACGTGCTGTACCGGGGCGAACTGGCCGACGATGTCGTACGGACCGTACGCAACCCGCCGGTGGACCCGAAGGCCACCCGGACCGTCCGGCCCGGCGACCTCACCGCGAAGGACCTGAAGTCCTACCGGGCGCTGCGGCAGGCGCCGACGAAGGTCGGCTACCGGGGCCTCGACGTGTACGGGATGGCCCCTTCCTCGTCCGGTGGCACGACCGTCGGTGAGGCGCTCAACATCCTCGAGTCCACCGATCTGTCGAAGGCGAGCGAGGCGGAGTATCTGCATCGCTACATCGAGGCGAGCCGGATCGCGTTCGCGGACCGCGGGCGCTGGGTCGGCGACCCGGCCTTCGAGGACGTACCCACGCAGGGGCTGCTCAGCCAGCGGTTCGCTGATGCGCGGGAGTGCCTGATCAGGGACGACGCGGTACTGACCAGCCCGCTCGCGCCGGGAGACCCGCGCCATCCCGCCGACTGCAAGGCCGGTGACCAGGCCGCCCCGACGACGTACGAAGGGGAGAACACCACGCATCTGACGACGGCCGACAAGTGGGGCAACGTCGTCGCGTACACCCTGACGATCGAGCAGACGGGCGGCAGTGGCATCACCGTGCCGGGGCGCGGCTATCTGCTCAACAACGAGCTGACGGACTTCTCGTTCGCACCTGCCGATCCGGCGGTCCACGATCCGAATCTGCCGGGGCCGGGCAAGCGCCCGCGCTCGTCCATCTCGCCGACCATCGTGCTGAACCACGGTGAGCCGGTGCTGGCCCTGGGCTCGCCGGGTGGCGCCACGATCATCACGACGGTGCTGCAGTCACTCATCGGCACCGTCGACCGCGGACTGTCGCTCGGCGATGCCATCGCGGCGCCGCGCGCCAGCCAGCGCAACGCGGCGACGACGGAACTCGAACCGGGACTGTGGAACAGCCCGGTGCGGGAGCAACTGGAGTCGCTGGGGCATGCCTTCAAACTGAACGCCGAGATCGGGGCGGCGACCGGTGTGCAGAGGCTCCCCGACGGGCGATGGCTCGCGGCGGCGGAGCCGGTGCGCCGGGGCGGTGGCTCCGCGATGGTCGTGAAGCCGAGCGGAAACCCCTGACGTCACATCAATCCAGTGTGCCCCGGGGTCGGTTGCTCGCGTGCGCGCGAGACGCCGGCCCCGCGGTCACAGTGCCGTCAGGATGGACGGCCCGTCCTCGGTGATCGCCACCGTGTGCTCGACGTGTGCCGCGCGGCTGCCGTCGGACGTGCGCAACGTCCACCCGTCCCGGTCCGGGTGGAATGCGTCCCGGCCGCCTGCGATCAGCATCGGCTCGATCGCCAGGACCATCCCGTGCCGCAACGGCATACCGCGCCCGCGTCGTCCCTCGTTGGGGACGGCCGGGTCCTCGTGCATCGACCGGCCGATGCCATGGCCGCCGAACCCCTCCGGAATGCCGTAACCGGCGCTGCGGCACACCGTGCCGATGGCGTGCGCGATGTCGCCGATGCGGTTGCCGACGACCGCCGCCGCGATTCCCGCATCCAGCGCCGCGTACGCCGTGTCGATCAGCCGGGTGTCCTCGGGCCGGGCGCGTCCGACGGTGAAACTGACGGCCGAATCGCCCGCCCAGCCACCGAGGGTCGCGCCCGCGTCGATGCTCACGAGATCTCCGTCGCGCAGCCGCTGGTCGGTCGGGATCCCGTGCACGATCGCGTCGTTGACCGATGTGCAGATCACTGCGGGGAACGGGGTGGGGGCGAAATGCGGCCGGTAGTTCAGGAACGGCGATCCGGCCTTCGCCTCGCGCAGGACCTCGCGCGCGACCTCGTCGAGTTCACGCAAGGTGACGTCGATCGTCGCCGCCTCCCGTACGGCCGTCAGGACCTGGGCCACGACCCGGCCCGATTCGCGCATCGCCGCGATGGATGTGTCTGTCTTGAGCTGCACCATGCCAATTACTATACCGGTCCTGGCGGTATTAGAATGCCGGTATGGTACGAACGCCCCTGACCCCGGAAGAGCGCCGCCGCGGTGAACGCCTCGGAGCGCTGCTGCGCGAGGCGCGCGGTGGAAGCAGCATGACCGAGATCGCGGCCAGCGCCGGAATCTCCGCCGAGACGCTGCGCAAGATCGAGACGGGGCGCGCCCCCACCCCCGCCTTCTTCACCGTTGCCGCGCTGGCCGGGGCGCTCGGGCTCTCGATGGACGAACTGCTCACCCGGTGCGCACCGGAGCCGGACGCCGTTCCGCTCGCCGGGTAGGACCCGGCCGGTACGGCCCCCGGCCCGCACCACCCTGCCGGGACCGGCCCCCCTCGGCCGCGGAGGCGGTGCGTAGGTACGTGCCGAGGTCGTGCCGGGCCCCGCCCCGCCCCGGCTTGAGGCGACCGCACCACAGGTGAAAAGCGTGCGTAGTCCGGCCGTAACACGGCTGCGGTCGAATGCCTGCGACCGGAAGGCTCCTGTCGGCGAGGTCGAGGCGATGATGACGGTTCATCACCATGCTGTCGAAGCAGAGGGGTTCGCAGAGTACCTCCGTGCCATGGTGGCGTCCCTGGACCCCGTGAGCGGCTGGTACGGCGTGTTCTGCCGCCGCGATCCCGGCGGTATGCGGGCCTGTCTCGACGGCGTCGAGATTCCGCCCTGGGACGTGATGGAGTCCCTCTTCCAGGACCTGGCGGCGGTGCGCGGCGCGGAGTTCGCGCATCGCGAGTCGGTGCGGGCCGCCCAGCTGTACGCGGTCTCGGTGGCGGCCTGCGACCGCCGGCCCGGCGGGCGTCAACTGCTCGTCGAGCGGCTGGAAATCATGCTGCGGGAACAGGTGCGCGCGGCCCAGCGCCTGGGCGCGGACGGTGCGACGTCCCTGGACGAGCAGGCCATGGCCTGGGCGCGAGACGACCACGAACGCGCCACCGCCCGCTGCGCGGAGCTTCGCCGGAGACTGGCCGCGGTGACGATCCCCGGGGGCGGGTTCCGCGCGGAGGAGCAACCGGCACTCACATCCACCGACGATTCCGTGACCGCACCTGAGCCCGTACCCGCACCTGCCGTCGTGCCAGGGCCCCGACGTGCCCCTGAGCCCGTGTCCCGGCCCGGGAGCGAGGCCGGTCCCGGCGAACCGCCCCGGGCTCGCCGGCCCGTCGCGTCCGGGAGCCGAAGGCCCCGAGGTGCACGGTTCGCGGGCCTGGAGGTCGACGACGCCGATCCGGCCCCGGCCGTCGCCGCTCCGGTTCTGCCCGTCCCGCCCGAAGCGGCCGCCGCGCCGCGTGGCGCACGGTTCGGTGCTGCTTCGTCCGGCGGTGACGCACCCCGGGCCGGTGTCCCCGATGCCGTCGACAGCGAGGCGCACCGGGCCGCCGCTCACGCCGTCGCAAGACTGCTGCGGCTCCGGGCCGAGGGTCGCGGCGGCGAGGCGCACGTCGTGCTCTGCGAGGTGGCCGGCTGGCCTGCGGACCGGTTGCCGGTCCTCGCCGTCGAGCTGCACCGGGCCGGCCTGGACGCGGACTGGGCGACCCTCCTGTGGGAGATGTCCTTGCTCTCACCCTACGAACTCGCCACGCGAGCCGTCGTGTTGGCCGACGCGGGGCGCCCGGAGGACTGCGACCGTCTATTGCGTCAGGGAGTTGCGCGCCCGGCGGCCGAGATCGCGGATGCGGTGCTGGCCCTCGATCGGGAGGGGCACGGGCCGCAGGCGCGAGCCCTGCTCGGTGCCTTCGTCCGGGTACGACCCCCGCAGGAGGCGGCGCGGATGGCGGAGTGCGACCCGCACCGACTCGTGCCACCGGTGGTGGCCGCGGCCCGCGCGGTGTCGGCGGCCAAGGAGCGGGAGGTCGTCCACGCCCTACGGGTGGCGGGCCTGGTGGGAGGAGTCCGGCCCGGCCGGTGAGCGGCGGGCCGGGCGGGCCCGGAGAACGCGATGCGGTTCCGCTGACGGAACTGCATTCGGTCGGGGGCGATCGCCGTCGGCATCACCCTCGTGCGCCTCCGCAGGCCGAGCCGAGGTGTGGGCACTTCCGGCGTGGCGGGCGTCCCTCCTCCCATGCGGCCGCCATCATGGCTGCTGCGGTCCGCGCAACCCGTGCAGGAGCATGTGGACCGCACGGGTGCGAAACGTGATCGACTCCGTTGGTTCACGGCGATGGTCTTGCCCCACTGTGTGACGGGGCTTACGTTCTCCTCTACGCCTGTGTCTACGGGCGTAGAAACGCATAGAGGCCCTCTGACGCCGCGTCGAAGGAGCAGCTCATGTCCCAGGTCGTACGCGCCGCACTCGTCCAGGCCACCTGGACCGGCGACACCGAATCCATGATCGTCAAGCATGAGGAGCATGCCCGCGAGGCCGCCCGTCAGGGCGCGCAGATCATCGGTTTCCAGGAGGTGTTCAACGCCCCCTACTTCTGCCAGGTGCAGGAACCCGAGCACTATCGCTGGGCCGAGGCCGTCCCGGACGGGCCGACCGTCCGGCGGATGCAGGAACTCGCCCGGGAGACCGGCATGGTGATCGTCGTGCCCGTCTTCGAGATCGAGCAGTCCGGCTTCTATTTCAACACCGCAGCCGTCATCGACGCCGACGGTTCCTATCTCGGAAAGTACCGCAAGCACCACATTCCGCAGGTCAAGGGGTTCTGGGAGAAGTACTACTTCAAGCCGGGAAACGCCGGCTGGCCGGTCTTCGACACCGCCGTGGGCAAGGTCGGCGTCTATATCTGCTACGACCGCCACTTCCCGGAGGGCTGGCGACAACTCGGCCTCAACGGTGCACAGGTGGTCTACAACCCGTCCGCCACCTCGCGCGGCCTCTCCAGCTATCTCTGGCAGTTGGAACAGCCCGCGGCCGCCGTCGCCAACGAGTACTTCGTCGCCGCGATCAACCGCGTCGGCCAGGAGGAGTACGGCGACAACGACTTCTACGGAACGAGCTACTTCGTCGACCCGCGCGGCCAGTTCGTCGGCGAGGTCGCCGACGACAAGGCGGAGGAACTCCTCGTACGCGACCTCGACTTCGGCCTGATCGAAGAGGTCCGCCAGCAGTGGGCGTTCTACCGGGACCGCCGTCCGGACGCCTACGGGGGACTGGTGGAGCCGTGAGCAGCCTGCACCAACGCCACCGCGCCGTCAGTCCCGACTGGCTGGCGCTGTACTACGAGAACCCCCTGGAGATCACCCACGGCGAGGGGCGTCATGTCTGGGACGCCGACGGCCGGGGCTACCTCGACTTCTTCGGCGGCATCCTCACCACCATGACCGCCCACGCCCTGCCGGAGGTGACCCGGGCGGTGAGCGAGCAGGCCGGACGGATCATCCACTCCTCCACGCTCTACCTCAGCCGGCCGATGGTCGAGCTGGCCGAGCGCATCGCCACACTCTCCGGCATCCCGGACGCTCGGGTCTTCTTCACCACGTCGGGCACCGAGGCCAATGACACGGCCCTGTTGCTCGCCACCGCGTACCGCGGGTCGAACCAGGTCCTCGCCATGCGCAACAGCTACCACGGCAGATCCTTCTCCGCGGTCTCCGTCACCGGCAACAGCGCCTGGTCGCCCACGAGTCTGTCCCCGCTGCAGACGCTGTACGTGCACGGCGGCGTCCGCACCCGCGGACCGTACGCGCACCTCGGCGACGCGGAGTTCATCGCGGCCTGCGTCGCCGATCTGGAGGACCTGATCGGCCACACCCACGAGCCCGCCGCCCTGATCGCCGAACCCATCCAGGGCATCGGCGGGTTCACCTCACCGCCGGACGGCCTGTACGCGGCCTTCCGCCGGGTGCTCGACCGCCACGGCATCCTGTGGATCTCCGACGAGGTGCAGACCGGATGGGGCCGCACCGGCGAACACTTCTGGGGCTGGCAGGCACACGGTGAGAACGGGCCACCGGACATGCTCACCTTCGCCAAGGGCATCGGGAACGGCATGTCGATCGGCGGCGTGGTGGCCCGCGCCGACGTCATGAACTGCCTCGACGCCAACTCCATCTCGACCTTCGGCGGCTCCCCGGTCACCACGGCGGCCGCGCTCGCCAACCTCTCGTACCTTCTCGACCACGATCTGCAGGGCAACGCCCGGCGCGTCGGCGGACTGCTGCTCCAACGGCTGCGTGCGATCGGCGCGGCATCGGAGTGTGTCTGGGAGGTACGGGGCCGGGGTCTGATGATCGGCATCGAACTCGTGAAGCCCGGCACCGACCAGGCGAATCCGGAGGCCGCGGCCGCCGTGCTCGAAGCCGCCCGGGAGGGCGGCCTGCTCATCGGCAAGGGCGGCGGACACCACACCAGCGTGCTGCGGATCGCACCGCCGCTCTCACTCACCATTCCCGAGGCGGAGGAGGGCGCGAAGATCCTGGCCGAGGCGCTGCGATCGGTGGCATGAACACCGGCCCATGAGCGAGAGACCGGTACCGAATGTCCACCATGGGCCGATCCGGGTGACCATGAGAACGGGCGGTGTCACTCCGCGACGGGCGGCCGGGACGTCGAAGCGCCGGGGTCCCTGACAGGAACGGGCGCCGTGATCACCCGCGAGAAGGCGAGGTAGCCCACCATGACCCTCACGGACTCCACGGATGCTGTCCTGGCCGGCCTCGGTGGCATCCGGTCCGGCCTCGAAGACGTCTACAAGGACGTGCACGCTCACCCCGAGCTGGGGCACCAGGAGCACCGCACCGCGACCCGGGTGGCGGAACTCCTGAGAAACGGCGGCTACCGGGTGCACGAGGGGATCGGCGGCACCGGCGTGGTCGGTGTACTGGCCAACGGTGAGGGGCCGACCGTTCTGCTGCGGGCCGACATGGATGCCCTGCCGATCCGTGAGGAGACAGGTCTGCCCTACGCGAGCACGGCCGAAGCCACGGACACCTCCGGCCGCCGGGTGCCCGTGGCGCATGCCTGCGGTCACGACATGCACGTCGCCTGCCTGCTGGGAGCAGCGCGGCTCATGGCCGCCGCGCCGGGGGCGTGGCAGGGCACTCTGGTGGCCTTGTTCCAGCCCGCCGAAGAACCGGGGGACGGCGCCGACCGGATGCTCACCGACCACCTCTCCGACCTTGTTCCTCACCCGGACGTCGCGTTCGCCCAGCATGTGCTTCCCCATCCGGCCGGGCAGGTCGGCACACGCTCCGGGGCCTTTCTCTCCGCGGCGGACAACGTGAAGATCACTGTCCATGGCCGGGGTGCTCACGGCTCGGCACCGCAGGCCGCCATCGACCCCGTGGTGATCGCCTCGATGATCGTCGTTCGTCTCCAGACGATCGTCTCGCGCGAGCTGGCCGCCACCCAGCCGGTCGTGGTCACGGTGGGCTCCGTCCAGGCGGGCACGAGCGGCAACGTGATCCCGGAGTCGGCGGAACTGCTGGTGAACGTGCGCACGTACGACGACGAGACCCGGCGAGCCGTCCTGTCCGCCGTGCGGCGCATCGCCCGTGCCGAGTGCGATGCCTCCGGGGCGACTCGAGCCCCGCAGATCGAGGAGGGCACCAGCTTTCCGCCGACCGTCAACGACGACGGGGTAACCCGCGAGGTCACCGCCGCCTTCGCCGCGAAGTTCGGGGAGCGCGCGGTCACGGCCGAGCTGCAGAGCGCCAGCGAGGACTTCAGCCGGATCCCGGACGCGTTCGGCACCCCGTACACCTACTGGGCCCTGGGCTGTATCGACCCGGACACCTACCAGGCCGCCCGGCAACGTGGCACCGTGGCCCAGGAAATCCCGGTCAACCACAGCGCCCGCTTCGCACCCGTCCTGCAGCCCACCCTCGACACCGGCGTCCAGGCCCTGGTCACAGCCGCAATCACCCACCTCGGGAGACCGGGCCGTATCAGCCGATGAGGAGGGTGCGCAGATCCCGGCCGAGGCGCTTCGGTCGGTGGCATATCGACGCCGGCCATGAGCGAGAGCCGCGGCGCACAGCGCGGCTGTTCCCGCAACCAGAAACAGGCGCGCGGCGCCGCGTCGTGCGGTGGGCCGGTGGAGTGCCAGGAAGGTGAAACAGAATCGTCTTCAGCGGTTGACCGCAGCGGTATTGCCACAGTGGGTAGCCCACTTCTACGTTCTTCATCACGCACGTTGTCTACGTGCGTAGACCCATTCCGCCACAGTGAGGAGGGGTACATGAGCGGCACCGTCATCCACGGTGGTCTCGTCATCACCGCGTCCGACGAAATCCATGCCGACGTACTCATCGAGGGAGGCCGCGTCGTCGCCCTCGCAGCGCACGGCACCGACGCGGCCGAGAGCTGGAACGCCGACCGGAGGATCGACGCCACCGGCAAGTACGTCATCCCCGGCGGAGTCGACGCGCATACGCACATGGAGATGCCGTTCGGCGGCACCTACGCGGCCGACACCTTCGAGACCGGCACCCGCGCGGCCGCCTGGGGCGGCACCACCACCATCGTCGACTTCGCCATCCAGTCCGTGGGCCGCCCGGTCCGCGAAGGACTGGACGCCTGGTACGCGAAGGCCGACGGAAACTGCGCCATCGACTACGCCTTCCACATGATCCTCTCCGACGTGAACGAGTCCTCGCTGAAGGAGATGGACCTTCTCGTCTCGGAGGGTGTCACCTCCTTCAAACTGTTCATGGCCTACCCGGGCGTCTTCTACAGCGACGACGGCCAGATCCTGCGCGCCATGCAACAGGCCTCCCACAACGGCGGCCTGATCATGATGCACGCGGAGAACGGCATCGCCATCGACGTCCTGGTCGAACAGGCCCTGGCCCAGGGCCGCACCGACCCGCGGTACCACGGCGACGTCCGCAAGGTCGCGCTGGAGGCCGAGGCCACCCACCGTGCCATCCAGCTCGCACGCGTCGCCGGATCCCCGCTGTATGTCGTGCACGTCTCCGCCGACGAGGCCGTCGCCGAGCTGGCCGCCGCCCGCCACAAGGGACTTCCGGTCTTCGGCGAGACCTGCCCGCAGTACCTCTTCCTCTCCACCGACAACCTCGCCGAGCCCGACTTCGAGGGTGCGAAGTACGTCTGCTCCACCCCCCTGCGCCCCAGGGAACACCAGGAAGCGCTCTGGCGAGGCCTGCGGAACAACGAACTCCAGGTCGTCTCCACCGACCACTGCCCCTTCTGCTTCTCGGGCCAGAAGGAGATGGGCCGCGGCGACTTCTCGAAGATCCCCAACGGCATGCCCGGCGTGGAGAACCGGATGGACCTGCTCCATCAGGCGGTGGTGGACGGCCACCTCTCGCGCCGCCGCTGGATCGAGATCGCCTGCGCCTCCCCGGCGCGAATGTTCGGCCTCTACCCGAAGAAGGGCACCATCGCCCCGGGTGCCGACGCCGACATCGTCATCTACGACCCCGCGGCCGAACAGACCCTCTCCGCCGAGACCCATCACATGAACGTCGACTACTCGGCGTACGAGGGGAAGCGGATCACCGGCCGGGTCGAAACGGTCCTCTCACGCGGCGAAGTCGTCATCGACGGACGGAAGTTCACCGGCCGGACCGGACATGGCATGTACACCCCGCGCGCGACCTGTCAGTACCTGGACTAGGAGCACCGTCATGGACTTCGGACTCGTCCTCCAGACCGACCCGCCCGCCTCGGCCGTCGTCGAACTGATGCAACGCGCCGAGCGCAACGGATTCAGCCACGGCTGGACCTTCGACTCGGCGGTGCTCTGGCAGGAACCCTTCGTCATCTACAGCCAGATCCTCGAACACACCGAACGCCTCGTCGTGGGACCCATGGTCACCAACCCGGGAACCCGTACCTGGGAGGTCACCGCCTCCACCTTCGCCACCCTCAACGACATGTACGGCAACCGCACGGTCTGCGGCATCGGGCGCGGCGACTCGGCGATGCGCGTCGCCGGACGCAGACCCAACACCCTGGCCCGACTCGGTGAGGCCATCGACGTCATCCGCGATCTCGCCGAGGGGCGGGAGGCCCGCGTCGACGGCCAACCGGTCCAGATCCCCTGGGTGAAGGACGGCAGACTGCCCGTCTGGATGGCGGCGTACGGCCCGAAGGCGCTCGCCCTCGCCGGGCAGAAGGCCGACGGCTTCATCCTCCAGCTCGCCGATCCCTTCCTCACCGAATGGATGATCAAGGCGGTACGGGACGCGGCGACGGAGGCCGGCCGCGATCCGGACTCCGTGACCATCTGCGTCGCCGCCCCCGCGTACGTGGGCGACGACCTCGACCACGCCCGCGAACAGTGCCGCTGGTTCGGCGGCATGGTCGGCAACCACGTCGCGGACCTGGTCGCCCGGTACGGCGCGCACTCCGGACTCGTCCCCGAGGCCCTGACCGCGTACATCGCAGGGCGGTCCGGCTACGACTACAGCCACCACGGCCGCACCGGAAACCCGGACACCGCTTTCGTGCCGGACGAGATCGTCGACCGCTTCTGCCTGTTGGGCCCCGCGGAGGCGCACATCGAAAAGCTCCGGGTGCTGCGCGATCTCGGTGTCGACCAGTTCGCCGTCTACAACATGCACGATGCGCGCGAGGCCACCATCGACGCCTACGGCTCCCGCATCATCCCCGCCCTGTCGGCCTGACCCGCCCGCACGGGCCGTACGCACCCGCGCACCCCCGTCCTCCCTCGCCCCGTCCCGCCCCGCACGGCACCGCTCCCGAGTGAAGGGTCCAGCCGCCATGACGTCGACCGTTCCACCGAACCCACCCAACCCAGCCAACCCACCGCTTCCCCCGCAGAACCCGATATCCGATCCCGCGGGCCGTGTCGAACTCGCCCCCGGCACCGTCCAGGCCGACAACCGGTTCGTCAACGAGGACCTGCTGCCCGCCCCACTGGAGCAGCGCCGCTGGACGACATACAACTTCACCGCGCTCTGTGTCGCGCGAGAGGAAACACGAACATGGCCGCGGGGTGCTGACCTGCGGGTTCGTGGGGCTGCTCGCCAGGTGGGAGGTGCGGGGGCCGGTTCGTCCAGGTGCGCCTTGCGGCTGCGGACTGCTGCTGTTGCATCTGGCTGAGCCGGTGCCTGCGCCCTGGCTCCGTTTCCAAGAGCGGCGCCAGGGACTGACTGTTGTCCCGCTCCGTCGTATGACCCCGAGGATCCAGTGGCGAGTTCTCGGGCAGGTCACGTTCCCCCGCAGGAGACTCCGCGAACCGAGGTGGCTTCATGTCCTCCAATGCACCCTCCATACCTGATACGTCCACGATCCAGCAGACCCATCCCGATGGCCGCGTGGCCCTCGCTGATGGGATCGTCCTGGACGACGCCCGGTTCGCCAACGACGACCTGGCGCCGGTTCCCGTCGAAAGGCGCACGTGGGGCGTTTACAACTATGTGAGCCTTTGGGTAGGAATGGCTCATAACATCCCGTCCTGGACCCTGGCCTCCGGTCTGGTCGCGCTCGGCATGGACTGGAAGCAGGCGGTCCTCACCATCGCGCTGGCCAACCTCATCGTGCTGGTGCCGATGCTGCTCACGGGGCATGCGGGAACGAAGTACGGGATTCCCTTCCCGGTGCTCGCGCGGGCGTCGTTCGGGATGCGGGGCGCGAATCTGCCGGCGCTGATTCGGGCGGCGGTGGCGTGTGCCTGGTTCGGTATCCAGACCTGGATCGGCGGCGAGGGGATCTTCCTGCTGGCCGGAAAGGTCTTCGGTGGCAGTTGGCAGAGTGCCGGTCAGATTGCCGGGCAGCCGTGGACACTGTGGCTGTCGTTCGGTCTGTTCTGGGCGCTGGAGATCGCTGTGATCGCGCGGGGCATGGAGACCCTGCGGCGGTTCGAGAACTGGGCCGCGCCGTTCGTGATCGTGGGCGCGCTGGCGTTGTTGGTGTGGATCGCGGTGAAGGCGGGTGGGTTCGGTCCGCTGCTGTCGCAGCCGTCGGCGCTGGGGTGGGGTAGCGGTTTCTGGAAGGTGTTCTTCCCGGCTCTGATGGGCATGATCGGTTTCTGGTCCACGCTGTCGCTCAACATTCCGGATTTCACCCGTTTCGGCGGCAGCCAGCGCGCCCAGATGCGCGGTCAGGCCCTGGGGCTTCCCACCACCATGACGCTGTTCGCCCTGCTCTCGGTGCTGGTCACCTCTGGCTCGCAGGCGGTCTACGGCGTCCCGATCTGGGACCCGATCGCGCTCGCCGCGAAGATGGACAGCGTCGCGGGGACGCTCTTCGCCCTGCTCGTGGTTTTGGTCGCCACCGTGTCGGTGAACATCGCGGCCAACGTCGTCAGCCCAGCGTACGACCTCGCCAACCTGGTCCCGCGCGTCATCAACTTCCGTACCGGCGCGCTGATCACGGGCGTGGTCGGGATCGCCATCATGCCGTGGCGACTGATCGCCAACCCGCACGTCTACATCTTCACCTGGCTGGGCGTCGTCGGCGGACTGCTCGGCACCGTCGCGGGCATCCTCATCGCCGACTACTGGATCGTCCGCCGTACCGAACTCGCCCTGGACGAGCTGTACAGCCCTGCCGGCCGCTACTGGTACACGGGCGGCTGGAACCTGCGTGCCGTCCTCGCCCTCCTCGTCGGCGGCATCCTCGCCATCGGCGGCTCCTACTCCACGATCGACGCGAACGGCACCGCGCAGGGCCCCTTCCCCACCGACGGCCTCATCCCGCTTCTCAAACCCCTCGCCGATTACGGCTGGGCCGTCGGCCTCGCCTCCTCCCTCCTTCTCTACACCCTCCTCAACCTCGGGGAACGTACCAGGCGCTGAGAGCCCGAAGCTCCGCAGCGCTCATCCCGAACACGGCGGACACGCTGCACCGTTGGTGCAGCGTGGAGGGCCCCCTTCGCCCTGGCCACAGTCGTTCGACGCAGTCGGCCTGGGCCGGAACGAGGGCCATTGGACAGCAGCTCGGGCTCGGCACCGCAACCGCCCTGGCCGAGTGAGGCGTGATGCCCCCGGCTGTGGACGTCCGCATCACTCAGCAGCCCGAGGCCCGGACAACGACGCGTCGCGCCGTATCTATCACCTCTCCCGGTCAGTCGGTTCTCCTTGGCCAGGACCGTTGCTGGACAACCAGTGAGATCGATGGCACGTCCGGTGGGAGCGCCCATTCGGTGACGTGCAGGCCCGCCAGCTCGATCAGTTCCTCCGGAAGTCCCAGCAGGTGCAGTGGGGTCCGGCTGTGACAGGTCAGCCAGGCCCGGCGCCGCTCTTGTTCCGCCGGGTCGAGCTGCGCCCATACGTCGACCATCACCCCCGGCGGCACGCAGGGCACGGGGTGGGTGCGCCGTCGCACGTAGGGCAGGTTGGCCACGTCGTCGGCGAGCGCGATCAGACACCAAGCGACTTCGTAGGACAGAGTGGGGCCGTGGGCGGCTCGCAGCCGACGGGTGCGCCACTGCCAGCGCGGTGCCAGCAGCCAGCGGACCGTCGTCAGCGATACGGCCCGCTCCCGGGAGCGGGAGCCTTCGGCTCCTTCTTTGCCGCTGCTCATTGTGCTGAGCGCTCGTCGCGTGAGGTGCTCTGCTCCAGCTGGATTTCGCGTTTACGCTGTTCTTCTTTGATCCTTTCGACCGTTCCGGCGTAGAGGATGAGCCGAGGGGTCTCCTCCAGCCCTGCGTAGTCATCGAGCTGGAACCCGCTGGCGTTGTAATTCTTCTCGATGTCATCTGCTGTCGACTGTGAGGTGGTGCCGCGCTCTCGGAACTTGAAATATCCGGTGACCCCGGCGGAGATGCCGACCAGTGCGCTCAAGGATGAGGTGACGATTGATAGGGCTGCGTTGGATCCCTCGTTCATCGCCGTCAGGGTGGATACCACGATCGACCCGGTGATAATGACTAGCTGGAATGAGTTGTGCACGCGCCTGTTACGGCTCGCCTGCGCCCGGTAGGAGGCGATGACGTCGAGCGAGGCCTCCCGATAGACGCGCAGGCCCGAGGTCGTGTCGAGAGGGAGTTGAGCGGCCGCCGTTTGGCGCTTCTGCAGCGCGTCACGGAAGTTACTCGTCTTCTTGGCCAGGTTTTTGTGATTGCTGTAAAGCCAGCATGCACAAGCAATCCATAAGATGTTGACGATAATCAGGGAGAGCCATCGGGTGACACCATCGTTCGCCTTCCACAGGCCGACGATGACGGTGTATCCCAGCATTCCCGTCAGGGTTAAAGAACCTAACAGGATCAGCCAGCCGATCCTCTGAAGCGCCTTAGCTGCCCTCAGGTCCGCTTCCCTTACGCTGAACGTGGCGAACGCTTCTCTGTATTCCTCGTGCGGATCAGACGTCAAGAGACCCCCCGGGTGAATGAACCTCCGAAGGTAAGGGGCGTGATGTAGAGGTCGCAATGGCGCGTTGTGATTGGTGAGGTTTTATGCGGCGCGAGTTGTGTAAAGAAACGTATGAGATTTAGAGGTTGTCTCACGTGGCAGGTTTCGCGAGCTTCTTGTAGCAGGTCAGGATGGCGGCCACGGCCAGGCCTCGGCTCTGCCAATAGTTGCGGACCACGTACGGGATCTTGAGACCACGAGCAGCCCATGGCAGGCTCATGCTGCATGATCGATGAATTCGCGAAAGACAACCTGCACGGGAGACTGCGGCGGGACCGCAAGGCGCTGCTCTGGAAACTCGACGGCTTGTCCGAATACGACGCCCGCCGACCTTTGACGGCGACCGGGACCAACCTCCTCGGCCTGGTCAAACACGTGGCCATCGTCGAGGCCAGGTACTTCGGCGAGGTCTTCGACCGCCCTTCCCCGGAACCGCTGCCCCGGTGGCAGGACTCCAACGGCAGCGATCTGTGGGCGACCGAGGACGAGACTCGCGATCAGATCATCGGGTTCTACCGGCGCACGTGGGAACACTCGAACGCGACGATCAACGAGCTTCCCCTCGACGCCCCCGGCCACGTGCCCTGGTGGCCGGAGCCTTATGCCGACACCAACCTGTTCGCCATCATGGTTCATGTCCTCGGCGAGTCCATCCGGCATGCCGGGCACGCCGATATCCTGCGCGAGGGCCTCGACGGCCGGACCGGGTTGCGCGCCGAACTCGAGAAGCAGATCGACGAGGAAGCCCGTGCAGCCTACTGCGCGAAGATCGAGCAGGCCGCCAGGTCGGCCGCACCAATCAAGGCTTAGAGGTTGTCTCACGTGACTTGATGTTCGTGCGGCATGATGCCGGTCGCTCTTCGCGGGACAGCAGGACGGCCGTTCTTCATGCTTCGAGGTGTCGAGCACGTCGCGTGAAGGTACGGCCGCTGGTGAAGAGTCTCGCTCCTGAAGGTTCCGCCGACGCCGCGCTGGGCGTCCCGTCCCGGCGTTGTCAGCGAGGTTTGACCACCAGTAGGTTCGTGCCACCGATGCTTGAGTGAACTCGGGCTGCTCGACTAGGCCGTGTCCGTTAAATCCGGGCCCAGGTTAGGACCGCCGCAAGGACCGCAGCCGAGCGGTAGACGATCGCGAGTTTGTCGAACCTCGTGGCCGGCCCACGCCACTGTTTGAGCAGGTTGAAGGACCGCTCGACGACGTTTCGGCCCTTGTAGAACTCGGCGTCGAAAGCAGGCGGACGCCCGCCCGCAGAGCCACGCCGTTTCCGGTTGGCCCGCTGGTCACGAGGTTCAGGAATGACGGCTTTGATACCGCGGCTCTTGAGTTCTTTCCGGATCTTCTTCGCGGAGTATGCCTTGTCGCCCAGCACTGCTGCCGGGGTCGTGCGGGGCCTGCCAACGCCGAGCCGGGGAACACGCAGCTCCGCCAGAAGCAAGGGCAGGGTCGAGCCGTCATGCGCCTGCCCCGGCGTGACAACCACGGCCAGAGGCCGGCCGTTGCCGTCCACGGCATGATGGATTTTCGTCGTCAACCCGCCACGGGAACGACCGATCCCGTGGTCCGGCGGTTCTTCGTGCGCGCCGTCACCGTGGGCGTGAGCCCCCTTTTGGAAGCTTCGGAGCGGGTGGTGTTCGTGGCGTGCTGGCGGGCACGGTTGACGGTGGAGTCCACTGAGACTCGCCAGTCGAGTCGTCCGGCTGCGTCTGCCTGGGCCAGCAGGATCGCGAGGATGCGGTCCCACCAGCCCTCCCCGGCCCAGCGGCGGTGGCGTGCCCACACTGTCTTCCATGATCCGAAGCCGGTCGGCAGATCTCGCCAGGGGATGCCGGTGCGGTATCGGTAGACGATCGCATCGATGACGCGCCGGTGATCGGACCACGGCCGTCCCCGCTTGCCAGCGCTGCTGGGCAATAGCGGAGCGATGCGTTCCCACTGGGCGTCGGTCAGGGCGTGATGGCGGCTGTTCACAGCAGGCTCCCGAGGCTCGAACAGGTGCGGGGAGGGGTGCATGACAGTGGGCGGGCAGCCCCTTCCGCTGGGCTGCCCGCCCACTGTTGTCTCGTGCCAGGCTGGTTCGCGGTGGCGCTGGGCACCCCGGCAAGGTATGGCCACCGATCGTGAGGTCAGTAGCTGTAGGGGCCGAAGCGCCCCCAGGCCACGAACACCGCAGTGGCCAACAGCACGAGGTTGACCACGACTGCCGAGGATTCCCTGCGGCGGACATGGGTGCCGATGGCCAGAGCCATGATCACGGCCAGACCGACCGCTGCGGTCGGTGCGAGAACAGGTGCGATCCCCGTCCATGCCGGCAGGATCAGTCCGAGCGCGCCGAGCAACTCGGCCACGCCGACCAGACGCAGTGCGCCGGTCGAGACGTCTTCGACCCACGGCAACTTCTGCGCGAGCTCTTCCTTGGACTGGATGGACTTCATCACCCCAGCCACCGCAAACATAACGGCCAGCGCCCCGGCCACGATCCACAATGCAACGTTCACAGGGCATCCCCCTTCATCCGGTTCACCCAGGGCGGACATGCGGGACGGAACGGCCCGGGCGTACCGGGTCAGACGGTGAAGATCTTCTCGGACTGGTCGCGCTGAACGTGCAGATCCCAGTACAGCGGGGAGATCTGATCCGCGGAGGCGCTGGGCACGCCTTCCGGAGCGCGGTCGCCGATCCACGCCCCAATGGCCACGTGCGCGGCCTGGATACCCTCGGGCTCAAGTTCCTTGTGCAAGTTCAGCACCCATGAACGCAGGGCCGCACCGGCGGTGTTGATGTCACCGAGCATCGGGGTGGGATCCACTGACCCGGCTCCGGTGGTGAACAGCAGCGTGCCCGTACCGGCCTGCCGCATCGCGGGGAGCACCGCACCGGTGGCCGCGATCGCGCCGTGGACCAGGTACCGCATCTGCAGGTCCACGTCCGCGGCGGTGACCTTGGTGGGCGTGAGGTACTTCGGCTCGGGTCCGCCCGGGGAGTACTCGAGCACGTCGATTCCCCCGAAATGCTGTGCTGCGGCATCGAGGGCGCCGGTCAGGGACTCGGCGTCCAGGACATCGGCCGCGAACCCCTTGGCCGCGATGCCTTCGGCGGCGAGGGTCGCGGCGTGTGCGTCGAGGTTGGCCTGGTTGCGGGAGAACAGCGCCACGTCGAAACCGCGGGAACCGAAAGTGCGGGCAATAGCCAGACCCATACCGGGTCCGGCGCCGACGACAGCGATGGTAGACACGAAGAGAGCTCCTTCGACTGGGCCGGCCGCTCGGGAACGGGTGAGAAGCCGACGGTTATTAGTAGTTCCTTGGTAACTTTGGATAACCGTCATGGGATGGTCAAGAAGGCACTTTGAGGTGCCGTGGTTCTCTGGAGGTAACCGTGCAGGCCAACGACGGCATCGACCCGATCTGCGGACAAGACGGAGCCCGTGCCCGAGAGGCGCTGGACCTCGTCTCAGACAAGTGGTCGCTCTACGTCGTGGCCGCCCTGGGACAAGGCCCGCTGCGGTTCAGCCAGGCCCGGCGAGTCGTTGCCGGGATCAGCCAGCGCATGCTCACCGTGACGCTGCGCCGACTCGTACGTGACGGCCTGGTCTCACGCACCGTGGCCCCCACGGTGCCGCCACAGGTCACCTACGCACTGACCGAGGCCGGGCACAGCCTGCGTCTGGCCGTCCAGCCGCTGATCAAGTGGGCTTTCGCCACCGTCGACAACATCGACGCCGCTCGCGCAACCTACGACGCCCAAGCCGAAGATCAGGCATGACCACGAATCCGTGGATTGCCGCGAATTAATGGACACGGCCTAGTGGTGAGGCGGCCACGGCCCGCGGGGGCCACTCAAACTTCGGTGAGAACCCTCAGCCTTCGCTGCGACAGGTCATGAATCAACTGATGGGGGCGGCCCCTGTACGGTCTGCCCCCATCGGTGCTCGCGACTCAATGGGTGCGCGGTGGAGTCATCCGTGCGTGCAGCAGGGTGCTGCGGGTGAGTTCGGTGCCCTGCTTGTGGTCCTCGTTGAGCAGCGCGGTCAGGCCCTTGGGTGCCTTCCAGTGCTCGCGCGGTTGGGGCGGCTCCGAGGCCGTCCAGGAGCGCGTTGATGACCGTCGCGGCATCGCTGGGCCGCGCCGTATCCGTTGCCCCACCACAGGTGCTCGGCTGGTGTGCACGGGGTGGACGTGGCCGTCGCTGGTGGTGACCCACACGGTGTGGTGCAGGACGACCGAGGCGAGTTCCGCGTCGCCGGCCGGGAGGGACGGCGGGGCGAAGAACCGCCAGTCCCGCTTACCGCCGTGGTCGGGGGTGTGCATGACAGGCATGTCGGTGAGCGGGTTGATGAAGAAGGCCTCCGCCTTCTTGCTCTGGGCGAGGATCACGTGGGCGGCGGTCGGATCGCACATGGTGAGCCGACGGGTCCGTCGCTCGCTGATCGCGCCGCAACGCACCGGCACCTCGGCGAGCGCTCCGAACGGCGGCAGGTCCGGTTCGCGGCCGACGACGACTTCGATCGCCGCGACGGCGTCCGGATGGTTGCTGAGGGCGAGCTTGTGCCAGCCGGCCTCGAGGACCTGGCGGTCGCCCCCGGGCCGCAGAGTGTGGTGGCTGGTGTCGGGTTCGGCCGCGATGACGACGGGGTTGGGTCTCCTGCCATAGCCCTTCTTGCCGCAGATCTCGTTGTCGTGCTGGGTGTGGTCGATCCGGTTGTTGTGGATGTCGTTGGCCATGTCCGTCGCGGCCAGGTGCGAGGCGACGTTGCGCGCGGCGCGGCGGAGGATCTTGTCGTTGTAGTTGGCCAGCACCTCCACGACGGCCGCGGGGGCGCCGGGCTTCCACTCACGGATCAGTGCGGCAGGCGCAGCGGGTCGGGCCACCAGGGCAGATCGTGGCCAGCAAGGGATGCGACGTCGCCCCGGTCGGCTTCGTACTCGATGCCCGGGTGCGCGGTGTCGGCTGGGACCAGAGCCGGCCCGCGGAATCTCATGTCTCCGTACAGGGCGCAGACGGTGACGACCCCGTCCGGGTTTCCGTCGCGGGCGATGGCTGTGGCGACGTCGGTGGCGACCTTGCGGTCGGCGCAGTGCACGACCTGGATCGTGCCGAGGGCGGTGTGCCAGTCCAGCGCCGGTCCTCGCACCGTGTCCTTGTAGCCGGCCCACCAGCCGGGTGGCAGGTCCTCGGGGAGCGGGCGCAGCAGCACGGCGCCGCGGCGGGCGAACTTCGGCGTGTGGGCCGCCCACCGGTAGACCTGGAAACCGTTCCAGACGTCCTCGGGCTCCTTCTTGCCGTCGAACCCCGCGAACGGATCGCGCGGCAGCTCGGTCGATTGCGGGAAGTCGTCGTACTTCCGGACCAGCCGCCACAGTCCGAAGGAGTTGATGCCCAGCAGCTGCTGGACTTCGGTTCGGCGAGCGTGCCGATGGCGGAGGCGCCGTCCTTGCCGATGATCAGGTCACTCTGTGACTACCCATCAGAAACCGCAGGTCAACGCAACAACAGCCGTCGGCTCACCGCATCCGGACCACCGTCAGCACCCCGTGCAAGTGGTTCACCCCCGGGGAGGCTTCCGACCTTCGCCAAGATCACTTAACGTACACATGTGAGCACCCACAGTAACGAAGGGGAAGTTGTGTTCCGTACCGTGAAGCAGCGCCTGGCCGTCGGCGCCATCGCGGCAGTTCTCGCCGCCACCGCCACCTCGTTCTCCGTCTCGGCCGCCGACGCCGCGGGCACCGACCTGACCTACGGCAGCAACATCCTGCTGCAAAACCAGTACGGAGGTAACGGCGGATACCTGGACACCAACGGCATCTCCGGCCAGCCCGGCGCCACGTACAACGTCAACACCAACCAGACCCCGAACAGCCGCGGCCCGGCAACGTCGGTGTGGAAGGTCGTCTCCGCCACCGGAAAGGCAGCCGGAACGCGCGTCACCAGCGGTGACGTCATCTACCTCGTCAACCAGTACGGCAGCGGCACCTACCTCGACACCAACGGCGTCTCCACCAAGAGCGGCGCCAAGTACAAGGTATCGGCCACCACCACCAAGGACCGGGGCCCGGGCACGGGGAAGTGGCACATCTTCGGCAAGACGTCCTCGCCCACGGACGGCCGTATCCGCACCGACGACGTCGTGCATCTGCTCAACGACTACGGGTCCGCCAACGGCGGCTTCCTCGACACCAACGGCGTCGCCAACCAGTCCGGCGCCAAGTACGACGTCGTCACAAGCCACTACACCGACCGCGGCACCGGAACCGGCTCCTGGAAGGTCCTGCCCTCCAACTGACCCCGGCCCGTGGGGCTGCCGCCCGAACACGGCGTTTGCGTCGGCGGCAGCCTCGCACCCAGACCGCCGCGGACAACGGGTTCCCTCGGGACACGGCCTGGATCGGAGAGTCGACGTCGGTCAGGGGCTCGACCAGGTAGGTACGCCGCTCCGTACCCGTGTCAGGGCGCGCCGAGCACCCGGTCCGGCCGGCACACGTCGCGGCGACGAGTTCAGTCGAGACGGTCATACCTGTCCGGCTTCCAGTCAGCGAACAAGGTGATCGCCTTCTCCATCTCGGTGCGTTCCGGGGTCGTGGAGGTGGCCGGCCACCAGTACTCGACCTGATGAGCGTCGACAAGTACACCCTCGCGGTATCCGTCGAAGTCACCGGGGTCTTCTGCGACGCCCATGTGGATGGGGGCGTCGTCGGGGAGGTCCTTCAGTGCCTCACGGAGCTGCGCGGCATTCCAGACCTGCGGGGTGTGCTCGAAGATGTCGCTCATGGGCACAGGGTGCCGGACCGGACTGCGTGGCGGGTGGAGCCACGGCTGTACCCCGGGCCAGAGCGCTGATCCGGGGCAGAGGGGGCGGGTGAAGAGCTGAGCACCAGGTGGTGAACCGAACCCGGCCGGTGGCCACGGTACCGAACAAAGTGGCCGGCGTGCCGCATGGTGCAGGAAACGGTGGCAAGCCGGGCCTGAGCACCCGTGCGCCCCACCAAGCCCCCTCCCCGCGAACATGCCCGTGACGGACCGTCGAACCCATGGGCGGACGGTGCGGACATTGCCATGGCTCAACAGAGCCCGACGACCTGGTTCAGGTCGCTCCCGGAGAACACTGGTGCGAGCAATGCCCTGACAACTGGGCGTACGACGGTCTGATCGAGGAACGGAACCGCGGTGAGGACGACACGCCAACCAGGCCGATCGGTGACCCTGACGAGGCCCAGCACCGGCGCGGAACAGCGGCGTAGAAGCCGCGCCCGGGCCGGTTCTCAGTGCGCTTCGGGCGGTTCGCCGCAGGCGCCGGGGTACATGAGTGTCTCGAAGTACTTGTGAGCAAATCCGCCGGGGCCGTCGTCATCGCGTTGCGCGGCCCTCAGACAGTCCCGGCCACGAGAGCACCGGCCGCAGCAGTCGTGACTGGGGATGGTCCAGTTCGCCTTCTTGCTGCACCCGTAGTGGCGGCACACCCAGTAGCCGCCAGCGTGGTTGGTCCAGTGCACGTGGTGGCCGAGGGAGCTGCAGCTGGTGCTGCAGGCGTGGTTGGTGCCGTCTGTGACGGTCGTGGGGGTGCCGGCGTTGGCGAAGGCGCGGAGGAATCCGATCGCTACAACGCCAACGCCAGCAAGCACAGCCGTCTTGGCAACCCTGGGGATGCCCCTGCGGTCGGCGATGCGTTGACGCAGGGTGCGTCTACTCCTTGCGTCAGGTTCTGGTTCCCCGACCGCCTGGTCCTCGGTGGTGTCATCCATCGAGGGCTGGTCCTTTCGCTCGGATCGGTCGGGCCCGGTCCTCGGTGGCCGGGTAATAGATGTGGGTCGTGGCCTGCTCGGGGTGCTCCCGGAAGAGAAAGTTCTCGAGGCTGCTGCGCGCCTCGTCGAGCGCCTTCGTGGCCTTCGCGAGGTTGCGTGCCGGGCCGGACTCCGGGCCGGTGTGCGGGTACGCGTTGCCCAGCTGAACATGCAGGGTGGTGAGCTCGTCACGTATCACCGCGAGGTGCCGGCCGAGCTGAGTGTGCTCTCCGAGGGTGAGGCGCTTCTTCTTCACGAGGGGATCATCTCCTCCGATATGCGGGCATGTCCGCCCGACTTCACCGCTCCGGGCGGGGCATGTCATGGGGCAGGAACTCCCACTGACACCCCGTGCGGTTCTGGTGGAGAATCGCGTTCACGATCTCCCGCATCGCGTATTTCCCCTGATGTCCGCTGACCGACGGGTGCCGGGCCTTCCATGCCGCGACCACGGGTTCGAGGAGCTCCCACTGCTCATCGGTGAGATCGCTCGGGTACGGCATGCACATGCCCATGCCGCAACCCAAGCGAACCTCGAACCCCTGACCGGCAGCCATGCCCCAACGTCACACCGTCAAGCGATGACAAGACCGGCGGAACGCCACATCCCGCACTCTCAGTGAGTGAACAGATGCCGACGGCGGTGCTGCGGGCGCCGTTATGGATCAGGACGATCAGCCGGCCGGGGCCGGGGTAACGACAGGCGTGCCGAAGCTGCCGTTGCCCTTGCCGGGGTAGGCGTAAATGCCGCGGTTGTTGTGGATGGCGAGGATGTCGGCCTTGCCGTCGGCGTTGAAGTCGCCAGCGGAGACCAGACGCATGCTCTGCCAGCCGGCCCCGGTGTTGACCGCGCCGTCAAAGGTGCCGTTGCCCTTGCCCGTGTACAGGTACAGGGCGCCGCTGTTGTGGATGGCGTAGGCGTCGGCCATGCCGTCGTTGTCGAAGTCGCCCGCGACGACCGCACGCATGTTGGGCCAGCCGGTGCTGGCTTCGACAGCGGGGGCGAAGGTGGTGCCCTGGCCGGCATAGAAGTAGAGGTTGCCGTTGGTGCTGACGCCGATGACATCCCCCTTCGTGTCGCCGTTGAAGTCCGCGGCGGCCATGATCCCGATGGTGTTCCAGCCGCTTCGCGGGATGGAGGACCCGGTGATGCCGTTGTTGCCGTTGCCGGGGTAGAGGTAAAGGTTCCCGTTGACATTGGCCGTGAGGATGTCGGCCTTGCCGTCACCGGTGAAGTCCGTGACGGCCAGCAGGCGCATCCCGGTCCAGTGGCCGGAGGACACCTTGACACGCTGGCCGAACGCGCCCTTGCCGTCGCCGGGTTGGACATAGAGGTAGTCGTCGGCCGCATCAATGGTCAACAGGTCGGCTTTGCCGTCCGCATTGAAGTCGGCGGCCGCCATCAGCTGTGCCCACGGCCGGGCCACAGTCGTGGCGATCCAGTCGGCGATGTCGTCGGTGCGCATGGCGATGGCGTCGGTGCGCGTCTCGCTCTCGCCCAGACAGCCGCCCTGCCAGGAACGCGAGGCCACGCCGACGATCTCACTCTGACCGTCCGTCTCACGGATCAGCGGGGCGCCTGCATCGCCCTTGCAGATGGCATCATCCGCCGTCTTGCCCGTGATGTTGACCGCGGTGTCGGTGACCGCGTCCGTAGTGAACGCGGCGGTGTGGAGCTTGTTCTGCACCCACTCCGTCTTGGTCCGCCCGAACCCCGCAGCGGTCAAACTCTCACCCGCAGCCACGGGGGTGCCCGCAATGGCAAGGGTGGGGACGTCGGTGATGGGCTCGGCGAGCCGCGCCATCACCAAGTCCCGATCAGCATGCGGCACCAGTTCGAGGATCTCGCTGACATGCCCTCCCGTACCGGACAGATCACTACGCCCCACGGTGGCCACGCTCTTGAGCTTGGGCAGGCCGGCCGTCAGCGATCCGGGCTGCGCAAGGTCATCGGCGAAGCAGCTGGCCGCGGTGAGGATCCACTGCGTCTTGACCAGCGCACCCGAGCAGGCCCGAGCGGTCTCGCCCTCACCGACATCAATCTTCACCGTGTAGCCATATGTCCCGTCCGCCGCCGGGTGGCCATTCATGGCCTGTGCGGACGGCCCAGAGAGGGTGCCTGCGGAGAGTGCCACCATGGCTAGCGCACCAGTCCACACGGCGCGAGGACGTTTGCTCAACATATCTGTTCCCACCGAATCTCTAGCGTGGTTGACGAACACAGGTTCACTGCAGGGGCTTGAAGGGCAAGCCCACCTAATCGGAAACCGAGCTGGCCTGCTACAGGTATGCGGCAAGGCCGGTGCTGCGGTCCGGAGGAGCCAGAAGCCGCGGAGAGGCGCGAATCCGTACGACTGCCGAGGTGGCTGGTCAGCCAGTGACGCGGATCTCCATGAGGACGCTGCGAGCGCCTCCGACAGTGCCTTCACCGACGCTCTCCAAGGTGTCCTTGGCACCATCGACGGTCTGAGTCGTGCCGTTGGCGGAGAGATCGGCACTGGCAGGGTGATCTGCGGTCTCGATGGCGAAGACCCGAGGGACTTCCATGGTGAGGTAGCCGGTTTTGGCGCTGGCCTGGAAGCAGTCCGCGTTGGGCTCACCCGCTTCCTGGTCTGCGGGGGTCAGGACAACTTGGGCCTTGATGTGCGGCGCGGTGTCTGCGCAGTCGGTCAGCAGGATGTGGCCGTCGCCCTTGATGATCTCGATGTACTTCGTGGCCAGGACGTTCGCGGCATCCGGATTGGCAAAGTCCTCGACAGCAGATGGTGGAGTGTTCTCATCGGCTGCAGCTGAAGCTGCGGCGGTTGTCGGGGAGGGGGAGGCGGAGGCCGGGACAGGAATTCCGGCCAGAGCCAGTAGTGCGCTCGATGCCGCAGCAACGAGCAGTCTTTGCAGGCAAGTTGTCACCGCGGTCCTCCCTTCGGACATGGGTGACACCGCATTCGAGGCCCCCCACGAACATGTAATCAACAAGTAAAGACTTCGCGGAAGGTACCTGGGTGGAAGAGTGTCGTCAAGGCGGCAATCCCATCGGAGACTGCGCGAACAGCCCGGGACGACGCCACCTAAGGGCTGTCCCGTAATCCCCGGCGGGCGCCCGACGACAGCTACGGCACCTCGCAGCGTTGTCGGGCTCGCCCGAATACAACCCGGTATGAGGACGACCCTCCGCCTCGCGGTGCACCGCATCTGACGCCGCGCGCTCATCCACCGGGGATTACGGGACAGCCCTTAGGCAGACGCATCGCCCGATTTCATCCCACCTCAGAGTTGTTGTTGTTGTCCGAGGGGTGTCGGCTCGGTGGATCGAGCGTCCTCCTCCTCGTAGCGCAAACGTCGAGACAGTGCCAACTAGCCCCCAAAGATGCCGATTTGTAAAGATCTAAGATTCTTTTCTTCGCGAAGGCTTCGAAAAGTGCACATGGTTATGCTCACGACTGCCGAGATTCAGCTTCCAGCAGCGTCAGTTGCCGGTCAGTGAGATGAGTTCTCCTTGAGACGAAGAAGTCGCAGGGCGGTGATCCATGGAGGGCGGCATGTGCTACACGTGCGCTTTGCCTGGCCCTACTGTTCCACTTCGGCCATCGCTGACGATCCAACAGGGGCCAACGGAGCTGTCAATGCTGCTCCCCGTGGGCGAGCCATTGACTGAGCGACTCCGTCGGGGATCTTGATTTTCGAAGGTCCCTGTCCTTGGCGCCACCAGCGGGGCCGGGGTAGTCCGCGGGCGTCGAGGTACTGCTGGAACGCGGTCGGCGAGCGGGGTCGGCAGGCGCTGTCGGTGGGGTCCTGGGCGCTGAGACGTTCGATATTGACGGCGATGGCCGTCAGGACGTGCTGGACGTGGGCTTTGGCCGTGCCGCGGTAGCGGCAGCGGCGCATCTGATGGCCGTTGACGAGCTCGTTCACGGTGCCCGCGACGCCGAAGCGGGAGGCGTAGAGCCGGTGCCACGCCGGGGCCTGTTGGTCGGCGCGGTTTCGGGCCTGGAGGTCGTGGAGGTGGCGGGGGAGTTCACGGTGCGTGGCGTTTTGCCGCTGATGCAGGAAGTGCGGACGGGACAGGGGCCGCAGTGTGCAGGGTTGAAGCGGACGACGGTGTAGGGGGCATCGCCGGGAGTTCCAGCCAGTTGCCGCTGATCTTCCCCTTCGGGCAGGTGACGGTGTGGCGGTCGAAATCGATGGCGAATTCCTCGCGGGTGAAGCCGCGGGCCTGCCTGCGCCAGGCGGGGCTGGGCGGGAGCGGGCCGACCGTGCTGATGCGGTGGGTGCGGGCGGCGGTGTCGAACAGTGTGACGGAGGTGTAGCCGCCGTCGACCAGATGCGTGGCGGGCAGCAGGCGGCGCCGCTTGAGCCGGGTGTGGATGCCGGACAGGGCCGTGCTGTCCGCGGTCGGGACGGTGGTGGCCACGTCCGTGATGACGTTGACGCCCTTGTCGTCGTCATGAAGTAGGGGTTGCAATGACGCGTTGTGATTGGTGAGGTTTTATGCGGCGTGAGTTGTGTAAAGAAGCGCAAGAGATTTAGAGGTTGTCTCACGTGGCAAGTTTCGCGAGTTGCCAACATGTTCCACGTCCTCGGCGAGTCCATCCGGCATGCCGGGCACGCCGATGTCCTGCGCGAGGGCCTCGACGGCCGGACCGGGTTGTGCGCCGCCGTGCAGGGTGCGGAGGCGCGCCTCGGTGAGCGGGGGTAGTGCGAACTGTCGTGCGGCGAGTGCGGCGTCGGGGACGGACAGGTCGCCGACACGGTCATCGAGCTTTCGCCCCTGAGACCGGGTTGTCGCACTGCCCCTGGTCGGCACCTGCTGGGGCCGGTCAGGAGGTGTGGAACCCCACGAGGTCGGCGAGCAGGGTGATGCTGTGGTCGAAGAAGACCGTGTCGTTGTCGAAGGCGCCGTGGAGGTGGCCGAAGAGTTCCATGCTGACCGCTCCGAACAGTTGGGTGTAGGCACTGACGGCGCGCATCAGCAGTGATGGCGGGACGTCGAGGAAGCCTGTCGCTTCGGCGAGGGTGGCGGCGTTCGCGGCGACCTCGTCCGACCAGGGTTCGCCGGCGGGTTGGGCGAGTTGTCCGGTGCGCCAGGCATCGCACGCGATTCCCAGCAGCAGCAGCGGGATTCTGGCGGCCGGGGTGATGGTGTCCTGGGGTGCCTGGTAGCCGGGCACGGTCGTGCCGTACAGCAGTGCGTACTGGTGCGGACGGGCGAACGCCCAGTCCCGCACGCCGTGGCACACCGCCAGCCAGCGGTCGCGGTGCGCCTTTTTGGTGGCCGCCGCGGCGTCCAGATGGTCGGCGAGGTCGCCGTAGGAGTCGATGATCAAGGCGGTGAGCAGCTGTTCTCGGCCGGGGAAGTAGCGGTACAGCGCGGAGGGTGCCATGCCGAGCTCGCGGGCGATGGCACGAAGTGTCAGCCCGGCGGAGCCGTGCGCCGACAGCTGGCGGAACGCCTCGGCCTTGATGTCGTCGATCAGTGCTGAGCGGGCCCGCTGTCGGGCGTTGGGGATTGCTGCCATGCCCCCAGCATGCCACAGGAGAGAACGCCGATCCGAAACGAGAACAGTGTTCTTGACAGCGGATCGCGAGCGTGACTACTGTTCTTCAACGAGAACAGCAGTCACGAATCGGGAGGGGCACGATGTTCCAGGAGATGCGCTACCGCGGACCGTCGCTCGACGAGCTGCACGAGAACTACGCCAAGCGGCACCGGATCGACGAGGCCGCGCCCATTCGGTCCGCGCACGAGGTGGCGATCGACGCGCCGGTCGAGCGGGTGTGGGCCCTGCTCGCCGACCCCGCCGGCTGGTCGGCGTTCGACCCGGCCATCCACGACGTGCGCGTCGTCGGGAACGACACGGTCGCGGTGGACACGCGGTTCACCTGGGTCAACGGCCGCGCCAAAATCGCCTCACGGTTCGCCGTCGTCGAGCCGCTGCGCGAGATCACCTGGACCGGCAGCGCGATGGGCTCGCGCGCCGCGCACCGTCACCTCCTCACGACTCGCGAGGACGGCACTACGCTCCTGCGCACCGAGGAGTCCATGGCCGGCACCCTGCTCGGGCTCTTCTACAACAGCGCGAAGCTGCACGCCGAGCTGACGCGCTGGCTCGACTCGATCAAGGCCGCTGCGGAGCAGTCATGACCCGGACGACGCTGGGAACGCTGCGGGAGCTGCCGCCGCCGGTGTGACCTGCGACGGTCAGGTGCAGTGGTTCTTGCTGGCCCGGCCGCGGGTGAGGCGGTAGGACTCGGTGCCGGTCTCGATCGAGGTGGCGTTGAAGGTGCGAGGGCTGTTGGCCAAGACGAGGGAGTGCTACCGGTTCGCGATCTGCGGGCGGTCGCGACGAGCGTCGTGGAGGAGCGAGCCCCACCAGAGCAGCTGATCGAGCATGGCTCGGGCGGCGCCTTCGGGGCCCTGCGGGTCACGGAGCGTGCCGTCGGGGGCGAAGAGGAGGTAGTAGCTGGGGAAGGTGACGTAGTCGCGCACGGTGTGGGCGTGCAACTCGTTGAATACCTGCCGCAGTTGCTCGATCGCCAGCAGACCGCCGCTGAGGCCGCTGTAGCCGACGAAGCCGATCGGCTTGGCCTTCCACTGGGTGTAGTGCCAGTCGATGGCAGCCTTGAGGGATGCCGGGAAGCTGCGGTTGTAGTCGGGCGTCACGATGACGACCGCGTCGGCGGCGTCGAGCCGCCGGGTCAGTTCGGCCATACCCTCGGGGCGCGGCAGGTCGGGCTGCAGGGCCGGTGGTGTGGGCGGCAGTGCGAGCGGGAGGTCGATGTCCGCCAGATCGATCAGGTCGATCGTGAACTCGTCGTAGAGCTTGGCCTGTTCGACGAACCAGTCGGCCACCACCGGGCCGAAGCGGCCCTCCCGGACACTGCCGACGATCACTGCGAGATTCAGTCGCACGCTGGACATGGTGGTGCCTCTCCTACGGGGGTTGGTGTTGCCCCGGGCCGGGGCGGGCACACCACGGTGCCGCACGGGCGGCGGATGAGGGAGGCCGGGCGGAGGGTGGTAATGACAGGGCCACCATCCGCCGGGGCGGCCGGTGTTACGTTCGAGGGATGAGCGACAACGAGCTCGGCCTCTTCCTGCGGCTGCGCCGGGAAGCCGTCACGCCGGCCGAGGTGGGACTGTCCGCCGGGCCGCGCCGCCGTACACCGGGACTCCGCCGCGCGGAACTGGCGACGCTCGCCGGGGTGAGCGTCGAGTACGTCACCAGGCTGGAGCAGGGGCGGGACCGCAGGCCCTCGGTGCAGGTGATGGCGGCCCTGGCGGATGCACTGCTCCTCACCCCGGGTGAACGGGTCCATTTGCACCGGCTCGCCAAGGGCGCCGACCCCGGCTTCAGCTGCCGGGGTGGGGCGGGACCGAACAGGGGGGTCAGGCCCACGGTGCGGGCACTGCTGGAGCGGCTGGAACCGGCGCCCGCGGTGCTGGTGAACCGGCTGAGTGAGATCCTGGCCTGCACGAACGGGTACCGGCAGCTGGCCGAACCGCTCGGCCTGCTGGACGGCGTCCGGCCCAGCCTCGCCCGCTTCGTCTTCACCGACCCGCGGGCGCGCGCGGTCTACCCGGACTGGGACGCGGTCGCCGACGAGCAGGTCGCGGCCCTCAAACAGGGGCCGGGGCAGATCGACATCCATGTCGGCACACTGATGGACGAGTTGACGGTGTCCTCCGGGGAACCGTTCGCCGCCCGGCTGCGGACGCTGCCAGGGCTGCCGCGGGCGAACGGGGTGGTGCGCATGGTCCACCCGCAGGTGGGGGAGGTGCGGCTGGCGTTCGAAACGCTCGGCCTGCCCGCCGACGACGACCAGCAGCTCGTCGTCCACTTGCCGGCCGACGACGCGAGCGCCGCCGCACTCGACCGCCTCACCGGCCGCCGCCCCGGCGCCCTGCGGGCGGTCTGAACCCGACCCGGTCCGACCGGAGGTAGGGGCGCGCACCTCGGGCCGGGAGCGCTCTCGCGAGGGTTGCCCCCTCGTCGGACGGCCCTTCTTGAACCGCATCGGGATCAAGGCGCGAGCCGGACGCAACACCGCGCCCATGGAGCTCGCCGGCGAACTCCCGGCTGTTGTCCTGAGCGACCTTCTCGGCATTCACATCGGCACCGCCACGCTCTGGTCCCCAGAGTCGGGCAACACCCGACCGGGATACGCGGCAGAGGTGGCACGGCGGGAACTCGGCAAGAACGGATGGGCCGGGTTGCCAGTACACCTCCGGAAAGTGATGCCACACCCATCATGGCAGGTCAGAGCGCGTTTTCGTAGGAGTAACGACACAGGTGACCAGCCTTGTTCGGCCCCCTCCCGGGCACCCAGAATCCCCGTCATGAATCACACGGGGAAAGTGGATCAGGACGACATCATGCGAGCGCGGAACGTGCTGCTTGCGTCGGGACGCCGCACGGCGCGCGAGGAAGTCGATGCCTACCGGGTGCTCTCTCAGGTCAGCCCCGCCTCGTACCTGCCACTCTTGGCCAGGGCGCTCCAACGTCTGAGCTACGACACCGGCCGCGGCAAGAAACATCCGGCTTCTCTCGCGCTGTGCGAGGAGGCGGTGGCCGCAGCGCGGTCCATCGATCCGGCCGAACCTGCCCGTGCGGATGTTCTGTACGAGGCCCTCAACACGTGCCAGAGAGAGCTGTACAGCGTGGGCCGACGCGCCGAAGGACTCGCCATGCGTGCCGAGATGCTCGCCATTGGCCGTGCACAGGCCGAACGGTCCGGGGGCCCCGTGGTCAAA
Source organism: Streptomyces sp. NPDC052052 (assembly GCF_040680455.1). Taxonomy (NCBI): domain Bacteria; kingdom Bacillati; phylum Actinomycetota; class Actinomycetes; order Kitasatosporales; family Streptomycetaceae; genus Streptomyces; species Streptomyces sp. NPDC052052. The sequence continues at coordinate 31,064 of NZ_JBFAWU010000027.1, read as the reverse complement.
GGGCTGAATCAGTGGGCTGCCGGACTCTCCGAGGAAGGCCGGTATGCCGAGGCCGCCGATGCCATGACCGAGTTGGTCGCGGCGATCCTGCCCGACGGGCCGCGCAGTGGGGCTCTCGCCTGGTCACTCCTGGAGTGGATCGCCGCTCTCCATGACGCCGGCCGGTCCGACGAAGCACTTGTGGCATTCGAGATGCTCGTCAGCATGGAAGCGGCCGAAGCCGCGAACGACCGTGGGCCGATGGCCTGCCATCTCTACTCGCTCATCGGATACGCACAGATGCTCGATACCTATGGCCGAGGCGAGCAGGCGGCCCTCACGCGGCAAGAAGCACTCGCCTTGCTGAAGGAGTTGGCCGATACCGGTGAGCGAAAGTCCTGGAGTGGCTATCAGACGTCGTATTGGGCGGTGCTGCTGTACTTCTCCGGCGCCGAAAGCGATCGGCCTGCGTCCAATGAACCGCGTCCGCCTTCGGGCGCGGCGCCGATCGAGTGGTCGCCCGATGTCAGGCAGCGCTACTTCGACAGCCGTCATGCCCTCCGCGAAGAGGTGGACACCCTCGCTCCACGAGCCCTCGAGGATCCGGACCAGCACCTGGCGGAACTGGTGCGCCTGCATCGCGTCCTCACCATCCGTTCCGCTGTCTACTGGAAGAACCGCACCCATCTGTTCGCGGAGAAAGTGCACTCCCTGTTCGACGAGGGAGTGAGTCTGGCCCGCCGACTGTCTCAGCAGGACCCGGTGGAGGGGACGCGAACACTGGCCAGGAGCCTGATCGACCGATCGACCTTCCACACTGCCGCCGACCAGCTCGAGTCCGCCCTCGATGACTTCCGCCAGGCCCTGAGCTACCTGGGGGAGGCCAACTAGGGCGTTTCTCTCGGATCATCGTGCTGACCAGATGAGGATGGCCGCGACGTGGAGCCCGGCCAGGTAGACGGTGGCGGTCTTCTCGTAGCGGGTGGCGATTCCTAGCCACTGTTTGAGGCGGTTGATGCATCGCTCGACGGTGTTGCGCTGCTTGTATGCCTCGCGGTCGAAGGCGGGTGGCCGGCCGCCGCGGCTGCCGCGGCGGAGTCGGTGACCCCGCTGGTCCGCTGGGACCGGGATGACTGTCCGGGTTCCACGTCGTCGCAGGTGTTCGCGGATGGCTCTGGAGAAGTACGCCTTATCGGCAAGGACCACATCGGGCCTGGTGCGGGGACGTCCAACGCGGCGGGGAATGCGAATCCGTGCCATCACGTCGATGAAGGCGGGCGCATCACCGGCCTGCCCCGCTGTGACCACGAAGGCCAGAGGCCGACAGTTGCCATCGGCAGCAAGGTGGATCTTTGTCGTCAGTCCGCCTCGGGAGCGGCCGATGGCGTGGTCGGCGGGCTCGTTGGCCGAAGCCCTTTTTGCGGGCCCCGGCCGCGTGCTGGTGTGCTCTGACGACCGTGGAGTCGACGGAGACAACCCAGTTCAGGTTCTCGTCGGCATCTGCCCGAGCCGGCAAGGCGTTGAACACTCGCTGCCAGGTCCCGTCGATCGCCCAGTTCCGCAGTCGGCTGTAGGCGCCCTTCCAAGATCCGAACTCCGCGGGCAGATCCTTCCACGGGGATCCCGTCCGGTACTTCCAAGCGATGGCATTGATGACCTGCCGATGGTCACGCCACCTTCCACCTCTACGAGGAGTCCGGTCCGGCAGCAAAGGCTCGATCCAGTCCCACTGGGCGTCAGTCAACACACCCGTACAACGACGGGCAGCCTTCGCCGCAACGCTCAGAAACCGGCAATGGACTTGTCGAGCACACCGCCCACGGCACCGTAGATGCTGCAACGAACGGAGTGTCCGGCCCTACGGCGGAGCCCGAACCCCACGACGAACGACACCGCGAAGAGTCCGCCGAGGACCACCGCCACGACTGGGCCGTAGACGAAGTACACGAAGCATGCGACGACAGCCCAGACCAAGAGTGGGAGGAGCGAACCACGCAACACTGCCCAGAACCTCACCTGTTCTGGAGCTCCGGGCAAGGCACGTTGACGCCACACCTCTATGTGGTTCCTGGTCGCACAGTTCTCACGCCGCATGGACCCATCACACCACTGGCTGGTCGCTGATCCGTAAGAAACGGCCTAGCCCGAGCCGGCCATCGCCGTCGATGAGCGGTTCGCCCGCTGGGAGGCGGACGGGACCTGGGCCCGCTTGCTTGAGGAGGTCCAGGTCCCTGACGACTCGGTCGGAGCGGTGGAGTGGACCGTGTCGGTCCACTCCACAATCAACCGTGCTCACCAGTACCTCGTCGGCGCCCGCAAAAGGGGGCACCGGCGGGGAACGAACTGGAAGATCCGGAACGCGCGGCGGTTGGCCAGGCGCTCGGCCGGTCCCGCGGCGGGCCGACCACCAAGGTCCGTCTCGCCTGCGCCGGCCGGGGCCTGCCTCTGGCTGTCAGCAGGTGTCAGCGGGTGTCAGCGGCCCGCGCGTGGCGCTCCCTGCGGTGCTGGTTGGCCTCCTTCACGACTCTCGCGTAGAAGGACACATAGGTGTCCTCCTGGTGCGCGGCCCACTCCTTGGCCACCGGATGGCGTTCCTGGAGGCGGTTGATCGGTACCACCATCGCCGCGTGGTGCTCGACATGGAAGTTGTTGCCGTTGGTGTACCACTGGCTTAACCAACTTCCGGTGATGGTACGCGTGTTGACGAGCACATCCGTGCTGTCGTTGTCGCACAGGACGTGCTCCGGAAGCTCCAGAAGGAAGTGGATCGGTATCGACAGCAGGAGCGGCAGGACCCACAGCACCAGGACGGCGAGGCCGTACCCCCCGACGGACAGGGCCACGGTCCCGACGAGGAAGAGCGCGAACAGACGGTACTCGGCGACGACCTGGCGTCGCGATCGGTCGCCGATCTGCCCCTTCGTGTAAGTCCAGCTGCCCCGGCAGCTCTTGTACGCATCCACCGCGACCTGCCCAAGACGCGCGGGACTCAGCGCGCCGCGCACGAGAGCCCCCCAGGTCAGCGGGGCGCGCGGCTCAAAGCCGAAGAACTCGGAGTCGTCCGGCGTTCCGAGATACTTGTGGTGCTGAAGGTGCTGGACCCGGTAGTGGCTGTACGCCGAGAGCAGGGGAAGTCCGAGCAGGAATCCGACGGGCCGGTGCGGCGTGCTGCGGCGGAACGCCGAGTGGTGCAGGCACTGGTGCTGCAGCTCCACCATGTGCGTGTACATGGCGGCGAGCAGGAGGACGCCGACGGAGGTGCCGAGCGGGCCGCCGGTCAGGGCGAGGAACCCGCCGAGACCGCTGATGAGCAGTGCCACGGCCAGCTTCGCCAGAAAGATCAGCTCGTCGTTGCGGGTGACTCGTGCCCGTGCGAACAGCGCTCTCGTCGCTGCGTTGCTGGTGTCCATGATCTCCCTCGTTGGCGTTGGCTCGGGCACCCGGAAGTGGGCGCGGGGGCGGGCACTCCCCGGCATCGGGAAGGCGTGATGGCGCGAGGAAGCGCGCGTACGCAGCCGTGAGTCTTCGGCCGCGTACTGCTCGAAGAACGGCTCTGATGCGGGCCTACTGCCACGCCACCGTGGTCGCTCCCTGGTCGGCGCGGTACGCCTCGCGGCCGAGCACGGAGTTGAGGATGCGGGCGCTGCGCCAGGACGCCAGGGTGAGTACGGTGTCGACGATGCCGTGGCTGTTCTCGGCGAAGCCCTGGACGTAGATGCGGTGATCCTCCGGGCCGTCGAGGACGAGTGAGTAGTCGGGCCGTACCTGGAACCTGCCGTCCTCGATCGACAGCCGGTCCTGGATCGGCTTGAGGTACTCCGGAATCGGGTTGTGGTAGCCGGTGCAGAAGATCACGAGGTCCACGGGGAGTCGCTCGGTCCCGCCGTGGTTCGCGTCGTGTATCTCGGCCACGAACTCGGAACCGTTCTGCTCGAGGCCCACGACCCGTCGGGACACGAGGAGGCGGTGGCGCAGGTCCGATCGCACGACGTGGTCGAGGTGGTAGAGCCGCTGGTAGACGGAGCCGATCAGCTCGTCGGTGATGCCGTCGCCGCCGGCGTTGCGCTGCTCCCGCAGGATCTCCGCGCGGCGCGCGGACGGGAGCCCGTGGAAGTAGTCGACGAATTCCGCGGTGAACCACTCGTTGCTGAAGGGCGAGTCGTCCAGTGGCTGGAAGCCGATGCGGCTGGAGGTCCAGGTCAGGGACGAGGGGAGGTGGTTCTCGTCGGAGAGGATGTGGTGGACGATCTCGGCGCCGCTCTGCCCGGCCCCGACCACGAGGACCCGGCGCCCCTTCCAGTCGGGTCGGGTCCCGGTCAGGTTGCTGCTGTGCAGCACCTGTTCCCCTTCGAAGGGCTTCGCGAAGTCGGGCAGACAGGGCTCGGCCCCCGATCCGATGACCAGGTTGCGGGCGGTGCGGGTGTCGCCTCCCTCGGAAGTGATCCGGAAACCTTCGCCGGACAGGGAGACGGACTCGACGCGCCTGCCCCACTGCAGGGACGGGAGCCGAGCGGCGGCCCATTGGTAGTACTGCTCGAACTCGCGCCTGGAACAGCTGAGTCCGTTCGCCTCCAAGAACCTGAAGGCCCGGCCCTCCTCGACGAGGAAGTTCAGGAAGGAGAACTCGCTCCGTGGGTCGACGAGCGTGACGAGATCCCTGAAGTACGTGACCGTCAGCTGGGAGTCGGGGAGCATCAGGCCCGGATGCCACCGGAACTCCTTTTTTGCGTCCAGGAATTGGGTGCGCAACTCGGTGAGGGGGGCGGACAGGGCCGCGAGGCTCAGGTTCGCCGGTCCCACGCCGATGCCGATCAGGTCGAAGTCAGGCATGCCACTTCTCTCGTCTGGAGGTTGGAGCTGCTGTCCCGGTGCACGCTCGGCGAGGCCTGGTCAGCGCCAGTACTCGTCCTCGATACAAGCGATCCGGTGCAGCAGCGTGTCGTCGTCGGGTGCCTTGATCACGTACGAGTCGAGGAAGTCCGTGGAATGCCGGACCCCGCCTCGTCCGTTGCCCGCACCGCGGTGGGTGAGGTGTTCGACGACACCCAGGTCGTCGAGTCGCGCGGGGGCGATCCCGCGAGCCTCGCCGCCTCCGGGGTAGAAGGCGATGAAGCCGCTTGTGCCACCGGCAGCGGGCTCAGGGGCGGTCCCGAGGGTGAAGTCGAGTCCGGCATCGAGGCGGATCTGGGTCTCGACGATGTTGAAGCCGTACTGTGCCTGGATGACGGGCGGGATGATGCCGCCCGGAGGCCGCCCGGCCACCTCGCAGAACACCAACTCGTCCGCGTCGGTGTGGAACAGCTCCAGGTGGGTGGTGCCGTCCTGGAGCCCCAGCGCGGACAGCACCTCCGCGTTCAGTTCGCAGATGCGCTTGTGCAGCTCACCGTCGCCGACGAGGACGGTGCCGAAGAGGGAACCGGGGGAGTAACTCGCTGGATCGGCAAGGTACTTGCCGACGCTGCGGAAGAGGATGTGCCCGTCCCGCACCACCGAGTCGCAGTGGTAGATCTGGCCCTTGACGAACTCTTCGACCTCGTAGTGGGAGCCGGACAGGTCGAGGCCGGAGACGATGCGGCGCGCCTCCTCCAGGGATTCGACGATGTAGAGGTCCTTGGCGGCGAGACCCCAGCGGCTCTTGATGACCTTGCGGCCGGTGCTCCAGTCGACCTTGGTCAGGTCGTCGGGGGTGTCGAGGGCGGCGAAGCCGGGGACCGCGGCGGCCCCGGCCGCCCGCACGGCCTCCTTCATCCGCACCTTGTCGCGGAAGCGCGCCGCCGTCTCGTAGTCCATCCCGGCGAGGCCGAACTCCGAGCGCATCTCCGCCGCGAGCAGCACCGCTCGCTCGTGCACGGCGATGACCCTGCTGATGGGGTGGTTGCGCAGCGTCCATGCGCAGATCGCCCGCCAGCGGTCCTCCTCCTCCGCATCGCACACCGCGACGTGGTCGAGAGGGTGATCCGCGAATCCTCGGACGCCGCCGTGGAACTGGTTGCGGGTCACCATGTGGATGTCGATTTCCGAGGTGGGCAGGATGTAGGTGCCGCCGCGGTTGAAGTGCGAGTACGGGTGGTTGTTGATGAACAGGGCGGTCGTCGTCATCGCGTTGCCCCCTCCTGGGCTCGTACGGGGCTCGTGTCGTGGCCGGCGGCGAGGCCGAGCGCCCGGGCCAGGGCCGCGTGCGTCAGATCGACCCCGGTGAGCCGCCGCACGAGTTCAGCCTCGTCATCGGTGCCCGCGGTGGGGGTCGCGCCCGTGATGCGCGGCACGCCGTCGCGGATCCGCAGCGTGACGCGGGCAGGGCCGTTCCGCAGGCCGGCGGCGTCGAGGAATCCGGTCAGGGCCGTCTCGACGGCGCTGTGTTCGGCGGGGGGCAGGCGCCGCTCCGGCGCGACGTGGTCGGGTGACGAAGGCGACCCACCTTCGTCGACGAGTGCCACCCACCGGTGTGAGCCCGCCTCGGAGAAGGTGTACGCGTACTGCTCGGGCGCGCCCCCGTCCGCCTGGTCCGTGTCGTCCGACGGTGCGGACGTGAGGCGGTGCACCACGTCGACGGGGGTACCGGGCGTACCGAGCAGGGAGCTCGCGACGGCGGCCGGCAGGACTCCGTCGTCGCTGAGGGAGACCACCGCGGTGGGGCCGAGCGGACGCAGCACCTCCGCGACGAACCCGGTGAACTCCTCTCCCGTGAAGTCCACGGTGTAGTAGCCGGAGAAGTCGTCGACCAGTTCGTGCACGGCGGTTCCGGGCCGTTGCACGAACACGGTGTGGTATCCGAGGGTGTGCGCGATCCGTGCCGTGCGCACGTTCGCGTCGATGATGACCAGGCGCCCGGTGGTGGGCTCCGTGTTCTGGTTGGGCCCTACCACTGTCCGCTCCTGTTCACACTGTCGGCAGCTCCGCCGAGACGCGAGAGCTCTTCCCTGATGGATGCCTGCTCCCAGCCCTCTCTGTCGCGTACGTACCGGGGGTCGGCGGCGACGATGGCGGCCGTGCCGGTCCTGCCGCCGGCCAGCCGCCAACGCACCGACCCGGTGACCGGGGCGACGAGTTCGGTGATGAATGCCTGGCAGGCCGTGCGGAGTCCGCCGAACCAGCGCCCTTCGAGCGCCTCGCGGACCCAGACTTGTTCGACGTGCATCTTCTCCCTGAGCGCCTCGGCGTCGAGGACCGCCGTCTCCAGGTGGCGCCGGGACGCCAGCAGCAGCCAGGCCGCCGGCATCTCCCGCACTTCGAGCACCTTCACCCCGGCGGCCAGGTGCTCCAGGCCGGTGTAACGACCGAGGCCATGGGCCCCCACCCGCTGGTTCAGCAGCTCGATGGCCTCCGCGAGGGGGAGTTCGCGCCCGTCGACGGCGACGGGCAGTCCGGCTCGGAAGGTCACCTCCAGCTCTTCCGGGTGCGGCACCTGACGGTACGCGCTCCACCGGTAGTAGGACTCCGGGACCGCGTGGTCCTCGGGGTCGTCGAGGATTCCGGACTCGAACTCGCGGCACCACAGGTTGGAGTCACCGCTGGCGGAGCGCTCGGCCATCTCGTCCAGGCCGATGGCCCGGAGCTCCTTGATCTTCTGCTCCCGGTCCACCGGGTCGAGGTCGTAAGGTGTGCCGAAGTGCCCTTCGAAGCCGAGCTGTTCGAGGGCACCGTCCAGTCTGCGCAGTGTGTTCTGCGAGCGGTTGGCGGTGTGCAGGATCGTCCCGGCGTCCAACTCCCGAGCCAGCTCGACGGCCGTCCGGGCGATCAGCGGTCGACTCAGGGACGAGCTCACGGGGTGGGTGTCCAGGTACACGGCGTGCGCGGTGATCGCAGGCTTGACGAACTCCTCCACGAACGCGGCCCGCCTGTCGGACAGGTGCAGCCGCACCCCTAACTGGTCGGCGATCCTGCGGATGTGTTCCGGCCGCTCGTCGCCGCCGACTCCCACGCTGAGGGCGTGCACCTGGGCGGCACCGGCCTGCACCAGGCGGTACAGGAGGTAGGTGCTGTCCAGACCGCCACTGAACAGGGTGACGACGGGACGCCGCACATCGACATCACCGCGCGTGATGTCGTAGAAGGACCGGATGCCCCTTCGGCTTCTCTTCACACCGCACGTCCTTATGCTTCCAGCAGGAACTTGGGCAGGGAGTGGTGGTTGCCGCGCTCTGCTCGCGGCGGATGACCGACGGCCGACAGCGATCAGCGGCCGGTGGCGGACGAACAGTCGCGCAGGAAGGAGAGCTTCGAGTAGAGATTGCGCTCGGCGCCGATGCCGCGCCGTGCCAGCAGCGCCTCGACCAGGTCGGTCAGGCGGTTCAGTTCGGAGTCGATCGAGGCGGCGTCCATGCCGGCGTGCCTGCGGGTCTCCAGGTACTCCATCTCGACCTGCCGCAGCGTGCGCCCGGCTACGTCGCTGGTGGTGACCTCGTCCGTCTCGATGCCGAAGCTGTGGCCGGTCGTGACGGACTGGACGTTGACGTCGAACCGCGTGCGCCGAAAGCCGGGCAGCCTTCTGAAGCGCAGGGCGGGGAACTCCCGTGCCAAGTACCCTTCGAAGTCGGCGGCGGGCACCTCCACGCCCTTGCGGAAGGTCTCCTCGCGTCGCAGGGCGTCCGCCGAGAACTTCTTCATCTTGAGCTGGTACCTGCCGTCCGGATTCTCCTGGAAGGCGTAGTGACCCACCTCTTCGGCCGGCGCGAGCACCTCGAAGTTGTGCTGGACGAAGTGCCAGCGGGTCAGCTCGTAGCCGGGATCGGTGATGAACCCCGGAAAATCCCCGTTCTCCACGGCCGTCCATATGTCCTTGGTGAGGGACCAGATGGAGACCTCGTCGGTCAGGGTGACCTTCTGCTCGATTTCAACGCCCTGTTCGTATGACAGATAGGCATTGCTCTCGATGCGGACGTAGTCCTCAAGATGGGTGCGGTGCTTGACCGCTGTCGCAACCAGTTCGGCAAGACCAATCGCGGCGGAATGAGGGAACTGGGCGACGCGGGTGAACAACGTGCCGAGCGTGCGTGTGCGAGAACACATTAATACTTCGGTAAAAGGTTGCTCATTGTCGTGATGAGTTCGAAGCAGCATGAGGGGACCGAGTGCGGCAAGAGGATCGTCCAGGGGGTTCGGGCCCTCTTCTCCCGCTCTGGGAGAGGAGCGCACATAGGCGGTGAACTCCTCGGTGAACTCTGTGCAGGCCCAGGTCGTGAGGGGTTTGGTCGGCGCGGTGAGTGCCCTTTCCGTGCCTGCCGCGTCCACGACGGTGAACGCTCGCGCGACGGTGTCCTCCCGGCGCAGGAATTCCATGGCCCGTGTGCCGTTTCCGGCGGCGAGCTCGGCCACGAATGCGGAGGCGTCGGCGGCCGGTGCCACCGAGTACTGGTGGGCGACGTCTGCGAAGACAAGACGCCGCGTGACGGCCATGTCTGAGGCCCTGTCAGCTCCTGGCGACTGCACGGTCAATGCAACTCCTTGAGAAGTGATCGGGCACGGGACTGGCTATCGCGAGCCGATGGAGCAGGTGCTCGCCACGTGCCCGAACAGGGTTGAAGGCGATGGACTGGGGCTGTCACGCGCGATACATGCGGGAACCGGAACCGAGGAATCCGCGGTAGCTGGAACGGCTGGGCCGGCGTGTGCCGACCAGAGGGTTGCCGGGAAGATCACAACGAAGATGGACACTAAGCAGATTCGGCATTGCCCGTCAACTGCCATTCTCTGAAGTTGTACGTGATGCCCCGCTGATATATGTCCTTTTCATGGGAACCCGTCAAACGGTCCGAAAACGGACGCAGTCGATGTTTATGCATCAGGCGTGTGGTGCCTGAAAAGAATCTCCTTGACGATCTCTGTTCCTTCGGTGAAGCTTGAGTCGACCTTGCTCGGGCTGCGCCGTGCTGCGGCCGAAATAGAGACGCTCTGCTTGATTCGGGAGGGTTCCTGGTGGGTGCAGCGAAACAGCGCCTTGTGTTACTTGTCCTGGACGGATTTGGTTGGGCGCCGCAAGGCCGGCACAACCCCGTCCTGGAAGCAGATATTCCATTTCTTGCCCACCTGGCTGAAAAGTGCCCACCCAGCCTGATCGAGGCGTCCGGCGAAGTTGTCGGGCTTCCGCCGGGTCAGGTCGGAAATTCCGAGGTCGGGCATCTGACCATGGGCACGGGACGCACCATTCCCCAGGCGGCCGTGGTCATCGGCAGGACGATCGAGGAGGGCGGCCTGCGCAGCCGGCCCGCACTGGCCGAGGTCTTCGCCCGAGCTCGTGCGGCCGGCACCGCCGTCCATGTGGTCGGCATCGCCTCGACCGGTGGCGCGCATGGTCACCTCGACCACATCAGGGCTGTTCTCGATCTCGCCCGGGAACTCGACTGGGCGGACCGCACCTTCGTGCACGCGGTCAGCGACGGCCGCGACGTCCCGGACCGCTCGGCCCTTCAGGACCTGTCACGGCTGGAGGCGGAGGGCGCCCACATCGCCACGGTCGTCGGACGCATGTACGCGATGGACCGCTCCGGCCGCAAGGAGCGCACCCAGTTGGTGCTCGACGCCCTGACCGGCGCAGGCCCGGCCGCCGAGGCGGACTGGCGGGTGGCGATGGCGGAGCAGTACGAGGGCGGCGCCAAGGATGAGAACCTGCGGCCGATCGTGCTCCCCGTTCCGCGGATCGCACCGGGCGACGAGGTTGTCATGACCAACTTCCGCCCCGACGGCCTACGTCAGCTCGCCGCCGCGCTGAGTGGCCTCGACGGTGCGCTCACCACGATGACGCGCTACAGCGATGACATCCCGGCCTCCGTGATCTTCGATCAGGGTCAGATCCCGGACACGCTGGCGCAGGCGGTTGCCGAAGCGGGCCTGGCCCAGGTGCACATCGCGGAGCGGGAGAAATACGGGCACGTCACGTACCTCTTCAACGGCTACACCCAACAACTGCAGGCGGCGGAGCGGCACATCCTGGTCGACAGCAGGACCGATGTGCCGAGCTTCGACCAGGCGCCCGAGATGTCCGCGCGGGAGATCACGGCCGAAGTGGTCCGCGAACTCGCGGCGCAGGACGCTCAGTTCATCGTGGCCAACCTCGCCAACGTCGACACGGTCGGGCATACCGGCAACTACGACGCGGTGCGCCGGGCCGCCGAAGTCGTCGACGCGTGCGTCCGGGAGATCGCCGAGGCGGCCGAGCGGAACGGCGCGCGTGTCCTGATCACCGCCGACCACGGCAACGGTGAGCAGATGCGTGAGGCCGACGGCGTCACGCCCAGCACCCGCCACACGTCGAACCGCGTCCCGCTGTGGGTGCTCGGGGCGGGCCGGGAACTGACCCCGTCCGGCGACCTGCGTGACATCGCGCCGACCTGTCTCCACTTCCTGGGCATCGAGCCCCCGGCCGCCATGTCCGGCCGTGTTCTGTGAAGGACAACGAGATGAGCAGGAACCACTCCTTCGACCCCGTGCGCTTCCCCGTCCCCAAGGAGCTGACACGGGGCGCCACGCGCGAGACCCTGCGTGCCGAACTCCTTCCGTACGTCCAGCGCTTCCTGGAAGGCGACACCGGGTTCTTCGTCCTCACCGAGCTGGGCCACCTGGACCTGTCGGAGTACGAGGAGTTCGTCCTTGCCGCCTCGACGGCCCTCGGTGAGCTGATACCCCAGGACGGCAAGGGGACCCTCCTGCGCGAGGTCCGCTACCGCGGCGTCGCACTCGGCGAGGGGGCCACCGGACGCTACTCGGACTCCCGGACCGGCGGCAACCTCCACACCGACTCCCCTCATCGGCCCGCCGAGGTGCCCGACTACTTCGCACTCGCCTGCGTCCACCAGGCGGCCGTCGGCGGCGACTTGGTGCTGGTCCGCCTTGCCGACCTCGTCGAGCGTCTCGCCGAGCACCCCGGGGTGCTCGAGACGCTGCGCCGCCCCGTTCACTTCGACACCCGGGACGACACCCCGGGCGCCCCCCGCACCGTGGTGCGCCCCGTCATCGAGCGACGGGGCGACAAGGAGTACGTGCACTACCTACGGCAGTACATCGAGATCGGCCACCGGCAGCCCGGCGTACCGTCCCTGACGGATAATCAGGTGCACGCCCTGGACGTGTTGGACGCCTTGCTCGACCGGCCCGACCTGCAGTCGCAGGACAGGCTCCGCGAAGGCGAGATGATCTTCATCGACAATCGGTGGACCCTGCACGGCAGGGTGGAGTTCCAAGACGTCGAGGGCGCGCATCAGCGCCTGATGCTGCGCACCTGGATTGCCGCGCGGAGCTCCTGAACACCCCGCTGTACGGAACGCCCCACCCGCAGCCGCTGCGGCGCACCCGCGTGTGCGCCCTTCGGCCCTCCCACCTGCCGTCGGGGACCCAGCATCAGGCTCCGTCCCCGGCGTGACGCAAAGGAGCGACAACCTTGACGTCCACTCGGGTCTCTTTCCGTGAACTCATGGCGCAGGGCGGCCTGGTGCGCGTCGCCGGCGCCCACGACGCCCTCGGTGCCACCCTCGCCCAGCAGGCCGGCTTCCAGGCGGTCTGGGCATCGAGCTTCGAGGTCTCGGCGGCGCGCTGTCTGCCCGACGCCAGCATCCTCACCATGACCGAATACCTTGCCGCGGCCGCCGACATGCAGAAGGCGATCGACGCCCCGGTCGTCGCGGACGTGGACACCGGCTACGGCAACAGCCTGAACGTGGCGCACATGGTCCACGAGTACGAGGCCGCCGGCATCACGGCCGTCGCCATCGAGGACAAGGTCTTCCCGAAGGTCAACAGCTTCGCCGACACTTCCCACGACCTGCTTCCGGTGGCCGAGTTCACGCACAAGATCGAGACGGCCAAGTCCGCGCAGCGGCACGAGGACTTCTACGTGATCGCCCGCACCGAGGCCCTCATCAACGGCCTCGGGGTCGAGGAGGCCCTCAAGCGCTGCACCGCCTACGCCGACGCCGGAGCGGACGCGGTACTGATCCACTCCAAGAAGAAGGACGAGGCCGAGATCGTCGAGTTCCTGGACCGCTGGGACGGCCGGGCGCCCGTCGTCATCGTGCCCACCACCTACCCCCAGTGGTCCGCCGAGGCGGCGACCCGGCACGGAGTGTCCGTGGTGATCTACGCCAACCAGGGGCTGCGCGCCACCGTCCAGGCCCTGCGCGACACCTTCCGCACCATCTACGCCGACGGCTCCTCCCTCGGGGTCGAGGACAGCATCGCCCCCGTTGCCGACGTCTTCGCCCTGCAGAAGCTCGACGACTGGCTGGCGCTCGACGCATGATTTCCAACGACGACTTCTGCTCGGCACTGGCGCGGCGCGGCTTCGACTTCGTCGCCGGTGTCCCCTGCTCCTACTTCAGCGGGCCCATCGCGCGGCTGACCCGTGAGGGCCGTTACCTGCCGGCCGCCAACGAGGGCGCCGCCCTCGCCGCCGCCGCGGGGGCCCGGGTCGCCGGGCACCGCTCGGCGGTCATCGCCCAGAACTCCGGGCTCGGCAACCTCATCAACCCCCTGACCTCGCTCACTCAGACGTACGGGATTCCCGTCCTGGTCTTCATGAGCCTGCGCGGCTGGCCCGACCCGGCGGGGGACGAGCCCCAGCACGCTGTCATGGGTACGGCCACCCACAAGCTCCTCGACGCGGTGGGGGTGCCGCACGAGACGGTTCCGGCCACCGCCACGGCCGCCGACCTGGGCGTCGCGCTCGACCGGGCCGAGGAGCATCTGGCCGCCGGGAGAAGTGTGTTCGTCCTCACACAGAAGGGCGCCATCGAGAAGTACAGCCGCACCGCCGAGCGGACGTCCGGGCTCGGCCGGGTCGACGTGCTGCGCGCCATCGCGCCGGTCCTCGACGGTGCCGCGGTGGTGTCGACGACCGGTTACACCTCCCGTGAGCTCTTCGGTGTCACCGGCCGCAAGGACCACTTCTACATGCAGGGTTCGATGGGGCACGCCGCCGCGTTCGGCCTGGGGGCCGCCCTGCGCACCCCCGGCACGCCGGTGGTGGTGCTCGACGGTGACGGCGCGGCCATCATGCACCTGGGAACGCTCTCCTCCGTGGGTGCCGCCGCGCCGGCCAACCTGGTCCACGTCGTCTTCGACAACGGCACCTACGAGTCCACCGGCGGGCAGGCGACCACCTCGCATGCGACGGACTTCGCGGCCGTCGCCCGGGCGGCCGGCTACCGGACGGCGTGCACCGCCACGACCGTCGCAGAGGTCACGTCGGCGCTGACCGAGGCCCTCGCGGGCGACGGCCCCCACCTCGTCGTCGTACCGGTGGCTGCGGGCGGCTCCTCCGCCTTCTCGCGCGCCACCGCCGCCATGACCACGGACGACATCCGCGAGGGCTTCGCGGCACGGCTCCGGGCCGAGGAGTCGTGCCTTGACCGATGACACGTACGAGCAGGGCGGTGCGGCCCCGGTGCTGTTCGCGGCGGGAGCGGCCCGCGGGCTCGACGCCCTGCTCGACGAGTACCGGGCACGGCGTGTGCTGGTCGTGGGCAGCGAAAGCGGCCTCGCGCGGGCCGGGTTCGGCCACTGGCTGACCTCCGCGCGCCATCGGGTCTTCACGGGCTTCCGGCCCAACCCCGACCTCGACGACGTCCTGGCCGGCTGCGCCCTGCGCGAGCGCTGGCGACCGGACCTCGTCGTGGGCCTGGGCGGTGGCAGCGCGATGGACGTCGCCAAGATGGTGCGCGTCCTGCCCGCCGACCGCGACGCCGCCCTCGTCGTCCTCGGCGGGGCGCCCCTCGACCCGGCGCCCAGGGCCGGCGCGCTGGTCCTGGTCCCGACGACAAGCGGTACCGGCAGCGAGGTGACCCGGTTCGCCACGGTCTTCGACGGGGAGCGCAAGCATTCCTTCGACCATCCTCTGGCCGCCGCCACCCGCTCCGTCGTCGACCCCGAGCTCACCGCCACCTGCCCCGCCAGTGTCACGACGAGCTGCGCCATGGACGCGCTGTGCCACGCGGTCGAGTCGCTGTGGGCCAGACGTTCGGTGGACGGCTCACGCGCCGATGCGGTGCGGGCACTGCACGCGTTGACGGGCCCGCTCGGGGACGGTCTCAAGGACACCTCGCTGCCCGTGCGCGAGCAGCTGGCCCGGGCCGCGCTGGACGCGGGGCGCGCCATCAACGTCACCCGGACCACAGCCGCGCACGCCTTCGCCTACCGCCTGACCTCCCGTCACGGGGTGCCGCACGGGGTGGCCTGCCTCCTGAACCTGCAGTGGCTGTACGGGTACAACACGCGCTGGTCCACGGCCCACTGCGAGGACGAACGGGGCCCGGCCCACGTCCGGGCGCAACTGGACGTCGTCGCGTCGACCTGGCAGCTGGACGCCGTCGACGTGCCCCGCCGTCTTTCCGGACTGCTCACGGAGTTGGGCTGGTCGCCGCGGCTCTCCGACTACGGCGTGGGTGAGCGGGACCTGCCGGACTACGCCGACGCGGGTCTCGGTTCCACGGCGCGAGCCGTCAACAACCCCGTACGCCTGGACAGGTCGCTGGTGCTGCGGGCGCTGCGAGCCATCCACTGACGCAGAAGATCCACTGACGCAGAAGGAAGTGGGCATGAGACAGGCCGCGCCCTACGGGGCATGGACTTCCCCCATCTCGGCGGCGGACGTCGCCGCTACGGACAGCCACCCCAACTGGCCCGGCTTCGTCGGCGAGGAGATCTGGTGGTCGGAGCGGCTGCCTCACGAAGGCGGCCGTACCACACTGATGCGGGTCGTCGACGGCGTCGCGCACAGCGCGCTGCCGGCACCGTGGAACGTGCGCAGCCGCGTGATGGACTACGGCGGTCGGGCCTGGGCCGGGGCGATGACCGCGGACGGCCCGCTGATCGTCTTCGTGCACGCGGGCGACCAGCGGCTGTACCGGTATGCCCCCGCGTCCCCCGGCGCCGAACCGCGGCCGCTCACACCTCCCGCTACCAGCGTGCGTTCGCTGACCTTCGCCGACCCGGTCCTGTGGCCCGGTGCGGGGGCCGCCCCGACGGAGGTCTGGTGCGTGCGGGAGAGCACCGGGCCCGACGGGGCGCCCGAACGCGACCTGGTGGCCGTTCCCCTGGACGGAACCGGAGCCCAATCTCCGCAAGCACTCAGGTTGCTGACGGAGCATCATGACTTTTTCACGGGGCCGCGCCTTGCGCCGGACGGATGTCGCGTCGCCTGGATCGGCTGGGACCACCCGGCCATGCCGTGGGACGCGAGCTGGGCGTGCGTCGCGGAGATACGCGACGACGGCTCCCTGTCCGGGGTCCGTGCCGTCGCCGGCGGCCCCGAGGAGTCCGTCGCCCAGGTCGAATGGACCGACGACGGTGAGCTCTACGTCATCACCGACCGATCGGGCTGGTGGAATGTGCACCGGGCCGATCTCGACGGCGGGGCGTCGGTCAATGTGTGCGCACGGGAGGAGGAGTTCGCCGGGGCGCTGACCAAGCTGGGCCTCACCTGGTGCGCTCCGCTGCCCGGCGGGCGGCTTGCGGTCGTCCACGGCACGCACGCGATGGGGCTCTCGATCCTCGACCCCGTACGGGGCGAACTGTTTCCGCTGGACGGCCCGTTCACGGAGTGGGCGCCGCTGCTCGCGAGCGACGGCGACCGTCTGATCGCGGTCGGGGCCGGCCCGGACCGGGGATTCACGGCCGTACGCTTCGACACCGACGCGGGCACGTGCACACCCTTGTCGACGCCTCGGGCCACGGTCGAACCGGCCCTGCTGCCCAGACCGGAGGGCCGCACCTTCGAGGGGCCCGACGGGCGGCCGGTGCACGCCGTCGTCTTCCCGCCGCGCAATCCGCACTTCGGCGGCCTGCCCGCCGAGCGGCCTCCGTACGTGGTGTTCGCGCACAGCGGGCCGACCAGCCGCTTCCCCCTGGCCTACGACCTGCAGATCGCCTACCTCACGAGTCGTGGCATCGGCGTGGTCGGGGTCAACTACAGCGGTTCGACCGGGTACGGCAGGGCGTACCGCAACCGGTTGCGGAACGCCTGGGGCGTCGCCGACGTCGCGGACTGCGCCCAGGTCGCACGCGCGCTCGCCGCCGAGGGCAGCGCGGATCCTGACCGGCTCGCGATCCGCGGTGCCAGCGCCGGCGGCTGGACCGCGGCGGTGTCCCTGACCACCCTGGACACGTATTGCTGCGCGGCGCTGTACTACCCCGTCCTCGACCCGGTCAGCTGGCGGGAGTCCCAGAACGGGGGGTTCGAGGCGTTCTATCTGGACACCCTCATCGGCCCCTGGCCCCAGGCGGAGGGTACGTACGTGGCGCGGTCGCCCGCCCATGCGGCGGCCCGGGTCGACGTCCCCTTCCTGCTGTTCCAGGGCAGTGCCGACCCGATCTGTCCGCCCGCGCAGGCGGAGGCGTTCCTGGCCGGGGTGTCCGCCGAATCGGCGCCCTACCGGCACCTGGTTTTCGAGGGTGAACGGCACGGCTTCAAGCGGGACGACACGCTCATCGAGTGCGTCGAGGCCGAACTCGCGCTGTACTGCGACGCGTTCGGCGTGCCCGGTGACGCCGGCGGGGAGCCGCCGGAGCTGATCCACGAGGTGGTGCGCGCCCAGGCGCTGCGCACCCCCGACCGACCGGCCGTCCAGGATGCCGAAGGAAGTTGGACCTACGCCGAACTCCTGGTCCGGGCAGAGGAGGTGAGCCGTGACCTGGTGCGTAGCGGGGCTCGCCCCGGCGATCGGATCGGCCTCCATCTGGACCGCTCCCGGGATCTGGTGGCCGGCGTCCTCGCGACGCTGCTCACCGGCTGCTCCTACCTCCCGCTGGACCCCGAGTACCCGGCCGAGCGGCTCCGGTTCATGGTCGAGGACGCCCGTCCCGTGGCTCTGCTCACCCGGCGTTCCCTGCCCGATCCGCCACACGGCGCGGGGCAGCGGCTCGTGTACGTCGACGCCGACAGCGGTGCCGGTACCAGTACGGAGAGTGAGCCCGGTGCGGCGGTGCCCTCGGCCGGTACACCGGACGACGCCGCCGTCGTCATCTACACCTCCGGCTCCACGGGCACGCCCAAGGGAGCCGTGCTCGCTCATCGGGGCCTCGTGCACATCCTGCGCCACAGCAAGGAGGCGTTCGGCTTCACCGAGGACGACTCGGTGCTCGCGCTTGCCGCGTTCTCCTTCGACTTCGCCCAGCTCGAGATCCTGCTGCCGCTGGTCAGCGGGGGCACGGTGCATCTCGTGGACCGTGCCGTGGCACGCGACCCGGAGCTCCTCGACGAGGCGCTCGACGCACGGGGGGCCACGTTCGTCATGGGCACCCCGTCCATGTTCAGCGCGCTCACCTCGTTCGGCTGGCGCCCCTCGCGGCGGCTCCGGGTCGTCTCCGGCGGAGAGAGCCTCACCCCGGCCCTCATCGCCGCTCTCGGCTCGGCCGGTTCCCTGTGGAACATCTACGGCCCCACCGAGACCTCGATCTACTCGCTGTACGAGAAGGTACCGACGGCGTACGAGGCACCGCCCATCCCTGCCGGGGCCACTCCCGGCGGAGCACCGGACATCACCATCGGCCGCCCCGTGCCCGGCACCGTCGTGGAGATCCTGCGGGACGGCGACCGGTGCGCCGACGGCGAGACCGGCGAGATCCACATCGGCGGTCCCGGACTGGCCCTCGGTTATCTCGACCGCCCGGAGCTGACGGACGAACGCTTCGTGCCCGATCCGTTCCGGCCCGGTGAGCGCCTGTACCGCACGGGCGACCTGGCCCGGCGCGGGCCGGACGGCCGCGTCGTCTACGTGGGCCGCACCGACGACCAGGTGAAGATCCGCGGGCACCGGGTCGAACTGGGTGAAGTGGAACAGCGGTTGGCCGGCCTCGACGGCGTCCGTGCGGCGGCCGTCGTCGCGGAGCGGGGCCACCATTCCCTGCGGCTCGTCGCCTACGTCGTGCCGGCCGACGGAGCGCCCGCCGACACCGGAGCGCTCCGCTCCCGGCTGGCACGGGAGTTGCCCGCGTACGCCCTGCCCCACCGCATCGTCGCGGTCCAGGAGATCCCCCTGAGCCCCAACGGCAAGACGGACCGACGGGCGCTGAGCAGTCTCGACCGCCCCCTGCCCGCCGCAGGCGATGAGCTTGCCGGGGTGTGGCGGGAGGTCCTCGGGCTTGCCGAGATCCTGCCCACGAGCAGCTTCTTCGACCTCGGTGGCGACAGCCTCAGCGCGATGGAGGTCGCGATCCGGGCCCGTGCGCTCGGCATCCACGTCCGCCCGGCCGATCTGTACGCCACCCGCACCTTCGGGGAACTGTCCCAGCTGGCCGAGGCGCGGCGGGCGGACGGCCCGGCCCCGGCCCGGTCCGCGCAGCTGCCGACCGCGCTGTCCCCGGCGCAGCACCGCTTCCTGGAGTGGGACTACAAGGACGGCGACCACTACAACGTCTCGATGCTCCTGGACGTGGCCGACTCCGTCGACCGCACGGCCCTGGAGGAGGCGCTGGCGCGGCTCGCCGAGCGTCACCCCGCGCTGCGGCTGCGGCTGACCGGCCCGGTGGGCGCACCGGTGCCCCTCACGGACCGGGCGGCGAAGGTGCCGCTGTCGTGGCACGAACTCCCGGCCGACGACCACGAGAACGCCGCCTTTCTGGAGGAGGCCGACCTCCTCCAGCGCTCCCTCAGCCTGCGGGAGGGGCCCGTGTGGCGCGCGGCCTTCTGCTCCGGGCCGACCGGTCACCGGCTCCTCCTGGTGTTCCACCACTTCGTTGCCGACGGCATGTCGCTCAAGATCCTCGCTCGGGACCTGAGCGCGCTGTACGAGGCGGCCGTCACGGGTACGCCCGACGCCTTGGACCCGGCGCCCGCCACGTCCTGGGCCGAACACGCGGGTACCCTGCGCCGCTTCGTCAACGGTCCGCTGGGTGAGCTGTTTCTGCGCCGTTGGGAGGAGCTGCCCTGGCCGTCGCTGCGGCCCCTGCCGGCGGAGCGGCCGACGGGGAGCATGCATCTGAGCTGCATCAAGTCCCTCACCACGCGGATACCCCTGCCGGACGGTGTCGCCGCGGCACGGGTCGAGGAGCTGCTGATCTCGGCGCTGGTGGCGGCCACCGCAGAGGAAGGCGTGAGCCGGACCGGGGCCGTCGACGTGTGCAGGCACGGCCGGACCGATCCCAGCGGCGGGCCCGGCTACCCGGACGCGGTCGGCTGGCTCAACAGCATCGCGCCGTATGTGCTGAGCCTGCCCGAACAGGCCACGGACGCCGAGACGGCGGCCTTGCTGCGGCGCCAGATCACCGAGATCCGCGACATGGAGCAGACCTGGGGCGCCCTGCGTCACCTCCATGACGACGAGTGGGTGCGTCGCCGTCTCGCCGCGCTGCCCGCACCGGACGTCTACCTCAACTTCCTCGGCTCCCGCATGCATGACCTCGAACTGTCCGGCCCGTTCCGGCTGTCGGACGGGGCGGTCGGCACGGAGATGACGCCCGAGCGCACCCAGCCGTACCGGATCAAGATCTACGCGGAGACGGCGCCCGACACCCTCCGGCTGCAGTGGCAGTACAGCTCCGACGTGCACGACGAGGAGCGGATTTTCCGCCTCGCGCAGGCATGCGCGCACTGGTTCGAGCGGTTCGACCGATGACCCCGACCCCCGGGCGGCCCGTCCGGAATGGAGGCCCGATGCAGCACGTCCTCATCGCCAACCGAGCGGCCATCGCGGTCCGTGCCGCGCAGACCTGCCGCAAGCTGGGCCTGGAGACCACCGCCCTGACCGCGCTCACGGACACCCAGAACACCCATGTCGCCTGGGCCGACCACGAGGTCGCCGTCCCGGGCCGCGGACTGCCCGACACCTACGACTCGGCCGTGCGCGTCCTCGACGCCGTGGACCGCAGCGGCGTCGACTGCGTGTACCCGGGGTACGGCTCGCTGGCCGAGAACGCCGAGTTCGTGTCGGGCCTGGAGGACCGCGGCGTGACCTTCGTCGGGCCGACGGCGGCCGCCCTGCGCCTGGCGGGCAGCAAGGCGGCGGCCGTCGAGACCGCTCACCGCGTCGGCATCCCCGTGCTCCCGCACGCCGCCGGCCGGGGCCGGACCGAAGTCCTCGCCCGTGCGCGGGAGATCGGCCTGCCGGTCGTCCTCAAGCCGGAGTTCGGCTACGGCGGTCAGGAGGTGCGCGTCGCCCACACCGAGAGCGACGTCGAACGGGCCGTGGCGGGGGGCGCGGCGGACACCTCCTGGTACATCGAGAAGTTCCTGCCCGTGAACCGGGTCGTCGGGGTCGGTCTCGCCGTGGACCACCAGGGCACCGTGCTGCCTCTCGGCGAACGTGAGAGCCTGCTGGTCGCCGACGGTCTCAAACTCCTGGAGGCCGCGCCCGTCGCGGGCGTCGACGCGCGGACCGTCGAGGCCATGCGGATGGACGCGGCCCGGGTCGCGCGCGCCTTCGGGCTGCACAACGTCATGACGGTCGAGTTCATCGTGGGACCCGACTGTTACTACTTCCTGGAGGTCAACGGCAGGCTTCCGCTGGCCTACCAGATGTCCGAGGCCCAACTGGACACGGACCTCGTGGAGCTCCAACTCCGCATTGCCCGGGGTGAGTCGGTGGCATCGAGTGAGGTGCCCGTCGACCGGGCGCTGCACTGCCTGGAGGCGCGGCTCTTCGTGCACCCCCAGGAGCTGGCGGACTTCCCCGCCGTGGGCACTCTCGACCACCTCGAACTGGCGGATGTCGAGGGCGTCTCGTACGCCTGGTCGGTCGATCCGGCCCGCCCCGTCACCTACGAACTCATCCTTGCCCAGGCCCTGGCCACCGGCGCCGACCGGGCCACGGCGGCCCGACTGGTGCGCGCGGGCCTGGCCGAATCCCGCGTCGAGGGGCTGCGCTGCTACGTGGAGGAGATTCTCCGACGCCTGAACGACGCGTGCTGACCCCGGCCCCGGCCGACGACGAGTGACCACCCGCCAGGAACACCGGAGAGACACATGAACCAAGGCATGACCGTCGCCTTCCTCGGCATAGACGGCATAGGCAAGAGCACGCTGTGCCGCGCCTTCGAAGAACACGTACGGCGAAGCGGCCAGGACGTGGTGACCGTCACCTGGCGGGCCGCGCTGGAGGAGACTGCCGCGCCCTGGCCGGCGGTGCCCCTGCAGCAGCTCTGGCTGGAATCCTTCCGCACCCTGTACGGGGCGGGGGAGCGCGACGGCGAGCCGCTGGACATCCCGCGCGGCTACGACGAGTGGCGGGACAAGGGCTGGGAGCGCCATCTGGCGGCCGAGCCCGTGATGCGCAACCGGGCGTCGGGCGCGCTCGCCGCCGCGTTCGTGGAGATCGCCGGCAACATCCTGCTGGCGTCGGAGGTGACCCGCCGGGCTCTGGCCAGGGGCGCCGTCGTGGTCCAGGAGTCCTATCCCGTCAAGCACGTCCTCAAGGAGCTCGCGGTGGCCGAGCGCCTTGCCGCCGAGGGAGACCTGGACGGCGATCCCGCGGCCGGACCGGTGGGGGAACTGGTCCGCATCGTCCGGGGAATCCTGGACCTGATCTTCGGCTCGGCGCTGCTGCGCCCGGACGTCGGTATTCTCGTCGACGGCCCGTCCTCGTACGCGTACCGCTGGCGCACCGCGCAGAACGGGGCGGTCGGTGCGCTTGAGGACTACGGGCCCGCGGGGGAGCGCAGCGAGGAGTCGTTCAGCCGGTTGCAGGACGAGACGGCCAAGCTGTTCCGCGAGTACGCGCACGCCTGGGGCTGGGTCGTGCACGAGGTGGACGACAGCGGGGTCGAGGCCAATACGGCCCGTGGCCTCGCGGCCCTCTGCTCCCACCCGGAGCTCGCCGCCCGCGGCCTCGCCATCCCGGTCCGGCCCGGCGACGTGACCTCATGACGGTGGCCTTCGCGCCCGCACCGGCGAACGACGCGCGTGTGCTGCGCGTGCTGGTCTCGTCGTCGATGCTGTCCAAGGTCGCGGACTGGCAGCTCGGCATCGTCATCCCGCTGGCCGTGCTCGCGGAGTCCGACTCCGTCGCCCTGTCCCTGGTCTCCTTCGCGCTGCGCGGTGTCACCTACGTCGGCTCGCCGTTCCTGGGCGCGCTCATCGACCGTTTCGACAAGCGCACGATCTTCGTGCTGGCCCAGGTGCAACAGGCCCTCTGCCTGGTCCTGTTGGCGTCACTGCTGTCCAGTCAGGTGGCGGTGGCCGGGTTGGTGCTGCTCTCGGGCGTCGGCGGGGTCGCGTCCACGATCACCGGTCAGTTCGTGCTCATCCCCAAGCTGATCAGCGCGCCGGCCCGCCCCGTGGCCGTGGCCAAGCTGAACTCGGCAATCGAGCTGTCGAAGGTCATCGGACTGATCCTGGGCGGCGCCGGCTTCAGCATCCTGGGTCCGGCGCCCGCCGTGCTGTGCATCGCGGTCCTGTACCTGCTCGCGAGCGGTGTCGGGATGCTGCTGCCCAGGGTGGCGTCGAACCACGAGAAGCTCGACATCCGCCGTGACCTCGCGACCGGCTTCCGCTGGGTCGGCCGCCGCGAGATTCTCTGGCTCGTGGTGACCATGTCGATGACGAATCTCGCCATCGGCCAGCTGGAGCCGGCCCTGATCACCGAGTTCGGTGATCAGGGAGTGAATACCGGCGTGATCTCCGTGGTGATGGCGGTGGGCCTGCTCATGGGCGCTCTCGCGAGCCGCCTCGCACCGGGGCTCGTGCCCGCGTGGGGCCCCGAACGGCGCATTCTGGCAGCCCAGTTGGTCGCCTTCGCGGGCCTCGTCCTGGTGGCGACGCCGCTGCTGCCCGTGCGGCTCCTCGGCTTCATGGTGGAGTGCTTCGCGGTCGCCGTGAGCAACGTGGCGTCCATCACCTACCGGCAGGAGACGATCCCCGCCGACGTGGCCGGCCGGGCCAACGCGACCATTCGCATGTTCATCACGGGAGCCACTCCACTCTCCGGCTTCCTCTACGCGTGGGCGAGCCGCCTCGACGGCATCTGGTACTGGCTGCCGGCCCTGGGCCTGTGGGCCGTCGCGATCGTGATCTGGGCCGTCTACACGCGATACAGCGGGTGTGCCGCCCCGGTGGGGGCCCGCACGGAAGGAGTCTCCGGTGGAGATCGCTGAGCAGGACCACCTCGTCGTGGCCACCGTCGAACCGGATGAGGTCGCGCGGCAGGTCTGGAAGGAGGCCGAAGAGCCGGTCGACATCGTCAGACTGGCAGCGTCCGACGGGCTCGACGAGGCGACGCTGGCCGAGCTGGGGTTCGTGGTGCGCCCGCGCTGGATCAACTGGTGTGCTCCCGTAAGGGAGTCCGCGGAGGAATTCGAGGCGGCGCTGCCTGGAACCGAGCGCCGCAACATCCGCCTCGGTCGCCGCTTCGTCCACGATGAAGGGCTGCGCGTCGGCGTCCGCGTGGGGCTGACCCCGGAGTTCCTGGACGAGTTCCTGGTGGTGTACGACCGGCAGATCGAGGCCATGCCACGGGGGAAGAACTTCGCCCGCCGCTGGCGCGAGCGGCTGCTCGAGCGGGCCCCCGAACACGTCAGCGTCTGCGTGTACGACGGCGACACCATGATGGTCGGGTCGATCTGGTGGATCCGCCCCGAGCAGTCGGTGCTGCAGATGCGCTTCTCCGCGGCCTGTGCCGACGCCCGCATGAGCCGGGTGATGCGGGTCGCCTACACGGAGGCGCTCGGCTTCGCCCGTGAGAACGGCCTTGCCCATGCGTCTCTCGGCAACGACCCGTCCCTCTTCGGACACGTCGTGCAGCCGGGACTGTTCACCTTCAAGAGCCGCTTCGGTTTCGTCCCCGTCCCCTCCGAGGCGCTCGACCCCAACCTGGCCGGCGAACACGCCGACCGATTCCTCACGTTGCGGGCACTTTCCGACCCCGCCCTGGTGGTGACGTGGGGACGCTACCGCGGTGCGCGGCTGTCCTGGCCAGAGGTCGCTCAGGCCCCCGGCCACGACCTCCTTGTCCTGTCCGGCGCGCCCGAGGCGGCGCTGACGGGCCGGTTCCGCCCGGCGGGATTCCGAGAGACCCGGCTCGTGCAGGTGGGCTGAGGGCCGTCCCGTCATCCCCGGTGGATGAGTGCGCGGCGTCAGATGCGGTGCATCGCAAGGCGGAGGGTCGTCCTCATACCGGATCGTATGCGGATGAGCCCGACAACGCTGCGAGGTGCCGTAGCTGTCGTCGGGCGCCCGCCGGGGATGACGGGACAGCCCTTGGATCGCTGAGAATCCCGGGTTCTGACCCGCGGACTCTGACGCAAGGTCAGGTCGGGGCCGCTCGCCGACTGCGGTCGGGTGGTTCAGCCTGGTGTCCTCGTCGGTGCGGTACGTCGTACTCGGCTGACGGCCGGAAACCGCACCGTCGGCGCCATCCAGCGGCCCGGCGCGGCACGGACGTCGAGGGCCGGGACCGGTGGCGGCGCGACCGGGTGGGTTCCACGCGCCGCTGCGGGCCGTACTTGTGCCGGCCCCCCTCCGTCCGCGACCGTAGCAGGCAGGACCGAGACCCCCGATCTTTGTCCATCGTCCACCGTCCACCGAACGGTCGAGCGGACTTCTCCCCACTCGTTACCCTCCGGTAAGTTCGTTTGGGCGTACAGGTGCCGGCGCGCACCTGCCGATTCGAGGAAGGCGGGCAGCCGATGTCCTCAACGGAAGCCGTCGAAACCACGGAACCGGCCGGCCCGACCGGGCTGGCCGACAGTGCACGCGAGCTGGCCGAAGGCCGTACCACCTCGGTCGAACAGGTGTCCGCGGCCCTGATGCGTATCGAAGCGAGCCAGGGCACCCTCAACGCGTTCCGGCACCTGCGCGCCTCGGCCGCGCTCGCCGAGGCCGCCGAGGCCGACCGGCGGCTCGCCGCGGGGGAGCGGCTGCCCCTGCTCGGGGTTCCGGTGGCCGTCAAGGACGACACCGACGTGGCCGGGATGCCGACCCACTTCGGCTGTGACGGCGATCTGCCCGCCGCGACCGCCGACAGCGAGGTCGTACGCCGACTGCGGGCCGCCGGGGCCGTGATCGTCGGGAAGACCAACTCCTGCGAACTGGGCCAGTGGCCGTTCACCGAGGGCCGGGCCTTCGGTGCCACCCGCAACCCTTGGAACACCGGACACACCCCCGGGGGCTCGTCCGGTGGCTCCGCGGCGGCCGTGGCGGCCGGGCTCGTCCCCGCCGCACTCGGGTCCGACGGCGCCGGATCCGTGCGCATCCCCGCGGCCTGGACCCACCTCGTCGGCATCAAACCGCAGCGCGGCCGGATCTCCGGCCACCCGCAGATCGACGCGTTCCAGGGCCTCACCGTCAACGGCCCCCTGGCCAGGACCGTCGCCGACGCCGCGCTGCTGCTCGACGCGGTGGCCGGACACCACCCCGACGACCCACACCGCCCGCCCCCCGTCGAGGCGTCGGCCGCCGCTCGCCGCGACCCGGGCAGGCTGCGCATCGCCCTTGCCTGGCGCCCTCCGCTCACCCTCAGCGGCGCCACGCTCCACCCCGAGGTGCGGCGGGCCGTCACCGCAATGGCCGAGGCCCTCGCCCTCCTCGGCCACGACGTCGAGGAGGCCAGGCCCCGCTACGGGTTGATCGGCCTCGGCTTCGTCCCCCGGGCCACCGTCGGGATCGCCGAACTCGCCGCCCGCCACCCGGACCCCACCCTCCTCGACCCGCGCACCCGCAGCGCCCTGCGCACCGGAACCCGGCTCGCCGGCCGAGTGGTGCGCGCGGCCAGGGAGCGGGAGGTGTGCCAGCACCGCAGGATCGGCGCGTTCTTCCGCACGTCCCGGGCCGGCGCCGGCTACGACGTCCTGCTCACGCCGACGACGGCCCTGCCGCCTCCCCCGATCGGCAGATTCGACGGGCTGAGTGCCTGGCGCACCGATGTGACGATGGCCGAGGCCTGCCCGTACGCCTGGCCCTGGAACGTACTGGGCTGGCCCGGCATCAACGTTCCGGCCGGGTTCACCGGCGACGGGCTGCCCATCGGGGCACAACTGCTCGGCCCGTCCCGCAGCGAGGAGACGCTGATCTCGCTGGCCGCCCAACTGGAGGCGGACCGCCGCTGGTACGCGCACCGGCCCCCGGCGGCGCCCGTCGGCTTGCGCGACGGAAACTAACCCCCCCCCCAGGACCTCCGCCCGCCCTCCGCCCGCATCCGCACACCGGTCGGCGGGCGTGGGCGCGGTTCGCCGTGTCGCCCAGGGCCCCTTGTTCGGGTCATGCCGGGCTCGCGTGCCCCGGTGCCGCTTCTCGCCGCGTTGCCCGCCCGGCCCCGCCGATCGCACCCGAGCGCGATCGGCGGGACCATGTACGGGAACGGAGTGGATGGTGGTGACCACGATGACGTCCGCAGTCCCTCAGTCGGTGCCCGGGCCGGAACCTCCGCAGCCCAGCGCCATCCAGTCCCCCTTCGGTACGGCGCACGACGCGACCGCGGTGGTCACCACAGCCGGAACGGTCATCGGGTGGACGCGCAGCGCGCAGGACCTGCTCGGACACCGCGCGGCCGAGGTGGTCGGGCGGTCCGCCGGCTTCCTGCTCGCGGTGCCGGAGGATCCGGTGCGGGTGGCGCGGATCGTGGAACGGTGCCACGAGGGCTCGGGGTGGAGCGGTGTCGCCGTCGTGCGGCGGCGCGACGGCCGGCGGATCGAAGTGGATCTGCGGGTCTCGGCCTCGTTCCACCTGGAGGGCCAGGAGTGCTTCCTGATCTCCGGACGGGAACGGAGTCCGGAGCGGACGGTCGGGCAGTCCGTCCTGAACGCCTTCCTGACCAGCGCACCGGTAGGAATGGCGGTGGTGAGCCGGCAACTGCGCTACGTCTGGATGAACGCCACCCTGGAAAGCATCGGCGGCGTCCCGCGCGAGCAGCGCCTGGGCCGCCGGATGGGCGAAGTACTCCCCGGGCTGGACACCGATGCCATCGAGGCCGTGATGCGCGGTGTGCTGGAGTCCGGGGTTCCCGTCACGGACTACGAGTACCACGGCTGGAGCTGGGCCGATCCGCAGCGCGAGCACGCCTACTCCAGTTCGTTCTTCCCGCTGACCGATGCCGACGGTACCGTCTGGGGCCTCTGCTACATGGTCGTGGACGTCACCGACCGGTGGCAGGCCCAGCAACGCCTGGCCCTGGTCCACGACGCCGGAGCCGGCATCGGCAGCACCCTGGACGTGTGGCGAACGGCCGAGGAGCTGGCCGAATTCTCGGTGCCGCGGTTCGCCGACTTCGTCACCGTCGACCTGCTGGCGCCGGTCGCCCGCCCCGAGGAGCCCGGCCCCTGGCCCACCGGCACAGCTCCCTTGGACACGACAGCCGGCTCCTCACGCGGTGGTGACGCACGGTACCGGCCGCCGATGTGTCGCGTGGCGATGAAGTCGGTGCGCGAGGGCTGCCCGGAGGCGATCTTCCAGATCGGGGACATGGCGGATTCCCTGCCTCCGCCCCACGACGTCCGGTTCCTCAGCCACGGCGAACCCGTCCTGTTCCCGATCCTCGAATCCACCGGTCACCTGTGGGAGGCCGAACAGCCCGACAGGGTGGCGAAGTTCCGCAAGTACGGTCTGCACTCCCTCATCGCCGTACCCATGCGGGCCCGTGACACGGTGCTCGGCCTGACCACCTTCTTCCGAACGGTGAATCGGCCCCCTTTTGAACCGGACGACGTGTTGTCGGCCCGTGAACTGGTGGCACGCGCGGCCGTGTGCGTGGACAACGCCCGCCGCTACACCCGTGAGCACGCCGCGGCGCTGACGCTGCAGCGCAGTCTGCTTCCGCACATGCTGCCCGGCGGGAGGGCGCTGGACGTGGCCTCCTCCTACCTTCCGGCGGATGCCAAGGACGGGGTCGGAGGTGACTGGTTCGACGTGATCCCGCTGTCCAGCGCCCGGGTCGCCCTGGTGGTCGGAGACGTCGTCGGGCATGGCATCAGCGCCGCGGCGACCATGGGCCGCCTGCGTACCGCGGTGCACACCCTCGCCGACATGGATCTTTCCCCCGATGAGCTGCTCGCCCACCTCGACGACCTCGTCATCCGCCTGAGCGACGAGGAACCCGAGGGCGAGGTGAGCGGCGCGGCCGTGCTCGGC
Organism: Streptomyces sp. NPDC052052; assembly: GCF_040680455.1. Classification (NCBI taxonomy): domain Bacteria; kingdom Bacillati; phylum Actinomycetota; class Actinomycetes; order Kitasatosporales; family Streptomycetaceae; genus Streptomyces; species Streptomyces sp. NPDC052052. Next base: position 2,107 of record NZ_JBFAWU010000027.1, on the reverse strand, counting down.
GCCACCTGTTTGTACGCCGTCTACGATCCCGTCACCCAGCGCTGCACGATGGCGCGCGCCGGCCACCCGCCCCCGGCCGTCGTCTCCCCGAACGGGCACGTCAGCTTCCCCGAGCTGCCCGCGGGGCCCCCGCTCGGCCTGGGTGGTCTGCCCTTCGAGACGGCGGAAGTCGAGCTGCCGGAAGGCAGCCTGATCGCCCTGTACACCGACGGCCTCATCGAGGGCAGGGACCGGGACGCCGAACGCGGGATGACCCGCCTCGGCGGCGCCCTGGCCCAGCGCGGGCTTCCTCTCGACGCCCTGTGCACGGCGGTCGTGGAACAGTTGCTCTCCGTACCGCAGCCCGACGACGTCGCGCTGTTGCTCGCCCGCACCCACCGGCTGAGCCCCGACTACGTCGCCTCGTGGGACGTGCCGTCCGACCCGGCAGCCGTCGCGGACGTCCGGGCCCGGACGTCCCGTGTGCTCAAGGCATGGGGCCTGGAGGAACTGGAGATGACGACCGAGCTGATCGTCAGCGAGCTGGTCACCAACGCGCTGCGTCATGCCACCGGCCCGATCCGGCTGCGGCTGCTCCGCCAGTCCGTTCTGACCTGCGAGGTCTCCGACGCCAGCAGCACTTCCCCGCGGCTGAGGCACGCCCGGACCACGGACGAGGGCGGTCGCGGCCTCTTCCTCGTGGCCCAGCTCACCCGCCGCTGGGGCACCCGCTACACAACCGCGGGCAAGAGCATCTGGACCGAGCAGGATCTCCCGCAGACGGCAGCATGACTCCCCACTTACCTGCGGGCGTGCGCTCCCCGGAGCATCGGTACAACGGCGACCCGTGCCCGTCCGGTGCGGCTGTCAGGGAACGCGGGCCGTCCATTCCGGATTGGCGAACTTGGTCCGGGCGAGTTCTTCGGCGCGGGCCATCTCTTCGGGAGTGACCTGGCCGGCGGTGAGCCCGTGGCGGTTGCGGAAGGAGTCGAGCATGCGGTCGATGACGGCCTGGCGGGAGAGGCCGGTCTGGCGGCGCAGGGGGTCGACGCGCTTCTTCGCGCTCTTGGTGCCCTTGTCGGACATCTTCTCCTTGCCGATGCGCAGGACTTCGAGCATCTTGTCGGCGTCGATGTCGTAGCTCATGGTCACGTGGTGGAGGACGGCGCCGGGGCCGCCGTCGGTGGCGACCATGCGCTTCTGGGCGGCGCCGCCGATCTTGCCGGCCTCGGTGGCGATGTCGTTGAGAGGCTGGTACCAGGCCTTGATGCCCATGTCGGCGAAGGCGTTGAGCACCCAGTCGTCGAGGTAGGCGTAGGAGTCGGCGAACGACATCCCGGAGACGAGGGAGGCGGGGACCGAGAGGGAGTAGGTGATCGTGTTCCCGCTCTCCACGAACATGGCCCCTCCGCCGGAAATGCGCCGGACGACGGTGATGCCGTGGCGGGCGGCACCCTGGGGGTCGACCTCGTTGCGGAGGGACTGGAAGCTGCCGATGATGACCGCCGGTTCGGCCCACTCCCACACGCGCAACGTCGGCGGCCGGCGGCCGGCGGCCACCTCCGAGGTGAGGACCTCGTCCAGGGCCATGTGCAGGGCCGGGGACTGGGGTGCGTCCCGGATCAGCCGCCAGTCGTAGTCGGTCCAGTTGGTCGCGTGGGACAGTGCGCGGCGCACGGCTACGGCGACGCCTTCGGAGGTGAGGCCGTACATCACGGTGCCGCGGGGAAGGGCGGCGTCGATGCGGGCGGCGAGGCCTGCGGTGTCGGTCTCGGCCGCGGCGCCTTCCAGCGCGGTGTCGATGGCGGTGATCGCCTCGTCCGGTTCCAGGAAGAAGTCCCCCGCTACCCGGACGCTGCGCAGCGCGCCGTCGATGACGTCCAGGTCGACCACCACCAGCTTGCCGCCGGGGACCTTGTACTCGCCGTGCATCTTTCCTGCCTCCGTCGTGTTTTCCGCATCAACGGTAACCCGCATCGCTGTGCTGCTCCGGAGGCGCCGACGCAGCACGGTCCGGGGCCGGGTGGTGGGGTTCACCACGCGGCCCCGGACCGTGGAGGAGAGGGGCGGAGCTTGCGGACGGATCAGCCCTTGCGGGACTTGACCTCGTCGGTGAGCTGGGGGACGA